>CAIYEN010000282.1 GCA_903925205.1 uncultured Opitutia bacterium | reverse complement strand
GTGGCCGAGCCGACCAATGCCGAGGGTTGGGCGGGCGTCGTCTGCCCCAACGCATCGGAGCATAGCGACGGCAACCCGGTGGGCCGCTACAACCCCACCGTGCGCGCCTACCATTGCTTTCACTCCCACTGCGGCGACTGGAACAGCGAGCGGTTCTTGCGGTGGGTCGAGGAGGAAGGCGGGCCTAAGTGCGGGTATGGCTTGCGCGATACCTTGCTGGCCGAACGGATGGCCCAGGTCATGCAGAAGATTGCCCCGACCGAAGCGTACCCCGACAAGGCTGCCGAGGTCGTCGCCGAGGTCGAGAAGAAACAACGGGCGCTTGTCGAGCGTAAAGCGTGGTTTACCCGGTTTGCGTATATTGAGTCCGACGATGCTTTTTTTGACCTAGAGGAACGGCGCAGCATTTCGCGCCCCACCTTCAATGCTTTGTACCGTGGCACCGAGTGCAAGTCCGCCTTTAGTGCGCGACTGATCGAAGCCGGTACTTACTTCGACCAGAACCGCGTGGCGTGCGGTTCCTACGCCCTGCGGGGCGTCACTTACAGCCCCGGCGATTCCGTACTGGTGTCCCTGAGCGGTCACGTTTACGGCAACCTCTGGCGCGACGGTCGCCCGGCTATCACCCCCGGCGGTGACCCGTCAGTGTGGCTCAACCACCTTGAGAACCTGATCCCTGAAAAGTTCGAGCGCGAGCATTTGCTCAACGTCCTGGCATTCAAGCTGCAAAATCCCGGCGTCAAGATCAACCACGCCGTGCTGTTCGCCGGCACGGGCGGGGCGGGTAAGGACACGGCCATCGCCCCGTTCATCTGGGCAATGGGCGGGAAGCCCAACTGCTCCGACATGAAGAATGAGGATCTCACAAGCCGCTGGGGCTACTCGTATGAGGCCGAGGTCATCAGCATCGCCGAGCTTCGCCAGCCTCTAGCCAAGGATCGCATGGCGCTGGAAAACGTCCTGAAGCCCCTGCTTGCCGCGCCCCCCGAGTTTATTAACGTCGAAAAGAAGGGCCAGCACGTATACCAGGTTGTCAACCGCTTGCTCTTTATCGCATTCTCGAACGTCCGCGAAGCGATCTCCCTGTCCGCCGAGGACCGTCGTTGGTTCGTTCTGTGGACTTCCGCGCCTAAGTTGACGCAACCCGAGTCCCGCGCGCTGTGGGATTGGCAGACCATGAAAGGCGGGTATCATGCCGTGGCGGCGTACCTTTACGCCCGCGACGTGTCCAAGTTCGACCCCAAGGCAGAACCGCCCATGACGGAAGCCAAGCTGGCTATGCTTGAAAGCGCCCGGAGCAACGCGGAATCCTACCTTGTCGAGTTGATCCGCACGCGTAGCGATGAGTTTGCCCGTGGCGTGATCGCGTCGCCTTTCCATGCCGTTTGCGACCGTCTGGCGGCGCGTGCGCCTGGAGGCAAAGTTCCGCAACAGGCACTATTGCACAGCATGAAGGAAGCCGGGTGGTTAGATATGGGGCGGCTGTCGTCGGGCGACTTCAGCACCAAGAAGCATATTTTTTGTGCGCCTGAATTTGAGCGGTACAGCAAGTCCGATCTACGCCGGATGGCGGAGCCGTCCGTGGCTCCGTCGTTGTCAGTCGTCAAGCCCCAAAAGCACAGCTAGAAGGGTAGCCGCTGCGAACACCACCAACGCCGTCATGGGGCCACCGTGGCGGCT
>CAIYEN010000281.1 GCA_903925205.1 uncultured Opitutia bacterium | reverse complement strand
TACCCGATGCAGCGGACGCGATGGCAATCGCCGCCCTACCCTGCGCGGCGGAGCCGCGAGGTATTAGCGGTTAGCGGTTGGCGGCTGGGAACACAGAGAGGCAGCGGCAACTAGGGCAGCACGCGGTGCTGCCCCTACCACGAGACAGGCGGACGCGTCGCCGACGCGTCCCTACCCTGCGACGGCCTCGGTTTCGCAGCAGTTCTCCATGCCAGCGGACCCCCACGCAATGCGAAGCATCGCGGCCCATTGACATTATCGTCATATAATCGAAACCTTTGTCACTTACGGCGGTTATCCTAACGTCCCCCTATGAATTTCCTTTCCTTGGTCCTGCGTCGACCGGTCACCCTGGTCGTCGCGATCGTGGCCCTGGCGCTTACCGCCCTCTTCGGCCTGAATCGCATGGCCAAGGACGTCTTCCCGCCCCTCAACGTCCCGACGATCTACGTCGCCCAGCCCTTCGGCGGCATGGAAGCCGGGCAGATGGAAGGCTTCCTGACGTATTATTACGAATACCACTTCCTTTATATCACCGGCATCGAACACGTCGAATCGAAGAACATCCAGGGAGCGGCGATCATGAAGCTCCAGTTCCATCCGGGTACGGACATGTCGCAGGCCATGAGCGAGACCGTCGGCTACGTGAACCGCGCGCGCGCCATGATGCCGCCCGGCACCGTGCCTCCGTTCGTCATGCGTTTCGACGCCGGCAGCGTGCCCATCGGCCAGCTCGTCTTCGCAAGCGAGACCCGAACGGTCGCCCAGCTGCAGGACGCTGCGCTGAACACCGTGCGTCCGCTCTTCGCCACTTTGCCCGGCGTCTCCGCACCTCCGCCCTTCGGTGGCAGCGCGCGCAGCATCCTCGTCAATCTCATCCCGGATCGCCTTCGTAGTACCGGCGTCACGCCTGAAGAAGTCGCCGCCGCCCTCGCCGGAGCGAACGTCATCACCCCCGCCGGTAACCTCACGCTGGGCGACCAGAACCTGCTCGTTCCCGTCAACTCCACCGTCAAGAACATCAAGGACCTCGAGAACGTCCCGATCCGCCCCGGCCAGAACCCCGCGATCCTGATCCGCGACGTCGCCCAGGTCGTCGACGGCGCCGATGCCGTGACCAGCTACGCTTTGGTCGACGGGCGCCGCACCGTCTACATCCCTGTCACCAAGCGCTCCGACGCTTCCACGCTTTCGGTCGTCAGCCTCGTGAAGGAAAACCTCAGCGTCTTCCAAGCCGCCGTGCCGGCGGACATCAAGGTCTCTTACGAGATGGATCAGAGCCCCATCGTCACTCGTGCGATCAATGACCTCTTCCTCGAAGCCCTGCTCGGCGCCGTCCTCACCGGCCTCATGGTGTTCGTCTTCCTGCGGGATGCGCGCAGTACGCTCGTCGTCGTCATCAACATCCCCTTGGCGCTGCTGACCGCCGTGCTCGGCCTCTGGCTGTGTGGCCAGACCATCAACCTCATGACCTTAGGCGGGCTCGCCTTGGCCGTGGGCATCCTTGTCGACGAAGCCACCGTGGCCATCGAGGCCATCCAGCAGGAACGTGAGAAAGGCCGTCCCGTCGCCCTCGCCGTCCGCGACGCCATCCGTGCGACTGCCGGACCGCGTTTCCTCGCCATGGCGTGCGTCGTCGCTGTCTTCATACCCTCGCTCTTCATGGAAGGCTCGGCCCGCGCGCTCTTCCTGCCCCTTTCACTCGCCGTCGGTTTCAGCATGATCGCCTCGTACGTGCTTTCTTCGACCCTGCTACCCGTCCTCGCCATCTGGCTCCTCAAGGACGGCTCCACGCATCAGGTTGGCTTCTTCGATGGCCTCAAGGCCCGCTATGTGGGACTGATCGACGGCGTACTGGCGCGCAAGAAGACCGTCGTCCTCGCCGGACTCATCGGCGGACTCGTGCTCGTCGCTTTGCTCGGCCCCAAGCTTGGTCGGGAAATCTTCCCCAGCGCGAATAACGGCCAGCTGCAGGTGCGCCTCCGTGCGCCCGCCGGCACCAAACTCGACAAGACCGAGCAGATCGCCCTGCAGGCCCTCGGCATCATCAAGGCCGAACTAGGCGCCGAAAACGTCGGTACCACCCTCGGGCTCGTCGGCGTCCATGCGCCCAACTACCCCGTCAACCTGATCCACGCCTGGAACAGCGGCACCGACGAAGCCACCCTGCAGGTCCAGCTCAAGGCTGGCGCCAAGGTCGACCTCGACGCCGCCAAGGAGAACCTCCGGCGTAAGCTCGGCGTCGCCCTGCCTGACGTCCGTCTTTCGTTCGAACCTGCCGACATCGTGAGCCGCGTCATGAGCTTCGGCGCCCCGACCCCGATCGAGATCGCCGTCAGCGGTCCCGCCATGGCGGACAATCGCGCCCACGCCGAAGCCATCCGCGCCGAGCTGGCCAAGATCCCCGAACTTCGCGACATCCAGTTCGCCCAGACCCTCGATGCGCCGGCGCTTGAGGTGAATATCAACCGCGAGAAGGCCGGACTCATGGGCATCAAGCTCAAC
>CAIYEN010000280.1 GCA_903925205.1 uncultured Opitutia bacterium | reverse complement strand
CCGTCGGCGAGGTCGCCGATCATGATGAAGCGCGTCGGCTTACCCGCACTGACCCGCGTGTGGGTCGTCTGTTCGCGCACCACCTTGCCGTCCAACTTCACGACGTAGGTAAATGTGGTGTCGAGCGGTAGGCCGGGGAGGGCGGCGGTATAACGGATGTAGTGCTGGTCCTTCTCTTGCGTGACCGGGGTCTTGGCGGCGGGTGCGGTGAAGTCCATGGGGGCCGACTCAACTTTCGCCGGGATGAGTTTGAAGCCTTTAGGGGCGTACTCGACGGTGAAGCGCCCCGGTGTCTGGTCGGTGACCCAGAGGACGCGCAGCTCGTCCGTAGCTTCGAGGGCGCCTTGGGGACCGGGCTGGAGGTAAGGCTGTGCTAAGATCGTCTGCGCCGAGGCGGCAGCGGTCAGGCACAGGAAGGACAGCAAAGACTTCATAGTGGGGTGCCTCTGCAGTAGGAGGGTTTTCAGGGGCGGGCAACAGGCTTTGCACCCGCTTCACCTTAGGAAACGCCATGATGCAGGCTTAATCTCGGCTTAACCTCGTTTTTGTTAGGATGTCACCCAAACTCTCGAAATCCATGAAGCGGTCCCCTCTCCGAAACTTTCTTTGGCTCCCGCTCGCCGCGGCGTTATGCCTAACGTCTTCCGGGTGGGCTCAAGCCGCCGACCCCGAAGGCCGGCCACCTCGTCCTGAAGACGGCGGCGGCCCGCCGCAACGACCTGGTCCAGGTCAACGCCCGCAGCGCCCCGGGCAAGGGGGGCCTGGCGGTGGTGGGAAAGGTCCCGGCGGTGGCGGTGGTAAAGGCCGTACGGGGGGCGTCGTCGTCAGTAATCGCCCCTTACAAGACCTGTGGATTCCTCCGCTGGTCGAAGGGAAGACCTTTAACCTCGAGCTGACGCAGTCGACGCGGAAGTTCCTCGCAGGCACGACCACGACGATGGGCTTCAACGGCGCCAGTTTCTGGGGTCCGACGCTGGTCTTCAACCAGGGCGAAACGGTGCAGGTCAATTTTAAGAACAACCTTGAGGAGGTGACGACGGTCCATTGGCACGGTTTTCATTTACCCGCGACGATGGATGGTGGTCCGCATCAGACGATTGCGGCGGGCGGCACGTGGTCGCCCGCGTGGAAGGTGGCGAACAACGCCGGGACGTATTGGTATCACCCGCACCCGCATGAGCTGACGCAGAAGCAAATCGCGATGGGCGCGGGCGGTCTCATCATTGTGCGCGACCCGCAAGAGGCCAAACTCGGGCTGCCGCGGACCTACGGCGTGGACGACCTCCCCGTGGTGCTGACGAGCCGCCGCTTCACGTCGAGCAACCAGTTCAGCTACGACGGCGATAACGATAAATACGGCGATTACCTGCTCACCAATGGCGTCATGGACGCCCAGACGAAACTGCCGGCCCAGTGGGTCCGCCTCCGGATTTTGAACGCTGAAATCGAGCGCGGGTATATCTTGGGCTTCGCGGATAACCGTGAAGTCTACCAGATCGCCACCGACGGTGGCCTCATCGATAAGCCCATCCCGATGAAGCGGGTCACGCTCGTGGTCGGTGAACGTACCGAGATCTTGGTGAACCTCGGCGGCGACAAGGTCGGCGGTTCACTCGACCTGATGGCTTATAACTCCAATCAGCCCTTCGGCTTTCCCGGCGGCGAGCCCGACAGTGGCGGCGCCAACGGGAGTTTGCTGAACAACGGTGATTTCCGTGTGCTCAAGATTAACATCGGGCCCGCGAATGCGCAGAAGCTCGCGAAGATTCCCGAGGTCCTCACGAAGAATCACTTCCCGGCCGACTCCGAAGTCACGGTCCGTCGTAAGCTCGCGGTGGCGGGGGGGCGCCCAACATTCAGTTTCGATGGCTTGAGTTTCGCCATGACCAAGGTGAACCAAGTCGTGAAGCTCGGCGATACCGAGACGTGGACGGTGACGAATAATAATATCTTTGGACATGCCTTTCACATTCATGATGTGCAGTTCAAGATTGTGAGCCGGAGTGATCGCGCCGTCGGTGAGTATGAGCAGGGTTGGAAGGATACGGCGTACCTGCCGCGCGGGGCGTCGGTGACGTTCATTGCGAAGTTCGACGACTTCGCCAGCGATACCGATGCGTTCATGTACCACTGCCACATGGCAAACCACGAAGACGGCGGCATGATGGGGCAGTTCCTGGTGTCCAAGAACCCGTCCGCGCTCAAGAAAGACGCTTCCGGAGCTATTGTCTTCCGTCCGAAGATGGACCACCCGTTGACCGCCCAGCTCGTCGCTACGGCGGCCAAGCAGACCGGGACCTCCGCCCCGAACTTCACGTGGACCGACGCCGCTGGTAAGCCCACGAGCCTGACGGCTAATGCCGCCGGTCGCCCGACGTTGCTCTATTTTATCGAGAAGGAATGCCCGTGTTCGCGCGATGCGGCGGCCTTCATCAACCAGCTGCAGTCGGCGTATGGTTCCCATCTCCGCGTGGTGGGCATTATCAATGCCGACTCCACCGTGGCCGAGAAATGGTCCGCTGCCGCCCAGGCGCAGTTCACGGTCGTGGCTGATCCTAAGTTCGAGGTCATCAATGCTTACAAGGCCGAGCGCAGCGCTTCGACCATCCTAGTCTCCAGTGCCGGCGCCGTCGTGAAGTCCAACCCGGGCTATAGTGCCACCGTCCTCGAGGAGCTCTCTCGGTTGATCTCGCGCCAAGGCCGCACGCCGCCCGCGGAGGTGAACTTCAAGAGTGCTCCCGAAAAGCTGACCTCGGGCTGTCCCCTGAAGTAAGGACTCCCGCTGGTAAATAAAAAGCCCCAGCGGACTCGCGTCGCCGGGGCTTTTAAATGCCGGGGTTGAAAGGTTACTTCGTGCCGAAGAGGCCCGCGAGGAAGGCCTTCATTTCCGACCATGAGGCCTTATCCGCCGCTTCATTGTAGGCTGCTCCCTTGGAGTTGTCGTTGCCAGCTTCCTTGTGCGTGAAGCTATGCACCGCGCCCGGATACTTGATCAGCTTGTAGTCGACCTTAGCGTCTTTGAGTTCCTTTTCGAAGGCGGCGACGTCCTTCGCTGGGACGTAGGGGTCGTCGGCGCCATGCAGTGCGAGGACCTTACCCTTGATGTTCTTACCATCGGCTGGCGTGGGCGAGTCGAGGCCACCGTGGAAGGTGACGACGCCCTTGAGGTCGGCGCCGCTACGGGCGAGTTCGAGGACAGACGTGCCGCCGAAGCAATAGCCGGTGGCGGCGAGTTTGGTCACGTCCGTGCGGGCGTCCTGCTTGAGGACGTCGAGCGCTGCGGTCAGGCGGGCGCGGAGGAGGGTACGGTCCTTCTTGTATTTCCCGGCTTCCTGTCCGGCCGCTGGCGGCTGGGGGCGCACGCCCTTGCCGTAGACGTCGGCGACGAGCACATTGTAGCCGAGTTCAGCCAATTGATGGGCCGCGGCCTTCTCGTGTGAGCTGATCCCCGTCCACTGGTGGACGACGAGGATCGCGGGGCGCTTGCCCGCAAGGGCGTCGTCATAGGCTTGCCAGCCTTCGCAGACGACGTCGCCGGACTTATACTCGACGGATTTTTCGACGATGGCGGCGCCGAGCGGGCTGAGACTAGCGAGGGCGGCGAGGGCGGTGAGGGTGAGGTGTTTCATTAGGATTCTTTGCCAAATTGGCTAAGTTTGGCGGCGGGGCAAGGCCGGGTCGCAGTTTTTACCTGCGGCCGGGTCGACTTTCGGCCCTTTTTGATTATAAATACTGACGATGAAATTGCAGACCCGTCGTTCCGCCGAGCGCGGCCACGCCGACCATGGCTGGCTCAAGACCTGGCACTCGTTTAGCTTCGCCGACTATTATGACCCGAAGCACATGGGCTTCCGGTCCTTACGCGTCATCAATCAGGACATCATCGCCCCCGGTGGCGGCTTTCCCCCGCATGGCCACCGCGATATGGAGATCTTTAGCTATGTGCTCGAGGGGACCATCGAGCACCGCGACAGCATGGGGAACCACGCGCAGGTCAAACCCGGCCAAATCCAGGTCATGAGCGCCGGTTCAGGCGTGAAGCACAGCGAATTCAACCCTTCCGAGGAAGCACGTTTGCAGATCCTGCAGGTCTGGATTCAGCCCGACCGGGCTGGCCTGAAGCCGCGGTATGCCGAATGGACGCCGACGCTACCGCAGCTCGCCGCACCGAAGGTGCTCATTATCTCCCACGATGGCCGCGAGGGCTCGGCGCACATCAGCCAAGACGCGGACGTCTACCGCGTGAAATCCGCCAAGGCCTTAACCGTCGGGCACGACTTAGCGCCGGGTCGGGGCCTTTGGTTTCAGTTGATCGCTGGCGATGTCACGGTTGGTGACGTGAAGTTACAGCCCGGCGATGCGGTGAGTTCCGAAGAGGCTGGCCGCTTCGAATTCGTCTCCACTGGGACGGTGGAAGCGCTCTTGTTCGACCTTGCGTAAGGCCTGTCGAAGGAGAGTATCTGGTCATGTCCGCACCGCATAGCCCACAGAAGTCTCCACTCCCCGTCCTCGTCGAAGCCGGCAAGACCTACTACTGGTGTTCCTGCGGCCATTCGAAGACCCAGCCATTCTGCGATGGTGCCCACAAGGGGTCGGCCTTCGCCCCGGTTCCCTATCAGGCTGAAGCCAACGGCACTGTCTACTTCTGCGCCTGCAAGCACTCCCAGAAGGGTGCCCTCTGCGACGGCTCGCACAAGGCCCTCTAAGTTTTTCCAACCATACACGCCACCCACCTATGAAACTCGCCGCTAACATCGTCGCCGCCCTCCTGGGCGCGATCTTCATCGTTCACGGACTGAACTTTTTCTTCCACTTCATCGCCATCCCGCAACCGCCCGAAGGTTCCCCAGCTGCGGCCTTCATCGGTGCCATGTACAGCACCGGTTACCTTAAGCTCGTGAAGATTCTGGAAATCACTGGTGGCCTTCTCCTCGTCCTGCCGCGTCTCCGTTGCCTCGGCCTCATCATCATCGGTGCGATCGTCTTCAATATCGCCTGCATCCATCAGTTCATGTTCGGCGGTCTCAAGGACCCCGTCGTGATCTTCTCGATTTTGGCCTGCTTGTTCCTGGCCTATGAGGCTTGGAAGAAGTGCTGTGGCTGCGGTTGCTGCGCTGCTTGCACGTGCGGTTGCCAGTCTGACAGCTCCGCTGGTTCCTGCTGCTCCACCGAGTCCAACTCGGGTTGCTGCGGCGATAAGAAGTAAGCCGGCCGCCAAGCCGACCACTTAGCCCCGGAGACCCCGGGGCTTTTTTGTGGCCTGGACCGCGGGGATAAGAGGCTGGGCTTGCTCGTGGTCAGAACCCACCCAATAAAGGGGGTGTACCCATGAAGGCCCTGCTACTCACGGAATATAAACAGATGTCCTATACGACGGTCGCCGACCCGGTCTGTGGCCCGTCCGACGTCCTGATCCAGGTCAAGGCCTGCGGGATCTGCGGTTCCGATATTCACGGCTACGATGGTTCGACGGGCCGGCGCATCCCGCCTTTGGTGATGGGGCATGAGGCCGCCGGGGTCATCACCGGCGTCGGTGCCGAAGTGAAGCACCTCGCGCCCGGCCAGCGCGTGACTTTTGACTCCACGGTCTTCTGCGGCGAGTGCGTCCATTGCAAACGTGGCGACGTGAACCTCTGCGATAACCGCCAGGTCCTCGGCGTTTCCTGCGGCGACTACCGCCGTCATGGTGCCTTTGCCGAATTCGTCACCGTCCCCGCCCGTATCGTGCACGTCCTGCCCGATACCTTAGGCTTCAACGAGGCCGCCATGATCGAGGCCGTTTCGGTCGGCGTGCACGCCGTGCGCCTCACCCCTTGCGCCCCCGGCGATACTGCGGTGATTGTCGGCACGGGCATGATCGGGCTGTTGACGCTGCAGGCCGCCAAGATTGCCGGCTTCGCTCAGGTGATCGCCGTCGACACCGAGGATGCCCGCTTGGACGTCGCTTGCGAGCTCGGCGCCACGCACCGTTTCAACGCCAAGACGGGCGGTGACCTGACCGAATTCGTTAAGTCCCTCACGAAGGGGCAGGGCGCGGATGCGGCTTTCGAGTGTGTGGGCCTCAACGCCACCGTGCTCTCTGCCATCCATGCGGTCCGCAAGGGCGGCACGGTGACGCTGGTGGGTAACCTTTCGCCTAAGACGGAACTCCCGCTGCAAATCGTCGTCACCCGCCAGCTCCGTCTGCAGGGCTCGTGTGCATCCGCTGGGGAGATTCCGCGCTGTATCGAGCTCCTCGCGACCAAACAGATCAAGGTCGATAAGATCATCTCCGCCGTCGCCCCGCTCGAACAGGGGGCCGATTGGTTCGCTAAGCTCTATGCCGGCGCCCCGGGCGTCATGAAGGTCATCCTCGCCCCGCAGAACTAATGTCCTCCCCGTTCTTCAACCTCGCCGGCAAGGTCGCCTTCATCACGGGCACCAGCCGCGGCCTCGGTCAGCATTTCGCCCGTGCCCTTGCGCAGGCTGGCGCCGATATCGCCATGTCCAGTCGCGATGCGTCCAAGCTCGATGGCTTCCGTAAGGAAATCGAAGCCCTCGGCCGGCGCACCTGCGCAGTCGCCCTCGATGTCCGTGATGGCGCCAGCATCAAAGCCGCCGTCGCTGAGGTGGAGCGCCAGATGGGCCGCATTGACATCCTCGTGAATAATGCGGGCTGCAATATCCGTAAGCCCGCGCTGGAAGTGACCTGGGAGGATTGGAATACCATCCTCGACACAAACCTGCGTGGGACGTTTTTCACCGCGCAGGCGGTCGCTCCGGGCATGATTGCCCGCGGTTATGGCCGCATCATCAACATCGGCTCGGTCACGTGCGTTGCGGGCTATGCCGGCCTCGCCCCGTATGGCGCGAGCCGCGGTGGCGTGAAGCAGCTGACGATGAGTTTGGCCGACGATTGGGGCCGCCATGGCGTGACGGTGAATTGCCTCGCCCCGGGTTGGTTCAAGACCGCCCAGAACGCGGTGCTCTACGAGCAGAAGGAATGGGTTGAGTACCTGTGCGACCGGATCCCGCTCAAGCGTCCCGGAGCGGCGGACGACCTCGCCGGACCGGTGGTCTTCCTCGCTGCCGAGGAAAGCCGTTATGTGACCGGCCAGACGCTCCTCGTCGACGGCGGTATTAGCACGGGCGCCACCCGCGCCACCGTTGCCCCGCCCAAGGCCTAACTTTTCCACGATGCTCTACGCCCTCCTCGCCATTGCCGTCTTGGTCGGCCTCGTCACGTGGCTGAAGCTTAACCCTTTCATCGCCTTGCTGCTGAGTTCGCTGGCCCTAGGGGCGATGGTCGTGGCCACGCAGCTGGTGGTGCCAGGTGTCGTCCCGTTGACGATGGCCGGCGTGCTCGATTCCTTTCAGACGGGCTTCGGTCGCACCTTAGCCAGCACGGGTTCGATCATCGTCTTGGGCGTGGTCTTCGGGAAGCTCCTCGCGGAGTCTGGCGGCGCGGGTGTTCTCGCGAAGCGTTTTATCTCCACCTTGGGCCCTGACCGCATCGGCCTCTGCATCATCCTGCTGGCGCTGTGCATCGGCATGACGACCTGGTTTGCTGTCGGCCTATTGCTTATTTTGCCGATTGTCATCACCTTGGCAAAGGAGACCGGTAAGCCGTTCCTACTGCTGGTGCTGCCGATGCTCTCGTTCTTGTCCGTCATGCACGGCCTCATGCCACCGCATCCTGGCCCGGTCATCGCGATCAAGGAACTCCATGCCGACATGGGGAAGGTGATTCTCTGGGCGCTCGTGCTCGGTATTCCTGTCGCGGCCATCGCCGGCCCGTTCTTCGCGCGTATGGCGGTCAAACGCGTGGCCGTGGCGACGCCTGATTTTGTGCCCTCGGTCTCGGAGGGGCAGGTCTTGCCGTCCTTTGGTCTCACCCTGTTCACGGTGTTGTTGCCGGTCATTCTCCTCCTCGGTGGTACCGCCACCGAACTCTTGCATGCCGCCGAGACTCCCCTCGGTAAGGCCGCCTTACTTATTGGTCATCCCGTGATGGCGCTCTTGCTCTCGGTGCTCTTCGCGATGTGGGCCTTTGGCCGACGTTGCGGTCGTTCCAACGCTGAGCTCCTGAAGTTCTCGGAGCAAAGCGTGGCCGGCATCGGCATGACTCTAATCCTCGTGGGCGCTGGCGGTGGCTTCGCCCTCGTGATGCGGGAGGCGGGCGTCGCCAAACAGCTGGCCGAATTGGCCGCCCAGGCCGGGCTACCGCTCTTGGTCTACGGCTGGCTCGTCTCGGCCTTTATCCGCGTCGCCACGGGGTCCGCGACGGTGGCTATCACCGTGGCATCAGGCTTCATCGCGCCGGTGCTGGCGGCCCACCCTGGCACCAGCCCGGAGCTCATGGTCATCTCCATCGGTTGCGGGTCGCTCTTCCTGTCCCACCTCAACGACAGCGGTTTCTGGATGGTCAAGGAATGCCTAGGCCTGACCGTTGGCCAGACCCTGCGCACTTGGACGATCACCGAGACGCTTATCGGGTTCTCGGGTTTGGGGATGGCCTTAGTGGCCGAGCAGTTCCTAAAGTTCTTCGCCTGATTTCGCCCATGGTCTTGCGACTCCTCTGCCTTTGCTTGGCCTGCGGTCTCTCTGCCGCCGAGGCCACCGCCACCCGCATCATGGCTGTCGGGGATTCAATTACTCAAGGCGGCAAGACCTTCGCGGCCTATCGGATTCCGTTGGCGGCGAAGCTCCAGGCTGCCGGCGTGCGTTTTGTCTTTGTCGGTTCCCAGCAGACCGCGACCCCGCAGGGCCCGCTGTGGCATGAAGGCTATGGCGGCAAGAACGCGGAATACCTCGCTTCGATTCTCGAAGCCAAGCTGAAGGCCCAGCCCGCCGATGTGCTCATGTTACAGGCGGGCCATAACCACTTCATTGAGGAGAAACCGGTCCCGGGTATCGTGGCTGCACACCGCGAAATGATTACCACGGCCCGGCGTCTCAATCCTAAGACCATCGTCTTCGTCGCCCAAGTCATCCCCAGCGGCAAGTTGCCGAAGTACGGTTACATCCCGGAGCTTAACACCGCGCTCGCGCTGCTCGTCAAGCAACTGCATCGTCCGGAGCAGCCTGTCTACCTTGTGGACCTCGCAACTGGTTTTGATCCGGCGAAGGACACCATCGCCGACCTCGTGCATCCCAATGTGCCGGGCGCCGAGAAGATCGCACAGCGCTGGAGTGAGGCCCTGACGAAAGTGCTACGCTAAGAACGCAGGTTTGGCGGAAGTCAAATTTTGGAGGTGAGGTTTGGGTCTCTAGATAGTGTCGGTTGGGTGAACTGAGTCTATCCTGTGTCGGCCGGGAGACATCTTAGGACGGGTCTTTATTGAGGGTTTCCACCTAGGTCAAAGGCCGCATCTACGGCGGTCATGACTTCAGGAAAAAAGTGCCCGACCTCCCTTCGCAAGACGCTCCGACTCTTGCTGGCTGCAGCGGCCTTGCCAGTCGGTGCCTATGCGCAGACCACCATTACCTTCCAGCAAGGCACGGCGGGTTATCTGAGTGCCGTCGATCGCAACCTGACCGCCACCACGGCTACCGCCAATGTTGCCTATGGCGAAGTTGCGATGAACAACGGCACGACGGTGGCCGAGTCTCAGTATTTCCTTAAGTTCGATAGCCTTTTTGGCACGGGTGCCGCTTTTATCCCGACGAATGCGACGATTTTGAGCGCGACGTTGACCCTGAAGGTCGGCGCGACCACGGGCGACAATGCCGCCGCGACTTCCGCTGGGATTACGGTAGCTCCGATGTTGGCTGATTTCACGACCGCCAGCTCACTGGTTTCCTTTTCAGGTGTCGCCGCCGTGGGGACCACCTTATTGGTGAACGGTCCGCTCTACGCTAACGGCCTGACTAAGTTGCCCACCGCGCTCACGAGCCCCGCCACGCTTAATGCTTCGTATTCAGCCAACGTCACCTATGCCCTGCAGGGCTGGTTGACCGGCGCCTACGCCAATAACGGCTTTGTCGTCCAGTCCCAGGTCGCCGACCTCCTACGCGTCAACGGTGACGCGGCCACGACGGTGGCTAATCGCCCGATTCTTTCGGTGACCTACGTCACGAACGGTAACACCACTTCGTTTAAGAACGGCGTCAACGGGTACGTCGGTTTTACGGGACTGACCACCCAACACCCCGCACTCGGCGTGGTGGCGGTGACCCAGATCACTACGGCGTCAACGAAGGTCACCGTGGACGGCGCTACCAGTAATTCGTTACCAGGGGACGCGGCCAGTCCGGACTTGTTGGCGTTGATCAAGTGCGGGAGCATTTTCGGATCGGCCAAATCGCAGGTCCCGACGCGTGCCACGATTTCCAAAGCATGGTTTGTCGTCAATACGGGGACGGCGTCCAACGATCAATCCGGTGGCGCCTACAACCTGTATCGAATGATTACCGCATGGGATGCGACGACCAATTATGATTCCTTTGGTCCGGTGGGTGGGCCTTACCAAGGCCCGGTTTCGGGCACGGACTATGTAGCCACTGCCGTGACCTCCTCGCCGAGTTCCCTGCCGCAGGGCGCCAACAGCCTTTTTGATGTCACCGCGGACATCACCGCGTGGAAGAATGGGACCGCCAATAATGGTTGGCTCATTCGCACGCGAAATAGCAGCGATGGTTGGGCCTTTAACGGCCCAGGCGCGACCGACGTCAATAAGCGCCCTGAGTTACAGGTAAACTACCTCGTGGAACAGCTCCGATGGAAGGGGAACGTCTCTTCTGTCTGGGATGCCGGGACCGCCGTTGGCACGGGTGGAACGAATAACTGGACCTTAGAGACGGCAGGGACGGCGACGAACTTCATTCCTTCGGACCGGGTGCTCTTTGACGACACGGCTACCGGCACGGGG
>CAIYEN010000279.1 GCA_903925205.1 uncultured Opitutia bacterium | reverse complement strand
GCTCAAGTGCTCCGTCTGCGACGCCGTCGCGACCGTCCACCTGACCCAAATCGTCCAGGGTAAGGTGACGAAGGTGGATTTTTGCGAGGCCTGTGCCGCCAAGGGCGGGGCGGGGGATGCGGCGGTTTTTAAACTCGCCGATGCGGTCAATGCCGCGACACCTGCTCCAGCCATCACTTGCCCCGAATGTGGGTTCACCGACGTCGAGTTTCGGCGCCGCGGCCGCTTGGGCTGTCCGTCCTGCTGGCAGGTCTTCGGGGTGGCCCTCGGTGGCCTTCTTTCCAAGGTGCAGCATGAGACCCAGCACGTCGGTCGGGCCCCCGCCGGAACGGTTCCACTAGGACAACTCCGCCATCGCCTCCTCGAAGCGCAGCAGGAAATGACCGCTGCCATCGCGGCGGAAGATTACGAGGCCGCCGCGAAGCTTCGCGATGAGGTTGCCCGCATCGCCGCCCAACTTGCTACCCTTTAAACCCATGTCTGTTCAGGAAATCCTCGCCGACGAGAATGAGCTCACCCACTTGCTGGGTGCCCAGCAGGCCGTGGTGCTCAGCACCCGCGTGCGCCTCGCCCGCAATCTCGAAGGGTTTCCCTTTCCGGGTTGGGCTAAGCCTGCCCACCGGAAGGAAATTGCCGAGCGTTGCCTCGAGGCCCTGACTAAGTTGCCCCGCTTCCGGAAGTCGCATGTCTTCAAGATGGGCGACCTGCCGGACCTCGACCGGGCCGTGTTGGTGGAGCGTCACTTAGTATCCAAGGAACTCGCCTCAGGTAAGAGCGGCGCCGCCGTCATTAGCCGCGACCAGACCTGTTCGGTCATGGTGAACGAAGAGGATCACCTCCGCATCCAAGTCGTCAAGGCGGGCTGGCACCTGCGCGGTACTTGGAATATTGCCGAACAACTCGACGACGCGATTGGCGCGTCGCTGGGGATCGCTTTCTCGGATCAGCTAGGCTTTCTAACCGCTTGTCCCACGAACGTCGGCACGGGCCTGCGTGCTTCGGCCATGGTGCACCTGCCCGGGCTCTGCCTCGCAGGACATATCGAGAAGGTTACGCGTGCCCTCAGCCAAGATGGCTTGGCGGTGCGCGGCTGGTTGGGCGAAGGCACCGAAGCGGCCGGTAATATCTTCCAGATTTCGAATCAGCAGACCCTCGGGTTGTCGGAGGACGCAATCCTTCGTCACCTCGGCGGTTGGGTGAAAACCTTAGTTGAGCAAGAATGGAACGCCCGGCGTAAGCTGGCCCAGGAAGAAGGGGAGCGCTTTGTTGACCGTCTCGCGCGTTCGCTCGGGCTGCTCCGCCACGCGCGCCTGCTGAGCAGCGCGGAGTCGATGAATATGCTTTCGCATCTCCGCTTAGCCTGCGACATGGGTTGCTTGCCCGAGGAACGGCGCCATGTCGTCGACCGGCTGATGATCGAAGGGCAGCCGGCGCATGTGCAAGCCCGCCAAGGCGCGGAGCTCGATAGCGATGGCCGGGATAGCCGTCGTGCCACCGCGGTGCGCGAAGCGCTCCGTGATTTTCCGGAAGTCGGCGCGCCGACGGCTTAAGGCCGCCGCGGCTTACTCGTCGGCATCCGCGGGCGTGGCCGGCTTATCCTTGCGTGACATCTCGTCGAGCAGGGCCTGGACGCGCGCGACGCCGCCCGTGACGTCATCCTCCGCGAGGATGAGCTCAGGGGCATTCTTCATCTGTAAGATGCCACTGACCGCGGCACGCAGTTCGCGCCGGATACGCTTCAAGAAAATACGCGCCGCCTTCTTTTCAGGGTCACCGCCCGAGACCGCGTAGCCCACCCGCACTTGGCGGAGGTCGGGCGAAACGGTCGCGCGGGTAATCGTGATCAACGCCGATTCGGTAATCCAATTGCGCCGGAGCGCGACGGACACTTCGCGCTGGATCAATTCGGCTACCCGGAGCTGG
This sequence comes from uncultured Opitutia bacterium, assembly GCA_903925205.1. GTDB lineage: Bacteria > Verrucomicrobiota > Verrucomicrobiia > Opitutales > UBA953 > UBA953. The sequence goes on along the minus strand of CAIYEN010000279.1, from coordinate 30,313 downwards.
CGCTGCGACATGACTTAGAGGCTGGGGCGGACCTGGAGCATCTCGACCACTTCGATGATGTCGCCTGGCAGGTACTCATCGTAGCCACCCAGTTTGATACCGCACTCGAAGCCGGCCTTGACCTCGGAAGCATCGTCCTTGAAGCGCCGGAGCGTCTCGACGGGGCCCTGGTGGATAATCTGGCCCTTGCGGACGAGCCGAGCCTTGGCTTGGCGACGGACGAGGCCTTCGGTGACCATACAACCAGCCACCTTGTGTTCCTTGCCCAGCGGGAAGACCGCACGGACCTCGGCGCCACCGAGTTTGTTCTCGCGCACTTCGGGGTCGAGGAGCTCCGACATGGCTTCCTTCACCAAGGTGATGAGTTCGTAGATGATGTCATGCGTCACGATGCGGACACCCGTGCGCTTGAGGTGGGCTTGGACGCCGTTCTCAATCTTGGTGTCGAAACCGACGATGATGGAGCGGGCCGCTTCGGCCAACTGGACGTCACTCTGCGTAATCGGGCCGACGGAGCCGCCGACGATGTCGAGGCGGACCTTGGTGGACTTGATTTCGCGGAGGCAACCTTCGAGGGCTTCGAGCGTGCCGTTGACGTCAGCCTTAAGCAGGACGCGGAGAATCTTCTCCTTATCCTGTGCGAGGGCGGCCATGAGGCGTTCGAGGTCCGTCATGCCAGGGCGAGCGCCGGTGTTCGGCGCCTGCTGTTGGGCTTCGGCGGCCTTGCGGCCAGCGAGGGCGGCTTCTTCGGCCAGTTCGCGGGCTTCGCGGTCGTTCTTTAAGGTCTGGAACTTCGTGCCTGGAGCCGGGACGGCGTCCCAGCCGAGCACGAGGGCCGGGGTGCCTGGAGCGGAATTCTGGATGCGGCCACCGCGTTCATCCATGAGCGCGCGGACCTTACACCACGTTTCGCCGCAGACGAAGGAGTCACCAGCTTTGAGGGTGCCCTTCTGGACGATGACGGTCGCGGTTGGGCCACGGCCGGTCTCCATCTGGGATTCGATGACGACGCCTTGGGCGGCGCACTTGGGGTTCGCCTTGAGGTCGAGGATTTCGGCCTGCAGGAGGATCGACTCGAGGAGCTCGTTCATGCCCGTGCCCTTGAGCGCGGAGACAGCGTTGGTAATGGTTTCGCCACCCCAGTCTTCCGGGGTGATGCCGCGCTGCTGCATCTGCTGCTTCACGCGATCAATGTTGGCGCCCTTGGCGTCCACCTTGTTCACGGCGCAAACGATGGCGCTGGCATGCTTCTGGGCGAACTTGAGGGCTTCTTCGGTCTGCGGCATGAAGCCGTCGTCGGCCGCCACCACGAGGACGGCGATATCCGTAACGGAGGCGCCACGTTCGCGCATCTTGGCGAAGGCGGCGTGACCTGGCGTGTCGAGGAAGGTGACGGTGCGCCCCTTGTACTCGGGCTTCTCGCCCTGGTACTTGACGGAGTAAGCACCGATGTGCTGGGTGATGCCGCCGGCTTCGCCGGACACCACGTTGGTCTTGCGGAAGTAGTCGAGGAGCGTGGTCTTGCCGTGGTCGACGTGGCCGAGCACGCAGACGACCGGCGGACGGACCGCAAGCAGGGCGGGATCGTCGTCGGTGTTCTTTTCGACCTTCTTGACGGGCTGAGCGCCTTCGCCGCGGTGGCGAATCTCGAGGACGTAGCCATGCTTCTCGGCGACCTTCCGTGCGTCGGCTTCTTCAATGACTGAAGCGACGCTGACGACCTTGTTTAACTCCATCAGGCTGCCGATGACTTGGAAGGGCTTGAGGTTGAGGGCGATGGCGAAGTCGCGCACCACGATGGGCGGACGGACCGTGACGGCACCCTTACTGCCTGGGGCGACTTGCCCGGCACCACCTACGGTACGCGTGACCACCGGTGCAGCCGGCGGGCGGACGATCGGAGGGAGGGGGCTGGGGCGGCTCGGCGCAGCTGGGGGCTGCGAAGGCGTGATGACAATGGGAGGCAGTTCGTTGCGCGGAGTCGTCGGCGGGGCGACGGGACGCGGCGGGACGACCGGAGCGGGGCCCGCGGTCGGCCGCGGCGGAGCTAAGGGGGCGGGGCGCGGAGGCAGGACGGCTGGCGGGACGTTAGGCTTAGCGGCGGCCGGAGCAGTCGGAGCTGCCGGTGCGGTGGGCTTAGCGGCTTCGATCACGGGCTTAATGGGGGCGGCCACGGGAGCGACCACCGGAGCGACCACGGGGGCGGGCTCTTCCTTTTTGGGCAACTTGTCCGCCGCAAACTTCATGAAGTCATCGCGGTAGAACTTGCTGAAATTGCTGGAGGCGGCCGGCTTCTTGCCTTCGGCGTAGACGAGGTCCTTGAAGTCCGGATGGGCCTCTACGAACTGGTCCGCCAAGGCGAGCAATGCCTTGACCTCGAGGCCGAGTTCCTTGGCCACGTCGCTGTAACGCTGGGTGGTCGAGGCCTTCTTTGCTTCGGGTTTCTTCTTCTTCTCGGTCATGTGCAGGTACTGGGTGGACGGTAGAGGGAGCGGAGTCTGCGCCAGACTTAGGCCTGGCCAGCGGTCTTGGCCTTGGCGACGGCAGCGAGGACGGTGTTGAATTCATCCTCGGTGATCGAGGTTCCAACCAAGTCTTCGGCAGTCACATCGCTGAAGGCGGCGAGTTCGGCGATGCCGAGGCCGACGAACTTAGCGATGAGGTCAGGCGATAGTTGCAATTGAGCGGCGAGGCGCAGGGCCTTTTCGCCGAGCTGGGCGTCCACGCTTTCGGGAGCGCGTGTCGACTTCGTGATGTCGAGGCGCCAGCCCATGAGCTTGGACGTCAGGCGGGCGTTGCGACCCTTGGAGCCGATGGCGATGCGCATGTCGTCTTCATCGACTTCGAAGTGGATGAGGCGGTTACGCTCGTCGACGTGCACGTTGCGAGGCTTGGCCGGGCGGATGGCTTCTTCAAGCAACTGCAGGGGCTCGGGGCGCCAGCGGATGATGTCGATCTTTTCGCCGTTGAGTTCCTTCACGATGTTGCGGACGCGAGCGCCACGAGCACCAACGCAGGCGCCGACGGGGTCTACCTTGGGGTCGGAGGAGTCGACCGCAATCTTGGTGCGGTAGCCGGGGTCGCGCGCCATTGCCGCGATTTTGACCGTTTTATCAGCGATTTCAGCGACTTCTAGCTCGAGGAGGCGGCGGACGAAATTCGGGTGGGCGCGGGAAAGGACGAATTCCCGGCCACGCTGGGTGTCTTCGCGGATTTCGAGGAGGAGGCAGCGGATACGGTCGCCCGTGCGGAAGATTTCGCCTTGGCAACTTTCGGCGCGGGTCAGGACGGCTTCAGCGGAGCCGAGCTCGACGACGACGTTGCCGCGGTCGTTACGGCGCACCGTGCCAGTGACGATATCGCCGATCTTATCCTTATACTCCTTGAAGACTTGGTCCTTCTCGATCTTACGGAAGCGCTGGTTGAGGAGCTGCTTGGTGCTCATGGCCGCGATGCGACCGAGGTCGGACACGGCAATCGGGCGGCGGACTTCTTCGCCGATCTTGGCGTCGGCCTTGAGGGCGGTGGCGGCGACGGGGTTGATTTCCTTTAAGGGGTCGGACGGGGAGTCGCTGACGATATAGACCGCAAAGGCATCGAGTTTGCCGGTGGCGGGGTCGGCGATGACCTCGATGTTTTGGCCCGCGAGGACGGACTTCTCGACGGAAGACTTGATGGCTTCGGCGATGAGCGCGCAGGCTTCATCCTTGGGGATATTCTTTTCCTTTTCGAGGTATTGCAGGTAGGGCTTAATGTCTACGCTCATGGGTATACGGGTGGTGTGGTGAGAAAATGGGCGACAAAAAAGGCGGGTCCGGACTGGACCCACCTTATGGAAAGGTGACTAGGACTTGGGATATGCCCCTTGGAGCAGAGCCTGTCAAGGCGGGACCCCTAAGCGGGGGAGGGGGTGGGTTCCGCTTGCCCCCGGGGGTTCTTCGGTAAACCTCCACCCCCATGGCTGACGAAAAGGTGATTTTTACCATGACGGGTGTGACCAAGCACTTCGAGAAGAAGCCGGTCTTCCGGGATATCTCCCTATCGTACTTCTTTGGCGCTAAGATCGGCGTCCTCGGCCTCAACGGTTCGGGTAAGTCGACCTTGCTCAAAATCATGGCGGGTGAGGACAAGGAGTTTGACGGTGAAATCAGTGCGGTCCCGGGCTACACGTTGGGCTACCTCGCCCAAGAGCCGCGCCTTGATGAAACCAAGACGGTCGCTGAATGCGTCAAGGAAGCCGTGTCGGAGATGAAGGCGCTGCTGGAGGAGTATGATGATACTTTTGTGAAGGTCTCGGAAACCGATGACGCCAAGGAGCAGGAGCGGATTCTGGCCCGCCAAGGGGAAATTCAAGCCATCCTCGACGCCCGGGGCGGCTGGGACCTAGACGCGCGTATTGAGATGGCCCTTGAAGCCCTGCGCTGCCCCGCCCCTGACGCGGTGGTGGCTTCTTTGTCCGGCGGGGAAAAGCGCCGCGTGGCCTTATGCCGCTTGTTGCTGATGGAGCCAGACATCCTCCTCCTCGACGAACCGACCAATCACCTCGATGCCGATACCGTGGCCTGGTTGGAGCGCCACCTACAAAATTACAAGGGGACGGTCATTGCAATTACGCACGACCGTTACTTCCTCGACAACGTGGCGGGCTGGATCCTGGAACTCGACCGTGGTCGCGGGGTGCCCTGGAAGGGCAATTACTCCTCTTGGCTCGAGCAAAAGCAGAAGCGGATTGAGATGGAAGAAAAGCAGTCCATCGCCCGCTCGCGCTCGATGGAACGCGAGCGCGAATGGGCGGGCTCTTCGCCCAAGGCCCGCGTGGCGAAGAACAAGGCCCGCTTGCGTGCCTATGAGCAGATGCTCACGCAGGATCAGGCGCAGACCGAGAGTAAGGCGGAGATTTGGATTCCGCCCGGCCCGCGCCTCGGGGGCGCCGTGATTGAGGCCAAGGGTTTGATGAAAGCTTATGGCGACCGCGTGCTGATGGAGGACGTCAACTTCTCGCTGCCGGCGGGCGGTATCGTCGGTATTATCGGCCCGAACGGCGCGGGTAAGACGACCCTCTTTCGCCTGATCACCGGCCAAGAGAAGCCCGATAAGGGCACGCTGACTTTAGGGGACACGGTCAAGATTGCGCACGTTGATCAATCGCGTGATTCCTTGCCCGCGGACAAGGCCCTCTGGGAAGCCATCTCAGATGGCCAGGACATGGTGCACCTCGGTAAGGTCATTGTCCCCGCCCGCGCTTACGCGGCTCGCTTTGGTTTCACGGGCGACGTGCAACAGCGCAAGGTCGGGCTGATGTCGGGCGGTGAACGCAATCGCATTCACCTCGCCCGGTTGATTAAGGCCGGCGCCAACGTACTGCTCCTTGACGAACCGACCAATGACTTGGATGTGAACACCATTCGCGCGTTGGAAGATGCGTTAGAGTCTTTCGCTGGTTGCGCGGTGGTGATTTCACACGATCGCTGGTTCTTGGATCGCGTGGCGACGCATATCTTGGCCTTTGAGGATGACGGTAAACTCGTTTGGCACGAAGGTAACTACGGCGACTACCTAGAGTCGCGGCGCCGTCGCTTAGGCGAGGACTCCGATACCCCCCGCCGTCCCAAGTACCGCCGGCTTACGCGTTGAGCCGCTGGCACTGCGCCAAGCGCGGACGCCAAGCAGGCAGGGTGCGGGTGAGCGCCGCGAATTCGCTATCGGTCAGGCGCCAAGTCCAGTTACCTTGCGGGTTACCGGGAGTATTAAAGCGGGCCGTCGTGCCTAGGCCTAGGAGGTCCTGAATGGGTAGGATGGCGCAAATGGCTGGCGTGGCGAGGACCGCGTCAGTCAAGGCGCTGGGTACGTCGTCCACGGCCCCGAGGAACTCCTGCAAGTTGGCTTGTTCCTCCGGGGAAGCGGTCGCGAGCCAACCTCGGAGGGTATCATTGTCGTGCGTGCCCGTATAGACGACGCGGTCGGCCGTGACGTTATCCGGGTGATGCGGGTTATCGGCCGATCCGCCGAAGCCAAACTGCAGTACCGCCATTCCTGGCAGGCCGGAGGCCTTCCGGAGGAGGTCCACGCCCGGTGAGAGCAGCCCGAGGTCTTCGGCCACCAGCGGCAAGTCGCCCATGGCCACTGTGAACGCTAGCCCCGGACCATCGTGCCAAGTGCCCCCGCGGGCGTTGGGCGCGCCAGCGGGGACGCTCCAGTAGTCGCAGAGGCCACGAAAGTGGTCGATGCGGACGGCATCAAAAAGCTGCAGGTCGTGGTGCACGCGTGCCTGCCACCAAGCGAAGCCGTCGGCCGCATGGGCGGTCCAATCGTAGAGCGGATTGCCCCAAAGCTGGCCGTCTTCCGCAAAGTAGTCTGGAGGTACGCCGGCGACCGCCGTGGGTCGGCCCAGAGCATCGAGCTGGAAGAGTTGCGGGTGGGCCCGTACGTCGCACCCATCCGCCGAGACATAGATGGGTTCATCGCCCATGAGGCGGATGCCGTGGCGCTGTGCTTGCGCACGTAAGGCCTGCCATTGTTCGGCGAAGAGGAACTGTAGCGCCGCCGCTTCGGCGCAGAGGGTCGCATCGGCCACTGTGGTGGTCCAAGTCGAGGGTGCCGTGAAACCATTCTGCTCGCGGAGTGCGGAGAATTGACACCAAGCCGTAAGCCAAGCGGCATGCCCGATTTGGAATTGCTGGAAGTTCGCCGCCGGAGCGAGGGCCTGCGCGGCCCGGCTGCCGGCCAGCTTGAGCAGGGGGCGGAGTTCATGCCAGAGGCGGCCATAATCCGTGTGGTGGTCGGTTCCGCGTTGGACACTGGCGACTTCCGCCTTCGTCAGGAAGCCGCGGCGCTCGAGGTCACGGAGGTCAAGGAGGTAGGGGTTTCCCGCGAAGATGGATAAGGCTTGGTAGGGCGAGTCGCCGTAACCAGTGGGCCCGAGCGGGCAGACTTGCCACCAGGTGAAACCGCCCGCGGCTAAAGCTTCAATGAAGCGATGGGCTTCCGCGCCGAGCGTCCCAATGGGGCCTGGGCCCGGTAGGGCGGTCGGGTGCAACAGCACGCCGGCAGACCGTTGCGGAAAGGCGCGGCAACGGAAGGCGGAGGGTGCTGCGGGCATCTCAGCGGTATTCCACGTAGTGCTTAGCGCGGAGCTCGGCCAACCACTTTTCGGTGGCTTCTTTCATCGCCAGCGCCCGCACACGATCTTCCACGAATTGGCGGACCTTGGGGTCGTCGAGCGTATCGGTGCCAGCGGTCTTGAAGCCCTCGCGCTTGAGGATGAACCACATCGTCGCGCTGCCTGGGATATCGAATTGGAGGGCTTCGGAGACCTCGCCGTCGCGCAGTTTGCGGACCACGGAGACCACGCGTTCGTTTATTTCCTCGAGCGGCTTCCAGCCCGTGTCGCCGCCTTGCTTGGCGAAGTCGTCGGTGCTGATAGCTTCGGCGACCTCGGCGAAGCCGGGGGCGGTTAGCGGCTTGCGGGCGGTGACTTTGAAGCGTGTCAGGGTCGCGGGGATCTGCGCTGGGTCGCGGAGCGCGGCCGCCCAGGCCTCGGCCCGAGCCTTGGCTTCTGCGGTGGTCTCACTGGCGCCTTGGATGAGCGTGATCTGTCGCAAGTTGATGCTCTCCTTGCGCGTGAACTCCTCTTTATGCGTATCGTAGTATGCGTAGAGCTTGCCCGGGCCGACTTCGAGGGCCGTGCGGCGAACCTGTGCCACCATGTATTCGAAGATAATACGGTCCTCGATCAGCTTACGGTAGGAGAGGGGCGTGAGTCCTTGTCCCCGTAGAGAGGCAACGAAGCGGTTGCGATCGCCGCCGTAGTCGCGGCGAATGGTCTCCTCGATGTCCCCATCGATATACGAGGTGGGGACCTTGCCGGTGCTGGTCTTAAATTCGGCGATGACCAACTGACGGTCGGTAGTCTGTTTCAGCGTTTCATTGCTGTAGGCTTCAATCACCTTGTTGAATTCAGCGTCGGACTTGTTCTCGCGCCGGATTTCATTCACGAAGGGTTCGAGCTGCCGGCGTAAGTCCGAAAGAGTGATCGGCTGGCCGTTGGCGTTGCCGGTGATACGGTCAACGTTGAGTTCGGTCCAGCGCTTGGCGGCCGCGAGTTCCTCTGGCGTCTTCGGCAGGGCTTGCGCGAAGCCCACGGTGGCGGCACCGAGCAGGAGGCAGGAGAGAGAAAGTGCGTTCATGAGCCAGAAGGTGCGGACAGCCGCGACAGGAAGCCACGGATTTCCGTGAGTTTCCGCAGGGGGTCCTTCACGGTCAAGCGGGGAAAGCGATTTCCGACCAAGATGGGCTCCGGGGGACGGCCGGGGCTGATTTGCAGACAGCGGAGGGTCGACCCATCGGTGGAGATGGAGGTGACACCCTTGGCTTCGCCCAAGCAGCGTATTTCCGCTAATTGGATAAAAGCCGCTGCTTCTGGTGGCAGGCGACCGTAGCGGTCCGTGAGGTTGGCCCGGAGTTCGGCCACCTCCGCTGCATCGGTCGCCAGTGCAACCTTGCGGAAGGCTTCGATGCGTAAGCGGGTTTCGGGAATCCAGTCCGACGGAAGCGTCGCCGTGAGCAACGGGCCCTCGCCGGCGCTGGAGTTGGCCTGCTCGACGCCAAGGGTCGCTTGGGTGTGGTCGATGAAGTCGAGGTTCACCTCGCAACGGTCGACGCCCGCGCCGCGGTCGCCGCGGAGCTTGGCGACGCTGCGGCGAAGTAATTGACAATAGAGGTCGAAGCCGACGTTCGCGACATGGCCACTCTGGGCCGCGCCTAGGATGTTACCCGCCCCACGTAACTCGAGGTCGCGCATGGCGATGCGGAAGCCCGCGCCCAGCTGGTTGTATTGGCGGATGGCCGAGAGGCGGCGATGGGCGGTGCCAACCAAGGCCGCATGGCGATGTAGGAAGAGGTAGGCGTAGGCTTGGCGATTGAAGCGGCCGACGCGCCCACGGAGCTGGTAAAGCTGGGCGAGGCCAAAGCGGTCGGCCCCTTCAATGATAAGCGTATTGCAGTTGGGGATATCGAGGCCGGTCTCGATGATGGTCGTGCAGACAAGGATGTCGTACTCCCCGGCGACGAACGCGGACATGGTTTCCTCCAGTTCACCGGCACCCATCTGGCCGTGGCCCACGATGATGCGCGCTTTGGGGACCAGGGCGGCGAGGCGTTCGGCGACGGCCCGGATAGTTTCCACCCGGTTGTGCAGGTAGAAGACTTGGCCACCGCGGGCCAGTTCGGCCTTCACCGCATCGCGGACCAGTTTCTCATCGTAGCTGCGGACGATGGTGCGGATGGGCAGGCGTTCGCGGGGCGGCGTCTCGATGACGCTTAGGTCGCGGGCTCCTACCAGCGCAAGGTAGAGGGTCCGTGGAATCGGCGTCGCGCTCATCGCGAGGACATCGACCTCCGTCCGCATCTCTTTGAGGCGTTCCTTGTGCCGAACGCCAAAGCGATGTTCTTCGTCGATGATCACGAGGCCGAGTTTGCCGAAGGACGTGCCGTCGGAGAGGAGGGCGTGGGTGCCGACCACGACGTCGACCGTGCCCGCGGCGGCGCGGGCGCGCACGGTGGCCTTCTGTTTGGCGGTGCGGAAGCCGCTGAGGAGTTCGACGGAGATGGGCCAGCGTGCGAGGCGTTCCCGAAAACTTTCGAAGTGCTGCTGCGCGAGCACGGTGGTGGGCGCGAGGATCGCGACCTGGCGCCCACCGAGCACGCATTTGAACGCCGCCCGGAGGGCGACTTCGGTTTTGCCGAAGCCGACGTCGCCACTGACGAGACGATCCATCGGGGCGGGGCGTTCCATGTCCGCTTTCACGTCCGCAATGGCGCGGGTCTGGTCGGGGGTTTCGCGGTGCGGGAAGGAGCGCTCAAACTCGCCCATCCAAGCATGGTCGGCGTCTTTCGGGTGGGCGATGCCGGGCTTGGTGGAGCGCGTCGCTTGCATTGCGAGCAACTGCGCGGCGAGGTCCGCAGTGGCTTTCTCGGCGGCTTTCCGCGAGCGTTCCCAGCCGCCGCCCCCGAGCTTGGAAAGTTTGGGCGTGGCTCGGCCGATGCCGATGTAGCGGGAGAGCAGGTGCGACTCCCGGACGGGGAGGTGCAGCATCGACTTCTCGGCAAACTCCAAACCGATGAAGTCTTCGGTGCGTCCGTTATGTTCGTGGGCTTTGATGCCACGGAAGAGGCAAATGCCTTGGGTGACGTGCACCAAAGCGTCGCCGTCGGCGAGTTCGCCGAAGTCGAGCGCCCGCCCAATGGCAGCACGGACCGCGGTCCGGCGACGGGGCAAAGAGGCCAGCGGCCGCTTGCGCCGACCGAAGAGTTCCCGCTCCGTGAGCAGGACGAGGCCGTCCTTCAGTAGGCCGCCCAGTTTTCCGGGTGCCAGCAAGAGGCCGCCCCCGAAGCGTCCCGCACAGACGCGCGGTTTGAATCCGCGGATGGCGGACGCTTTCACTTCGGTGTTCAGGCGATCGACTGAGCCATCTGTGTCTCCGGTGAGCAGGCAAGGCCGGCCGTCCTTGGCGAGGGCCGCGGCGGCGCGGAGGAGGGCGGGGCGATGTTCGATGCCCTCGGTGGCTGAGCCAATGAGCAGCGACTCCGCGGGTTGGCATTCGAGTACCTGACTGTCGTAGCCGGTCGGGGCTTCATCGGATTCTTCCAGGATGAGCTGGGGGAGTTTCGTGGTGTGCAGTTCGGCGCACAGCACGTCTTCGTGTGAGCGGTCGACCGCTATAATCAAGGAGCCGGCCGGGAGGTGCTTAAAGAAGGGGGCCTCGGCGCCGCGGCCAGAATCATCGCGTGGGGCGCAAATCACGAGGCCATCGACTTCCCCTTCGCTCCGTTGCGTCGCGGGGTCGAATGGCCGCAACGATTCGACCTTGTCGCCGAAGAGGTCGATGCGCACGGGCATTTGGGCGTTCAGCGGGTAGACGTCGAGGATGCCACCGCGGAGGGCGTATTCACCGGGTTGTTCGCAGAGTGCCTCATGGTCATAGCCAAAATCCACGGCGAGGCGTTGGGCGAAGGCCTTCAGCTCGAGCGTGTCGCCTTTGCGGATGACCATCTCCGCCCGGGCCGCGGTTTCTGGGGCGGGGGACCGACGTCCCAAGGAGCCTGGCGTGCAGGCGATGAGTAACGGCCGTTGGACATCGTGGCTTCCATGGCGCAGCAGGGAGAGCACGCCCAGTAAGTCGCAGTCCGCTTCGAAGGCGGGTACCGCGGCGTCGGCCTCGGTTAAGGTGCGGGCGACGGGCTGCGCACCGTTGAGCAGCGTCAAGAGTTGAGCGGTCTCTTCCGCAAGTGTTTCGGCCGCCCCGAGGTTGGAAGCCAGCAAGACGATGACGCCGTGGGCCGCACCTTCCGAACAAGCCACGGGCGCCCAAGCGTGCGCGGGCACGCCGGTCAGGGCACGGCGTGGCTGAACAGACATCCCGCTATCCAGCGGGGACGTGTTCATTCGTCAAACGCACAACGAGGAAAAGCGCCGCTTTCAGCTGATCAGTAGCAGTCGCGGTGAATCGGGGGTGTTTTCGGGCGCCCGATGGATGCATGGCAGAACAGGGCTGCCGGGCCACTGCGTGGCGATGCGCCAAAGGGAAAACTTTCCGAACGGGTAGGGGTGCGCAGTCGGCACCGGCGCGTAATGGAGATCGTAGGAACAGTCAGATAGAAACTCGGCGAAGCCAGCGTCGTCGGCCCCGCCGTATTCCGTGAGCAGCGCCGCGCGGATTTCGGGTTGGTCCACCTTGCGGAGGGCCGCCTCGTTGGCGAGGCCTTCGCTGCCGGCGCCGTGGTAGGTGCACAGCCAGGTGTCGACCTCGACCGGGGCGCTGTCGACGTGGAACGACAGCACGTCGGTCGGGACGAGGCCCGCGTCTGGTCCCCGGACGCAGTCATAGATACAGTTGAGTGCAGGCGCGAGTTCATGGGCCCGCAGTAAGGCTTGGTCGGCGAGCATGGCCTCGGCCGCGCGCTGGCCATCAAGGCTGAGGGGGAGCGCCTGGAGGCGCGCATCTTCAATTGCCACGATGCCGCTGCCTGGGCCCAACTGGGCGATGACCTCGGCGTAGTCGCCCGGCAGCGTGCGTTCCCAGCAGAGCGCATTCACGTCGCCGGCGAATGGCGTCGTCCGAAGCGCCTCGAACGACGTGACGTGGCGAACGCGCTGAGCTGGCACCGTCATTCCGTTCAGCGGAAAAGCTGCTGGCTAAACCAATAAAGCGCGTTGCGCCAGTGCGTCGGGTCGTGGCCATTGCCATCGACGTGCCAGACGTGTGGCACTTCCTTTTCCTTGAGGTAACCATGCATGCCTTGGCTAATACTCAGCAGGCCATCGCGATTGCCGCAGGAAACCCAAAGGAGCTTCAGTTGCTTTTTTGCGGCCACCGGGTCGGGGAGCAGGGTGGCGGGTGGCTTGGTGTTGGGGGCCGCCGAGAAGCCGCCGACCCAAGCGAACGTATCGAGGTGAGTCAGGCCAAAGTTAAAGGTCTGTCCGCCGCCCATGGAGAGACCTGCGAGGGCGCGTTGTTCGCGTTTGGCGTCGGCCCCATACTTCTTTTCGATGGTTGGGATCACGTCGTCGAGGAGGTCGCGTTCAAAGTTGGCGAAGGCGGGCGCGGCGGCGTAGATATCGCCCGTGGCGCGGTCGTCTTTGCGGGCCCGACCGTTCGGCAAGACCACAATCATCGGCTGGGCTTTACCGGCCGCGATGAGGTTGTCCAAGAGCACGTCAACTTTGGCGAAGCGTTGCCACTCGTTCTCGTCGCCCCCGATGCCATGTAAGAGGTAGAGCACTGGGTAAGGCTTGTCCTTGGTGTAACCTGGGGGCGTGTAGACCTGGAGGCGACGGGTGGTGCCGACGGTCTTCGAGGCGTACTCGATAACCTCGAGCTTGCCGTGGGGAATGGCTTCTTGGCGTTGGAAGATGCTCGCCGGCGGTTCGCCATAGGCGGGCTTATCATCGGGGCCGAGCACGATGGGGCGGCCTTTACCCGTTTTGGCGGCGGGTGGCTGCGGTGCGGGCGTGGTCGGCTTGGTTTCCTCGGCCGCACCCGCTGTCAGCGCGGTTAGGTTGACGCAAAGGAGACCGAGCAGGAGGGCGGGGCGCATGGGGAGGTGAGAACAGCATCCACCTGCCCGTCCGCCAGTCAACCTTCGTGGGTTACTTCAGGCCGAACCGCTTGATGAATTCCTTGGCCAGCGCCTCGTAGGCGACCGCACCGGGGGAATGCACGTCATATTGGAAGATCGTCTGGCCGTGGCTCGGGCACTCCGACAAGCGGATGGTGCGCGGAATCATGGTTTCCATGACGAGCGCAGGAAAGTGCGTCTTCACTTCTTCGACGACCTGCCGGGAGAGTTTGGTCCGGACGTCGTACATCGTCATGACGATGCCGCCCAGGGCGAGTTTGTCGGTGGCGCCGGCGTCCTTGAGCTGGTCGACGACGCCGACGATCTGGCCGAGGCCCTCCATCGCGAGGTATTCAGTCTGTAGCGTGACGAAGAGGAAGTCGGAGGCACTCAGCGCGTTCATCGAAAGCATGCCGAGGGCCGGCGGGCAGTCGATGAGGATGGCGCCGTAGGTCTTGGCGTCGACGAGCGGGGCGAGGCTGGCGCGAAGCCGACCGAGGTAATTTTCCGCCTGTGCGAGTTCGGACTCCACGGCCGCGAGGTCGACCTCGGAAGGGATGAGGTCGAGTTTCTCAGTGGTGGTCGCGACAATCATGTCGGCGGCCTTGGCTTCGCCGTGCAGGACCTTGTAGAGGGACTTGCCTTCCGTCTTCTCGACGCCGAGCGCGCTGGTCGCGTTCGCCTGCGCATCGAGGTCGACGAGCAGGGTGCGGATGCCTTGGCGGGCGAGGCCCGCCGCGAGGTTGACCGCAGTGGTCGTCTTACCGACGCCGCCCTTTTGATTCGCGATGGAGAAGACCTTGGTCACTTTAGACGTTCTCGATGGGGCGTTCGACTTCGGTCGGCGCGTCGTAATCGACGCCCGCGAGGCCGAAACCGAAGTTCTTGAGGAAGTCCGTCTGGTAGCCAGCGAAGTCGCCGTATTGGTCGAGGGTCTCGGTGGTCACCAGCGGCCAAATATCGAAGACGGCCTTCTGGATTTCAGGGAGCATTTCCCAGTCATCGATGCGGACGCGGCCGTTCGCGTCGAAGTCGAGGGCGTTGCCGTTATACATCTGCTTCTCGAAGAGGCGCTGAATCTGCTCGATGCAGCCTTCGTGGTTCCCCTTGGCCTTCATGATTTTGAAGAGTAGGGAGACGTAGAGGGGGACCACGGGAATCGCGGAGCTAGCCTGTGTCACGACAGCCTTATTGACCGACACGAAGGCCCGACCGCGGTGCAACTTCATGAGGTCGTCGATTTTGCGGCCCGCGCGTTCGAGGTCTTCCTTGGCCTTGCCGATGGTGCCATCCTTGTAGATGGGCCAGGTGACTTGCGGTCCGATGTAGGAATAAGCGACCGTCTGGCAGCCTTCCTTGAGGACGCCCGCGCCATCGAGGGCGTTCATCCAGAGTTCCCAGTCTTCACCGCCCATGACCTTGACGGTGTGGGCGATTTCTTCGGCGTTGGCGGTGTCGAGGGTGACGTCGTTCACGACCTTGCGGTCGGTGTCGAGGTTCTTGGCGTGGAAAGGCGCGCCGGTGGGCTTAAGCGTCGACTTGTAGGTGACGCCGTCCGGGGCGGTGCGGCGCGGGGAGGCGAGGGAGTAGACGATGAGGTCGACCTTGCCGCCGGGCATCTTGGACTTGATGGCCTCGATGACCTGAGCCTTGAGCTCGGCGGAAAAGGCATCGCCGTTCAGCGAGAGGGCAGTGAGGCCAGCCTTCTTGGCTTCGGCGTGAAAACCGGTCGTGTTGTACCAGCCAGGGCTACCCGGCTTGTCGCCTTCACCGTTACGCTCAAAGAAGACGCCGAGGGTGGCCGCGCCGGAGCCGAAGGCCGCGGCGATGCGCGACGAGAGCCCGTAGCCCGTGGACGCACCGATGACTAAGACGGACTTTGGGCCATCCTTGAGTGCGGGGCGGGACTTCACGTGGGCGATCTGCTCACGGACATGGGCGGCGCAACCTTCGGGGTGGGAAGTGATGCAGATGAAGCCACGCACGCGGGGTTTCAGGACTTGAAGGGTCATGGGGGGACTTTTGGAGGGGCGGGGATTGAGTTCAATCCTGGAAGTGGTGCTGACGCCCCCTCCGTTGCGTCAGCCTACCGCTGTCCTCGATTCTGCCCTCCGTCCTCGACTCAGCCCTCGATTCAGTCATCTATGGCTCCTATGTTCAGTACGAGACTTGCTTTTGCCGATGTCCCTAATGCCCTCAGCAAGGCTAAGGCTAAGCGTCTCTCGGCCAATCTGCCGCTCCTCGATATGTCGGATGCGAATCCGGCCAGCGCCGGGTTCGGTTGGTCCGTCGCCGAACTCGGCTCCTTCATCCGCAAGGAAGGCCTGCAGCGGCAGGAGCCCGACCCGCGCGGTCTTGCCGCGACGCGCGCTGCCATCGCGGATTATTATTCGGCCCGCGGTGTCCGCGTATCCGCCGACCGCCTCTTCTTATCCGCCAGCACGAGCGAAGGTTACAGTTGGCTCTTTAAGTTACTCTGTAATCCCGGCGACGAGGTGCTCGTCCCCGAACCCGCTTATCCATTGCTCGAAGTCCTCGCCGCGTTGGAAGGCGTCACGCTGCGTCCATACAAGCTGACGCAGCTGGCCGGCGAATGGGTCATCGACCCCGGGCAGCTGAAGGTAGGCGGCCGGACGAAGGCCATCGTCTGCATCAACCCTTCCAACCCCACGGGTGCGTTCGTGGGGCGCCGTGATCGCGACTTACTCCGTAACTTTGCGCTGAAGCACAGCCTCGGCATCATCTGCGATGAGGTCTTCCTGGATTACCCGGCCGAGGGCACGGTGTCTCCCGGTACGTGGGTGGATGAAACGCAGGTGGCCCTTTATGTCCTCAGCGGACTCTCCAAGGTCGCGGTCGCCCCGCAACTGAAGGCCGGTTGGATTGTCGTGGCAGGCCCCGCGAACCATGCCGCTGAGTCCTGTCGCCGTTTGGAGCATATTGCCGACGCCTTCCTTTCGGTAAGCACGGCGGCGCAGTTAGCATTACCCGACCTTATCCGCCGGGCCGAACCGCTCCGGGCCTCCCTCCGAGCCCGGGTGGCTCAGAATGAGGCCGCACTCAAGGCTTGGGTGGTCGCTTCGGGCCACCCCTGTTCCGTTTTGCCTCGTCCAGCGGGTTGGATGGGTATCCTAGCCCTGCCGACGGGGGTCTCGGAGGAGCGCCTGACCTTTAATGCTTTGGATGAGGGGATTTGGGCTCACCCAGGTTATTTCTACGGTATGCCGGCGACGACCGGGTACCTGATTTTGAGCCTTTTACTCGATCCAGCCCAGTTTTCTGAGGGTTTAAAGGGGTTGGATCGCGCTTTGCGTCGGAGCTAACCTCGTCCACTTACCGCTTGCCAATCGGCTCACCACCCCTTTGCTCCGACCTTCCAAAGGAGCTCGAACTACTATGTCCCGTATCTGCAGCGTCACCGGCAAGCGCCCCGTCAAGGGCCGCCGAATCATTCACCGCGGTCAGTCCAAGAAGAGCGGCGGTATCGGCTTCCAGCTTGTGAAGCAGACCAAGCGCGTTTTCCGTCCGAACGTCCAACGCATCCGCGTCCTCCAGCCTAACGGCTCGGTCAAGCGCCAGTGGGTGTCCGTCAAGGCCATCAAGGCCGGTCTCGTCACCAAGGCCTAAGCGCCCCTTCGAGATCGAAACAGAACCCGCCCCTCGGCGGGTTCTTTCGTTTTAGGCTTTGGCCCCTGCGCAGAACTGCTGCCGACTTACCAAGCGAGGTGGGACTCTGGGCTGGCTGGACTCGTCCCGAAGTCTAGAGTGATAGACCCTTTCGTCCCATGTCCGAGAAGAAGCCCGCCACCGAAGAGAATGCCCAAACTGGCCAGTGGCTCCGTGGCCCAGAGGAGGCCGCCTTCGCCGCCGTGCAGGCGCGGAAGGAAGGCCTGACCGCTGCCGAGGCCGCCGCGCGGCTGGAGGAGTTCGGTCCGAACTCCGTCTCGGCCCCGCGCCCAAGTGCATTGGTTGAACTGCTCCGCAAGTTTAAGGAACCGCTCGTGGTGCAGTTGATGGTGATTTGTATCCTCTCCTTCTTCTTTGAGGACGATGAGACGAAAAAGATCCTGAGCACCTCCTTGGTGGGTGGGATGGTATTCTTCTCGGTCTTCCTTTCCTATTTCCAGGAGAGTCGCTCGGCGCAGACCATCGCTAAGCTGCAGGCGATGGTGAAGACCACTTGCGATGTCATGCGCGATGGCGTCGAAGTCACCGTGCCGATTGACCAGATTGTCCCTGGCGACGTCGTGGTGCTCGCCGCTGGCTCGATCATTCCGGCCGATTGTCGCTTGTTACAGGCCAAGGATTTCTTCTTGTCGCAATCTGCGCTGACTGGGGAGTCGATGCCCGTCGAGCGTGTCGTCATGGCCACCGTGCCTGGCGACGTTTCGGCCCAGGAATGCCCGAATGGCTGCCTCATGGGGGCCAACGTTCAGAGTGGGTCGGCCCGCGCGCTGGTGCTCGCCACCGGTCGCGCGACGCAGTTCGGGGCGATGTCTGCTCGGCTCGTGGAGCGCAAGGACGCCACCGCTTTCGAGCGCGGCACCAAGAGCTTCGTGTGGATGATGATCCGCATGATGCTGATCATGGTAACGTTGACCTTCGGCTTCAGCGCCTGGCGCACGGGTAACGTGCAGGACGCCTTCCTCTTTGCACTCACGGTCGCGGTGGGCCTGACGCCGGAAATGCTGCCAATGATTTTGGCGGCTTGCTTGTCCAAGGGGGCGCGCTCGCTCGCGCGCCTGAAAGTCGTGATGAAGCGCCTCGACGCGATCCAGAACCTCGGGGCGATGGATATCTTCTGTACGGACAAGACGGGGACGCTCACGCAGGACCACATCGTGCTCCAGCGCCATGTCGACGTCATTGGCCGCGATTCCGAAGATGTGCTGCGTTACGCGTGGATGAACGCCTATTACCAGACGGGCCTACGCAACTTGCTCGATCGGGCGATTCTTTCCCGCACGGACCTCGACGTCGAACGGAGCTGCCGCAAGGTCGACGAAATCCCCTTCGACTTCCAGCGCCGCCGCATGTCGGTCGTCGTCGACCACGAAGGGGACCACCTGCTGATCTGTAAGGGCGCCGTGGAGGAGATCTTGGCCGTCTGCGGTCAGTATCAGATTGACGATGAAATCCACACCATGATCCCGTTGATTAAGGACGAGGTTATGGAGGAGTACCGCGCGCTGTCCGCCCAAGGCTTCCGCGTCATCGCGTTGGCCTACCGTGAGTTCGATCGGAGCAAGGAAGTCTTCGGTACGGCCGATGAGGCCAACCTCGTCTTGTTGGGGTACCTCGCTTTCTTTGACCCCCCGAAGGAAACCGCGGCCACGGCCTTGGCCGGCCTGCGCGAGCGCGGCGTTCGTGCGAAGATTCTCACGGGCGATAACGAGCTGGTTTCACGCAAGGTCTGTGCGGATGTCGGCATGCCCGTTGGCCGCGTTCTTACGGGGGCGCAGTTAGCGGCCATGGATCAGGTAACTTTCGACGCCGCGGTCCTCGCGGCCGACATCTTGGCCCGGTTAACGCCAGCGCAGAAGGAGCAGGTCATTCGCTCACTCAAGGCCCAAGGGCACACCGTCGGTTTCATGGGCGACGGTATTAACGACGTCCTCGCCCTTAAGGCCGCCGACGTCGGCATCTCCGTCGACACCGCGGTCGACGTCGCCAAGGAATCGGCCGACGCGGTTCTGCTGGAGAAGTCGCTGCTCGTCTTGGTTGACGGCATCGATGAAGGCCGCCGCATTTTCTGTAATATTGAGAAGTACATCCGGATGGGCGCTTCCTCGAATTTCGGGAACATGTTCTCGGTGCTCGGGGCCGCGTTGCTCCTGCCGTTCCAGCCGTTGACCCCGGTGCTGATCCTCTTGAACAACTTCGCCTACGACTTCTCGCAGACGGCCATTCCCTTTGACCGCGTCGAGAAGGACCAGATTTCCAAGCCCCGGCAGTGGGATATTTCCGGCATCAAGGGCTTCATGGTCTGGTTAGGGCCGGTGTCTTCGCTCTTCGATTACCTGACGTTTGCGCTCATGTGGTTCATCGTCTGCCCCGCGGTCTGCCACGGGTCTTGGTCGACGCTGGATGCGGCCGGCCAGGTGCAGTTCGTCATCCTCTTCCAGACCGGCTGGTTCATCGAGTCCATCGTCACCCAGACCTTGGTCGTCCATGTCATCCGCTCCCCGAAGATTCCGTTCATCGGTTCACGGGCCTCGTGGCAACTCACCCTGACGACGCTTGCCGCCATCAGCTTTGCCATCTGGTTGACGTTCTCTCCATGGGTCACGGGGCTTGGTCTGAATGGGGCTGGGCTCGGTCCGGTCTACTGGTCTGCGCTCCTATTGATGACGGTTGCCTACGTCACCATCGCCCACTTAATTGCCCGTCCGCGCCTGCGCGCGGCCTGACCTTTTACTTCCATGCGCATCCTTCTCGAAGCCTTGCAGGCTGGCCGCCTCTTCGAACTCACCGAGACGTCCAAGAAGGGTGCGTTTGAATTCTTGGGCCGTGTCTTGGAGGCGATTCCGGAGATTCCGGACGACTCGGGCGTTGTCGAGGCCATGCTCGCTCGCGAAGGCTTAGGCAATACCGCCATCGCCGAAGGGGTCGCTTGCCCCCATGCCCGCGTCGACGGCATTACCGCAGATATCTACTGTGCGCTGGGCTGGTCCGCGACTGGCCTCGATTACGAGGCGGGCGACGGCAAGCCGGTCCATCTCGTGATTGCCTATTGGATTCCCGACTGCCAGCGGGTGGGCTTTCTGAAGGAAATGTCCGGCCTAGCCAAAGCCATCACGCTGACCGGTGGCATCGAGACTCTGCGTCAATGCGACACGTTGGGGGAAGTGCGACACGGCCTGCTCGATTGGGTATCCCTCGTGCAGTCGGCGGAACTTCCCGATGTCCGTGCCCGCATGCTCCGCCTCACGGTCAAGCCGCCTTGTGAGTCGGGTCCAGCCAGCGAGCCCCGCGAAGGCCTCTGAGGCCTTAGGCGGCTTTTTGGAAGTGCTGCCAGAGGACGCAGACCCAGCAGGCGACGGCGATGACAATCGCTAGGAAGACCGCCGCACTGCCCATGTCCTTGGCCCGCTTGGCTAAGGGGTGACGTTCCAAGGAGATATGGTCCGTATTAGCCTCGATGGCCGAATTGAGCAGTTCCACGATCAGGATGAGCTGCAGGACGGAGAACAAGAGGGCGCGCTCGATCATCGAGACGGGCATTAACCAGGCCGCGACGGAGAGCGGGACGATGATATAAAGCTCCTGTTTGAAGGCTTCTTCGTGCTGGGCCGCGGCTTTGAGCCCGTCCCAGGTGTACCCCAAGGCCTTGAAAACACGGGAGATACCCCCCTTGGATTTCATCTGTTGGCCGTAGGATTCAGGGTCAGACATGGCAGGTCGGCAGGTTATTACCCCCGAAAGGGGGAGGGCAAAGGCATTTTTGCCCCCTTTTGAAAACGCTTGCCAGAGGGGGGTGCTGCCCTAGGTTTCGTGGTTCCCTGTGCGGGAACCCACCATGCGCGACGACTACCTGCAAGATGCCCGAAAGATCATTCCTGACGCCAACATTCTCATCAATGTTGTCTCCAAGCGTGTGAAGCAGCTCCGCGCGACGGCTGAACGCCCGCAGGGCTCCCCTCCCAAGTACAAGCACCTCTTGGGCGGTGACCTCTACGAGACCCTTTCCCCTGAAGATATCGCCCTCCGCGAAATCATCGAAGGTCGCATCTCCTGGGCGTTTGCCGAGGAAGACCAGGGTAAGGCCTAAGCGGTTCCGCGCTGAGGTTTCCGGCCATCGGCGGGTAGCCCCGACGCACCATCATGGCCGCACGTAAAGAGCATTCCCTTCCAGAGGTCGGCAATCCCAAGGCCGGACGGGATTACTTCATCGGTCAGACCTATGAGGCTGGCCTGATGTTGTTAGGTACCGAGGTGAAGTCCCTGCGCCTCGGGCGAGCGAACATTGCGGATTCTTTCGTGCGCCTGACGCCGAAGGGGCCGGTGCTTTTCCACGCCCACATCGCGGAATACGATTTCGGTAATCACAACAACCACGACCCTTACCGCACGCGCAAGTTGCTGCTCCATGCGGCCGAGGTGGCTAAGCTCACCGAGGAGGTCCGTTCCGGCGGTGCCACGGTCATCCCGCTCAAGATCTACTTTAAGCATGGCTTGGCCAAGTGCCTGATTGCTGTGGGCAAGGGCAAGAAGCAGCACGACCGCCGTCAGGACATCAAGGAGCGTGACGCCAAGCGGGAGATCTCGCGGGCCATGAGTCGTCGTCGGTGAAACCGCCGCTTCATCTCATCTTGCTCCACCCGGAGATTGCCCCGAACACGGGCAACATCGGCCGGATGTGCGCGGTCACGGGCTGCGTGCTCCATTTGGTCCACCCCCTTGGTTTCAAGATCGACGACGCCAAGTTGCGCCGCGCGGGCATGGATTACTGGCATCAGTTGGACGTTCGGCACCACGATAACTGGGAGGCCTTCTTGGCTTCACCCGGGCGGCCGCAAAAGCTTTGGCTCTTTTCGACCAAGACGACGCAGGGTTTTTGGGACGCCCGTTACGAGGAGGGGGACGGGTTGGTCTTCGGTAGCGAGAGCTCGGGGGCGCCCGAGGCGGTGCACGCTTTCGTCGGCGCCGCCCACACCGTAAAAATCCCGCATTTCAATGAGCTCACCCGCTCGCTTAACCTCTCGACGGCCTGCGGCATCGCGACCTATGAGGCGCTGCGCCAAGTGAAGGGGTCGTAAGATCGAGTGCAGCGTCGAGTGCTGGATCGAGTACGGAGTGCCGAATCGATTACCAGGTAGGGGCGCGACTGCGTCGCGTCCGTTCGTCGATCGGCAGCCCCTCGGCGACCTCGCCCTCGGCCGTTCGCCCATTGGGCCGCCGGCGCCGGCGAAGGCCAAGTGGCCGGCCACCGGGGTGTCAGGCGTTCCGCAGCAGGATGACTCCACCAATCGCCACGGCGCCACCAATCCAGACGCGTGGACCGGGTCGATTACCTTCGACGAGCCATTGGAAGAGGAGGGCGAAGAGCGGGGAGAGCGCGACGATGCTGAGCACGATGGCCGAGGAACTCGTACTCAGTGCCCATTGGTAGCAGGCGACGCCGATGCCGGGTCCGGCGAGGCCATTCATCAACATCCACCCGCGGGCCTTGAGGCTAGCGTACGGCTGGCGAATCTGGGCGAACAGGCCGTGGGTCCGCGTATTCCAGAGGACGAAGCCAAGGACAACTGGTAGGCCGCCGATGAGACGCAGGAAGCCTTGGGAGAGGCCATCGGGCAAGGGCTGGTTGGCGGCAAGACAGGCGGCCTTCGCCATCGGTGTGCTGACGGCCCCGCAGGCTTGGCCCAAGGCTGCGAGTACCGAGAGTGCGACCCCGAGGCGCCAGTGGCGGCGGTCTCCTTCCGGCGGGCGGCCCAACGCGATGGCTACTCCGACCAGAATGACCGCCGCTGCCCCCATCTGAAGCTGGGAGGGAGCATGCCCAAGAATAAAGTACTCGAGGATGAGTGCGAAGGGCGCCGCCAAGGTCTGCATGATGAGCAGCGCCAAGCCCGCCCCGATACGAGTTAGCGAATGGAAACTAGCGATGTCGCCGACCCCGAGTCCAATCGCGCCGCCGAGGATGAGCCAAGGCCAGCCGGGAAAGAGCAGCCCGCGGCCGGAGAGCAGGACGTAGGCGCCAATCGCGCAGAAGGCGACCGTGATGCGACCGAGGTTAGCAAGGTCGGCTCCGTGGTAATAAGAACTCCGCCGCGCACAGGTGATGGACCAGGCAAAGAAGAAGGAGGCGAGGAAGGCGAATTCCATCAGTCGAAGCGCTCGATGATGGCGACCCCGACGGCGTCGGCGCGCATCCGGCCTTCACCGGTGAGGCGCACGTGTGTGCCGACGGTTTCCATGAGGCCTTCTTCGTGGAGGGACTCGAAGAGGTGGGTCACGCGTCCCGGCAACGGCGTGGCAAAACGCGAAGCCAGTGCGGCTGGATCGACCCCGGCGTTAAGGCGCAGACCAAAGACGAGGGCGTCGCACAGTAGGTCAGTGGCGTTGAGGTCCTTGACCTGTTCGAGCACCGGTGTGCCCGCCTCGATACCCTGAATCCACTGGTCGAGGTTCGCAGGATTCGTCCAACGGCGGCGCCCCCATTGCGAGGCGGCGGAGGGGCCGTAGCCAATCCACGCCCCCATCTCCCAGGTGATCAGGTTGTGCCGGCAGGCATGGCCTGGCCGGGCGAAATTAGACGTTTCGTACTGCGCGTAGCCATTCGCCTCGAGCTGTTCCCACGTTTGGCGGTAGAGCCGCGCTTCCAGTTCGCGGTCGATCTTCACCTTGCCCTGCGAGAGCTTTACGAACATCGCCGTGTCTTCTTCAAACGTCAGGCAATACGTGGAAAGATGATCAGGCTGTAGCTCAATCGCCCGGCGAAGGTCTTCGTGCCAGCGTTGTTCGTCCTGGCCGGGAATCGCGAAGATGAGGTCGAGGTTACGCGAGGCAAAGCCTGCCGCCTCGATGAGCGCCCAGGCCTCCATGATTTGTTTGGGTGAGTGCCGACGGCCCAGTGCATCGAGCGTGAGGTCGTCAAAGCTCTGCACGCCCATGGAGACGCGGGTGACACCGATTTCCTTGAGGGCGGCGAGCTTGTCGGCGCGGACGGATGACGGTGCCAGCTCGACGGACCATTCGCTTGGCTGCCCGGCTGCCCGGGTCATTGCGTGGCCGAGTCGACGCAGGTCATCCGCCGGCAAGAGGCCAGGCGTGCCGCCGCCCCAGAAGGCGGTTTCGACGCGGCCAGGAGGATGGAGTTCCAGTTCGCGTTCGATGGCCCCGAGGTAGCGGTCGATTTCCCCGCGCTTCGGTTGCTCCTGATAAAAGGAGCAGAAGTCGCAGGACGACGCGCAGAACGGGACGTGCAGGTAGAGAGCCGTCGCAGGCTGGACGGAAGCGGTCATCACTCGAGACCGAGCTGCTTGCGACCGGCTTCCGAAATCATGCGGGGATTCCAAATGGGGTCCCAGACGATTTCGACCGCGGCGGACTCGACGCCAGGGAGGGCTTCGAGCTTGGACTTGGCGTCCGCCGCAATGACGGGTCCCATGCCGCAACCCTGCGCCGTGAGGGTCATCTTGGCGGCGACTTTCTGGCCCCCGCGTTCTCCTGGGGAGAGCTCGAGGTGGTAGATTAGGCCGAGGTCGACGATGTTCACGGGAATCTCCGGGTCGAAACAGCCTTTGAGCGCTTCCCAGAGCATGTCTTGGTTCAGCGGGCCGCTGGCCTCATGCTTGGGCTGTTCGCCATAGAGTCCAGTGGCCTCCTGACCCAAGGCATCGAGGTCGGCGGGCGCGATGCGGAATAGGCCCATACCCGTGCGCACGGTGACCGAGCCGCCGAGGGCTTGGGTCACGGTGACTTCGCTGCCCGACTCGAGCACGACGATGTCCCCCGCAGGGATCAGCGTGGCAGCACAGTCGCGGTTGAGTTTATGGACGGAGGACATGCCTTGAAACAGTCGTTTAACGGCTCCGTGGCAAGCGTGGGGTGCTCCTGATGTGCGTTTGGCGGTGTAAAAGTTGCGTGCCTAGCCCGCACCGAGGGTTGAGGTCTGTCGGCAGCCGGGTAGCGTGCGGGGAACCCCTTCTTATGAAACCGTTCAAGTTCTGCCTGACCGTCCTCCTTGCTTGCCTGGCCTCCGTCGCCGCCTGGGCCGGTCCTGCGTCGATCTTCGACGGTAAATCCCTCACGGGTTGGGAAGGCGACCTGACCTGGTGGCGCGTCCAAGACGGCGAGATTCGTGGAGGGTCGTTCGAGCGCACGGTGACGAAGAACCAGTTCCTTGCGACCGAGAAGACTTATCAGAACTTTGACCTACGGGTAAAGTTGCGCCTCACGGGCACGGGCTTCGTGAACAGCGGCGTCCAAATCCGCAGCCTCCGCGTGCCGAACAGCACGGAGATGAGCGGCTACCAAGTGGATTACGGTGCTGGCTGGTACGGGAAAATCTATGATGAAAGCCGCCGCAATAAAGTCATCGCGGATTCGGCCGACCCCAAGGCCGTGCTCGCCGCCGTTAAGGAAGGCGAGTGGAACGAATACCGGATTCTCGCCGAGGGCCGCCGTATCCGTAGCTGGGTCAATGGCGTGCCCGCACTCGATTACACCGAGGCTGACCTGAACATTGCGACCGACGGAAAAATCGGCCTCCAGATTCACTCCGGCGGTAAGGCCGAGGTACAGGTGAAGGACATTGTCATCGAGGAGTTGCCGGCGACGCCCACCGACATGACTTGGGAAAAGCTGAAGCCCGCGACGCCGACCAAGGCCGAGGCCGCCCCGAAGAAGAAAAAGGACACTGGGTATAACGATGTGCAGGGCGTGCGCCGTTCGGCCGAGGAGCAGCAAAAGCTCTTCCGTCTGCCCGAGGGCTTTGAAATCGAACTCTTCGCCAAGGAAGGCCCAGAGATGGGCAAGTTCATCATGCTGATCTTCGATCAGCAGGGGCGGGCTTGGTCTAGCACCGCCTTAGAATACCCCGTCGATGCGAATGAAAACCCCGCCGCTGCCGATGCCCTTTATAAGTCCAAGGCGCGTGATAAGGTCGTCGTTTTTGACCATCCGTTTGCGGGCGGCGTCCAGCAGCCCCGCGTGTTCGCCGATGGCCTCGCTATTCCCGAGGGCGTGCTGCCTTACCAAAATGGCGCCATCATTCAGCATGGCCATGACATCGTCTTCTTACGTGATACGGATGGCGACGGAAAGGCCGATAAGCGCGAAGTCCTCCTGACCGGCTTTGGCGTCCAGGATTCCCACCTCTTCCCGCACCAATTCACGCGAGCGCCGGGCGGCTGGTTCTGGTTGGCGCAGGGTGCGTTCAACTCTGGTAAGGTCACTACGACGAAGGGCGATATCGTCGACTTCCCGTCGACGCGCATGGCCCGTTTCCGTCCCGATGGCAGTTACTTCGAGCCGACTAGCACGGGCCCGTGCAATATTTGGGGCCTCGTACTGACGGGGCAGGGCGAGGCGTTTATCCAAGAGGCCAACGACTATGGCTATCCCGTGATGCCGTTTCATGAGTATGCTTGGTATCCCGGTTGCGCCGACCGCTTGGCGAAATCGTATCAGCCCCCCTTCCCAATCCAAGCACCCCAGTTCAAGATGGGCGGGACCGGCCTTAGCGGTCTGGCTCTCAGCGACCATGGCATCTGGCCGAAGGGTTATGCGGACGTCATGTACGTCGCAAACCCGATCACCTCGAAGGTAAACGCCATCAAGATGGAACGTGACGGCGCCGGCTTCCAACTGGAGAAACTCGCCGACTTCGTGTCGTGCGATGACCCCTTCTTCCGCCCCATCGCCATGACCATGGGGCCGGACGGCTGTCTGTACGTCATTGACTGGTACAACAAGATCATCAGCCACAACGAAGTCGCGCGTAACCACCCAGACCGCGATAAGCAGTCGGGCCGCATCTGGCGTATCAAGCCCAAGGGCTTCGTCCCGCCGGTGGTACCCGATTACGCGAAGCTGCCTTCGGCGGAACTCATCGCGCGCCTCGGTGGTCCGATCACGGGTGATGCACACCTGTCCTGGCAGACGTTGGCCGACCGTGCTCCTGAGCCCGCGACGACGAAGGCCTTACGCGAGCTCACCGCGGAGGAGGCCGCACCAGCGGCCCGACGAATCCAAGCCCTTTGGGTCTTGGGTTGGCAGAAGCAGTATCCGGTCGACCTCGTTGCTGGCCTGCTGAAGTCTCCGAATCGCAACGTGCGCCGGGAAGCCGTGAGCGTCCTGCGGTACGCTGCCATCTTAGATGCCGCGCAGATTTCCATCCTCGCTAGTCTGCGCAACGATGGAGATGCCGAGGTGCGTCAGGCCGCCATCAAGACGTTGGGGGAAGCCATCCAAACGGAGGGGGCGTTGCCGGCGCTTCTTTCCTTTGCGCAACCAGCCTTGGCGGAGCCAGTCGCCTCGGATCGAAACCGTAAGCCGATCAAGGTGGGCGAAGCTTACTTCCGTGAGTTTGAGCGTTTCCTCGTGCGCATGTACCTCGAGCGTCAGCCCGCCGCGGTGGCGGGCTTCCTGCAGCGCCCCCAGAGCGGCCTGACGGCCGAGCAACGTCTGTTCGCCACCTTAGCGTTGGAGCCGAAAGCGGGCGCAACGGTCCTCGCGGCCATCCTGCCTTCGCTGGAGCGCGCGCCCACGAGCGAAGAGCTCCTGAGTCTGGCCCAGTCCGCCGAAGTCCCGGCCTGTGCCGACGCCCTCCGCGCCTTGCTCCGCAAGCCATCCGTGCGGGCCGAGGTTGCCGAAGGCCTCCTAGCGGCGCGCACCAAGCTCGACCCCGCGAAGGTCGGCCCGTTGCTGACGGAAGCCGCCAAGGAACTGTTGTCGGGAGATGTTAAATCGCAGAGCCTCGGCATTGCGCTCATCGGTGGATTCCAGTTGGCCGCGCTTGAGGCCGACCTCGTTAAGTTCACGCCGCAGGCCAAGGATGTTGCCGTCCTCAGCACCGCCCTCCAAGCGCTACGCGACTTGCGGAGTGCGGAGGTTGACCTCTTCGTGGGCTTGACCGCGCATGCCGACGCCACGGTGGTGGACCGCGCCCTCGCTGCCTTGACGGCTTCGCGCGCGCCGCAGGCCCCGGCGGCAGCCCTTTCGCTGCTGCCTAAACTGGATGTGCTGCGCCGTCGCGCCGTCTTGGGCGGTCTGAGTTCCTCGAAGGAGGGTGCGCGCGCCATCGCGACGGCTTTACAGGCCAAGACGTTGGCCAAGGAAGAGATCGATGGGCCCATCGCTGAAAAGCTGGCACTCACCTTAGGCGAAAGCCCGGAATTGAAGTCGCTGATGGCCGAGCTGGGCGCGGTCTTCCGTCCGGTGCTCGCGTTGGATGGCAGTGACGAAGCCGTCGCTGAGACCAAGCTCGACCTCAAGGGCCCGTTCACCCTGGAGTTCTGGGTACGTCTCGCCCCGGGTATTGATAATAACGACGGCGTCTTGGGTGCCCCGGGGCAGTTGGATATCAACTTCGCGGGTTCGCTGCTGCGCCTGTATGCTTTCGCTCCCTTGAACGACGTTGTCATCGCGAAGAAGCCAATCACGCCTGAACTCTGGACGCACTACGCGATCACGCGCGACGCCCAGGGCGAAATCCGCCTCTACGGTAATGGCGAGCTGGAGTCCGTCGGCCGGGTGCCGCTCACCAAGGATTTCTTGGGCTGCAATGTGGCATGGACAGTGCCGAAGCTGGGCACGAAAGGAGCCCTCGCTGAATACCGCGTCTGGAATGTGGCCCGTTCTGCTAAAGAAATCCGTGATAACTTCACGCGGACCTTCGCGGGGGAGGAGCGTCCAGCCGCGCTCGCCTTCTTTAATGCGGGCGGCGATGCCTCGTGGGGTAAACTGCACAAGGGTGCCAAAGTAGTCCGTACGACGGATGTGCCGCCGCTCCTGACGAAGGCTCAGTTCGAAGTGCTCGCACGTAAGCAGGAGCATTACATGGAACTGGGCCGCAAGGGCGGCAACGCCGCGCGCGGGAAGGCCCTGGCCGCAATGTGCCAGACTTGCCACACCATCAACGGCCAAGGTGGCCAGATTGGCCCCAACCTCAGCGGGGCCGGTGCCATGGGCCTCGAGGGGGTGGTTCGTAATATTATGGACCCGAACGCCGCGATGGAGGCGGCCTACCGTGTCTTCCGACTCGAACTCATCAGTGGCGAAGTCCTGGAAGGTTTCTATGTCACCGAGGACGCCAAGGCCTACGTGCTCCGCCAGCCGGGCGGGGAGGAGATCCGCACGCCCAAGTCTAATGTTCGTTCGGCGCGCTACCTCCGCCGCTCGCTCATGCCCGAGGGCCTGTTGGACGCTTTGGGTGACGAGCAAGTTTCCGACCTGCTGGCCTACCTGATGACGCTGAAATAAGCCCGCTGAGCCACCCTTCGCCTTCTTCGCTTGCCGAGGGGGCGGAGGGGCTTACGGCTTGAGGCATGTCCGTTTGGTTCAATCCTGCCCGAGAACTTGATGCGCTGCTGAGGAAGGTCGCCCCTTCCGTCGCGGGCCTCGACGCCGCCTTCCAGCCGGAGCTGCGTCCGTCCGACCCGCGTCACGCCGACTTCCAGTCCAACGGGGCCATCGCTGCGGCCAAGAAGGCCAAGGCCAACCCGCGTGCCTTGGCGACCGCCTTGGTGGACGCCGTCAAGGCGACGGGCGAGCTCGATGAGTCCTTGATTCAGGTCGAGGTCGCTGGTCCGGGCTTCATCAATTTCAAGCTCACGCCCAAGGCCCTTGGTTCCTGGTTGCGCGAGTACCGGGATGAATCCAAGTGGCGCGCCGGTGCTTCCCGCATCATGGGTGGCCGCAAGGTCGTCATCGACTACCCGTCGCCGAACACCGCGAAGCAGATGCACGTTGGCCACCTCCGTCCGATTGTCATCGGCGAGGCGGTCGCCCGGCTCATCGAGTTCTGCGGCGCCGAGCTCGTCCGCGATAACCATATCGGTGACTGGGGCACGAACTTCGGCATCCTGATCCTCGCCATCAAGCGCGCAGGCTTCCAGCTCGATGCCAAGAGCCCGACGGCCCTAGAAGACCTCGAACGTCTTTACAAAGAAGGCAGCGTCCTGACCAAGGCCGACCCCGCACAGTTAGATGCCGCCCGTGCCGAACTCGCCCGCTTGCAACAGGGCGATGCCGCTAGCCTGGCGCTGTGGACGGAGATTGTCGCGGTCTCCAATGCGGCCTGCCAGCGGATTTACGATCAATTCGGGCTCAAGACCGACGTCATCCTCGGAGAATCATTCTACCGCGACAAGGTCGACCAGGTTTACACGGAGCTCCAGTCGGCTGGGCTTGCGGAAGAGAGCGAAGGCGCGCTGGTGATGTGGTGTGACGAGGAGCCCCGCTTCTCCCGCCACGCCGAAACGAAGATGCCCTTTATCGTCCGGAAGAAGGACGGCTCTTCGAACTACGCTTCGACCGACTTGGCGACGCTCCTTTACCGCACCGAACACTTCAAGGCGGACGAGATCGTTTATGTCACGGACGGTCGCCAGCAGGATCACTTCCAGCAGCTGTTCCTGAACGGCGCCAAGTGGTTCCGCGCGACGGATCGTAAACTCCCGCGCCTCCGCCACGTCTGGTTCGGCACCATCCTCGGCGAGGACGGTAAGGCCATTAAGACGAAGTCTGG
>CAIYEN010000278.1 GCA_903925205.1 uncultured Opitutia bacterium | reverse complement strand
GCCATGGCCATCTTGTCGGTGTAGTTGAGGTTATGGTCCGCGAGGAAGTGCGAACGCTCGAGGTGCAGCATCTGGTTCAGACGGCTGACGCCCGCGGGGAGACCGTCGAGCGAGCGCAGCATCAGGTCTGCCGGCCGGTAGGTGCCCATACTTTCGGTCAACATCGGGCTCAGCGCGGGCGATAAGGTCTCTTGACCGATCCAGAGGAAGTAGCTCGCGAGCCGTTCGGCGGGAGCGGCGTCGGCATAGCGGAAGAGCTTGGCGAGCCGACGGCTGAGCGGAACGGACGTGGAGCCGGAAGCAAAGCCGCGCCGCAGGAGCACGCGGGCGGAAGCCGGCGCCCAGCCCCAATAGCGCTCGGAACGCAGGGCGGAGTGCCGACGATAACCTGTGAAGAGATCGTCGCCGCCCGCGCCCGAAAGCAGGACTTTGACGCCTAGTCCGCTGGCTTGGCGGCAAATCGCCTGAGCCGCGAAAGCGGCGACGTCGGGCGTAGGCTCGTCGAGCATCCAGACCAGCGCATCGATATCCTCGACCGCCCGAGTGTCGAAATCAGCCACCAGCAAGGGGGTCCCGAGGTTTGCGCTCATACGCTGAGCGAAGGGGAAGTCCTCGGCGAAACCTTCGGCTGAAAGCCCCTTGAGTTCCGAAGCGCCGATGGTGTAGCAAGGGTATCGATCCGGATTGCCGAGTGCCTTCACTGCATAGTGGGCGATGGCCGAGGAATCGAGCCCGCCGGAGAGAAAGCCGCCGAGCGGGACATCGGAGACGAGCTGGCGACGGACAGCCTGTCCAAGATAATGACGGCAGGCTTCGACGGCGTCCTTCTCCTTGAACGGCTGGATCTCTTGGGAGTAGTGCGCAGGCACGAAACTTCCACTACGGACGCTGCCGTCGGCACGCCATTCGGCGAACGTACCGGGCAGGATCTTGCGGACGCCTTTCGCGGGTGTGAGCTCGCCCGGCGCGTAGAGCAGCGTGAGGTAGGCCGAGATGGCTTCCGGGTCGAGGGACCAGTCGATTCCAGGGATACCCTTGAGCGACTTGAGCTCCGAGGCGAAGACGCGCCCCTCGGGGGTCGCCGCCCAATAGAGCGGCTTCACGCCGGCCGCGTCGCGCGCGAGCACCAGCTTATGCTCGGCGGGAACCCAAGCGGCGAAGGCGAAGATGCCGTTCAGCCAGGGGAGGCACTCCGTGCCATAGCACGCGAGGAGATTGGCCAGCACCTCGGTGTCACTGTCACCCCGGAAGACGATGCCACGCCGCTCGAGGCGGACGCGGAGTTCGCGGTAGTTATAGATCTCACCATTGAAGCTGAGCACCACCCTTCCAGACGCATCCGCCATGGGCTGCGCGCCAGTGGCGGAAAGATCGAGAATCGCGAGACGGACGTGGGCCAGTCCCGCCTGCGCGTCATGCCATTCGCCCGAGCCGTCAGGCCCGCGATGGCCTTGGGCGCGATTCATCTGACCCAGCAAGGCGGGCTCGAAGCGACCGACATATCCGGCGATGCCACACATGGTCAGGAGCGGGTCGAAACCTCCG
>CAIYEN010000277.1 GCA_903925205.1 uncultured Opitutia bacterium | reverse complement strand
TCAAGCTTACCCGAATCCGTTGGCCTGGAAGGGGGCGCGCTACGCTTGTTCATCCGCGGGGCATGGGTGAACTTCTCGAACCCGAAGACTATCCCTTGGATGATTTTTATTATCCAGGCGGCCGGCGTTCCGGCTGATCAATTGGCTTGGTCCACGACGGGCGTCTTTCTGCTGTGCACCTTAGGCTCCGAAATCTCCGTGATGAGTTTCTATGCCTTCGTGGGGGATCGACTGCGCGTCCGCTTGAAGGACGCGGCCACTATCCGGGTGGTCGACCGCGTGACCGGGATACTGTGGTTGGCACTCGGCCTATTGATGGCCTGGAGGCTCTTTACTTCACGGTGATCGTCCCGCTGAGGCGGATGTCCTCGGAGGAGGCGCCGACTTCGATTTTCTCTTCGCCTGGGAAGAGCGTGAAGCGGTGTACGGATTCGTCCCAGGTGGCGAAGGTGTCGGGCTGGTAGGTCAGCGTGACGACTTTGCTTTCACCGGCCTTGAGCGCGATGCGTTGGAAGGCGACAAGTTGGCGCTGCGGACGGACGACGGGACCGCGCCCGCTGACGTACGCCTGCACGACTTCTTCGCCGTCGCGGCGACCGGTGTTCTTCACTTCGACCGTAAGGGTCTGCGTCTGGCCGAGGGCTGGGCTGGTCGTCGGCAGCGTGAGCTGGCTGTATTGAAACTGGGTGTAGCTACGACCGTGACCGAAGGCCCAGAGCGGCTTACCTTTAAGGTACATGTAGGTGAACCCCTGGGAGATGTCGTACACGTCGCGCGCCGGGACCTGCTCTTCGGACGCGTACACGGTGTAAGGCAGTCGCCCCGCCGGATTCGTCGTGCCGAGGAGCACATCCGCCACCGCATGGCCTTGTTCTTCGCCACTCCACCAGGCGCTCAGTACGGCTGGGGCTTGCGCTTGGATGGTCGGGACCGTCAAGGGGCCAGCGTTGCAGAGCACGACCACCGTGCGTGGGTTGGCCGCGAGCACGGCGTCGACGAGTTCCTGTTGGTTGCCGGGGAGGCTGAGTTTAGTGCGGTCGATGCCTTCGTGTTCGTTCGCCAAGACCGTGCCCACGCAGAGGATTGCGACATCCGCGGATTTTGCGAGGGCGACGGCCTCTTCGCGGGAATGACCCTTCTCGGGTTTGACGTCCTTCATCTTGGGGTCGGCGTAGGCGCCCTTCGCAAAGACGACGTCGACCCCGGGCAAGCGGTCTTGGAGTCCTTGGACAATCGAAACGAGTTGGCGCGGGTGTTTGCCGATGTAGCTCGGGTCGCCAGCGACCGGGATGTTGGCCAACGGGCCCATCACGACGACGCGCTTCAGCTTGGTCCCGTCGAGCGGGAGGAGGCCGCGATTTTCCAGGAGTACAATCGATTTGCGGGAGGCTTCGAGCGAGAGGGCGCGGTGTTCCGTGGCGCCGATCTTGGTCGCCGGGATGGCGCGGTAGGCGACCTTGTCCGCCGGGTCGAACTCGCCGAGGCGGAAGCGGGTCGTGAGCACGCGGCGCACGGCGTCGTCGAGGCGAGCGGTCGTGAGTTTACCAGTGCGGATAGCTTCGGGAATGTTCAGGCGGTATTCTTTGTCGGAGAAATCCGTGCCCGCCATGACCGACTTAGCGACGGCATCGACATAGCTCATCGCGCCTTTCTCGTGTCCCGTGACCATGGTGCGCACGCCTCCGAGGTCGGAGACGACGAAGCCTTCGTGGCGCCACTCGCCTTTGAGGACATCGGTCAGCAGCCATTGGTTAATATTGTTGGGCGTGCCGTTAATGGCGTTGTAGGAAGCCATGAGCGACTGGACCTTGCCTTCGACGACGGCGGCGCGGAAATGCGGGAGCCAGTATTCCCGGAGCCAGCGTTCGGGGACGACGGCGTTCAACGATTGGCGTTTCTGTTCGACGTTGTTGACCGCGTAATGCTTCAGCGTGGCGGCCAACTTGAGGTTCCGAGGGTCGTCCCCTTGCAGGCCTTGGACGAACGCGACCGCCATCCGGCCGCAGAGGAAGGGGTCTTCGCTCCACGCCTCATTGTTGCGCCCCCAGTAGGGGTTGCGGAGGATGTTGATCACCGGCGCGCGGTAGATCAGGCCTTTGCGCGTGCCCTTGAACGACTCGGGATGGTCTTTCCAAGCATTGTTGATGGCGCGGGCTTCGGTCGCAATTGCATCGGCGACCTGCTTGATGAGCACTGGGTCCCATGTCGCGGAGAGTCCCGTGGGGATGGTGAAGAGGGTAGTCGCGCCGCCGTCCCATGAGACGCCGTGCAGGCACTGGTTCCAGTTGTCTTCGACGATCCCGAAGCGCTCAATCGTCGGGCCGCGGTGATCGAGGACGACGGCTTTCTCTTCGAGCGTCAGGCGCCCGAGCAGGTCCTGCACGCGTTGCTCGACCGGCAGGGTCGCGTTGCGGAACGGTTCGGATTGGGCAACGGCCGAAAGCGGGAGCAGGCCGAGGAGCAGCAGCAAGCGGAGGGGCATGCGGCATCGAAGGCCGAAAGGCCTAGGCCTGCAACCGAAACGATACCGGCCGGACTTAGATTTCCCAGTCGCCGCTGGCCTCGGACTGGGCGAGCTGGGCGACGTTGAAGCCGGCCAGGGACTTTTCGAAACGCTTCGACAGTTCGCGCCAGAGCGTGGCGACCTGGGGTCCCGACGCGCCCTTCAAGGTAATCTTCGTGGCGACGAGGTCGGGTTCAACCACGGCCAGAACCTGCTTCAAGCTGATGTCTTCGGCGGGGCGGGCGAGGCGGTAGCCACCGGTCTTGCCGCGCTTCGAGTCGACCAAACCGCCTTCGCGGAGTTCGTTCAGTAACTGGACGAGGTAGTTCGCCGGGATGTCCTCGAGGCGGGCGAGCTCTTCGATGCGCGTCACGGCATTACCCTTGTTGCGCCGGGCCAACTGGGCGAGGACGCGAAGGGAGTATTCGAGCTTGAGCGAGGCTTTCATGCGGAAGTTTTGGGGGCGGTGGGTTTGGCGTCGGTGCCGACGTGGATGAAGGTGCGGTTGGCGGCTTCGTCGGGCAGTATCGGTGCCTTGGGGCGGGCGAAGTAGGAGGTCCCGAGGAAGCACATGCCGGTGTTCTGCACGACTTGGATGGCGCGGTCGTCCCAGAGCTCGATCATGCCGAAGTCTTTGCGGTCGGTGACCTCGAGGGCGGGGAGGCCTTGGGCGACGAGCCACTTCTGGGTTGCGGCGATGCCGACGGGATCACCGGCCCGAGCGGTCATGATCTTCACCCGCACGCCTTTCTCAATCCAGGCTTTGACGCGTCGGAGCATGAGCGGCACCGGCGGACCGATGTGCTCCATGCCTTGCCACGGCGTGGCTTCGGCCAAGGTGCCGTCGAGGTCGACGCCAATCCAGGGTTTGAAATCCTTCGGACGGCTGCTGGCGACGCGCTCCGTCGGAACCGGCTCGTCGGGGGCTTGGGACAGGTCAGGTCCCGAGGCTTTCGGGGCGAAGAGACTGCGGAACCAAGCGAACATGACCCAAGATTG
Source organism: uncultured Opitutia bacterium (assembly GCA_903925205.1). GTDB lineage: Bacteria > Verrucomicrobiota > Verrucomicrobiia > Opitutales > UBA953 > UBA953. The sequence continues at coordinate 24,463 of CAIYEN010000277.1, read as the reverse complement.
AACCTTAAGGCCCCAAGGGGCAAGGACGGAGGCGCGACCCCGCGGGCAGGCCTTCTTAAGCGCTGTCCGCCAGGAAGCCGTACTACTCTAACATCCGGGCCACGGCTTGGGCCAGGGATGTGACCGTGTCACGACGTAGGCTGTCTCGGGGTAGGGGTAGCACCGCGTGCTGCCCTAGTCTGCCTCGGGAAGCCTGCACCAGCGTGTTTTAACTTTCCGCAAACCCGTGCTCCTTGAGCATGCGGGCGACGGCTTGCGGCAGCGATGGCCGAATCGCGGTGGGGACAACCTTCTGCGCGTCGACTGTGCAATGCAGGTAACCGAGCATGCGTTCGGCACTGGCCGTCCGACCCCGAGCCTCGAGCCAGCGTTGCAGGACGGCGGCGGCGCGGGCCCATTCCGGCCAATCCTGCTCCGCCTGGTCGGCCGTTTCGACCAGCAGGCAAAGCGCGCAGACGTCACCGAGGAAGCGTTCGACCGCCGCGGCGTCTTCGGCCCCGATTGTGTCGACGAGCTTCTGGCGTTCGCGGGCGTCCATGCTTAGGTCTTATAGCCGAGCACCGGACGTAACCACTTCTCGGCTTGCTCGATGGTCCAGCCCTTGCGCTGCGCGTAATCTTCCACCTGGTCGCGGCCGACGTTGTCGATGTCGAAGTAGATCGACTGCGGGTTGCCAAAGTAGAGGCCGGAGACCGAGGCGGCCGGATTCATCGCGAACGATTCGGTCAGCGTGCAGCCGAGGCGGTCCGCATCCAGCAAGCGCCAGAGCTCCGCCTTCTCGGTGTGTTCCGGGCAGGCTGGGTAACCGGCGGCCGGACGACGTCCCGCATACTTTTCATCGATGAGTTCTTCGACGGTGAGGGCCTCCGTCGGCGCATAGCCCCAGAGTTCTTTGCGCACTTCGCGGTGCAGCCATTCGGCGCAGCCTTCCGCCAGGCGGTCGGCCAGCGCTTGGATGAGGATTTGACGGAAGGGGTCCTTCTCCTTGAAAGAGGCGGCGTAGTCCTCGATCTCTTGCCCCGCCGTGACGGCGAAGGCCCCGAGGTGGTCGCCCTTGGAGGTGGAGACGAGGTCGGCCAACGAACGGCAGGTGTCGACGCGCGGACGCTGCCGCTGATCGCGGAGGAAGTGGAACCGGCCAATCTGCTTGGCCTGCGCTTCGTCGGCGTAGACTTCGACGTCGTCGCCGACGCGGCGGGCGGCCCAGAGACCAGCAGCCCCACGCAGGTGCACGCGCTGGCCACGAATGAGTTCATCGAGTTCGGCCCGGGCGGCGTCAAAGAGCTTACGCGCTTCGCTCCCGTATTTGGCCGACTGCAGAATCTGCGGGAAGGCACCCTTCAGCGACCACGTGATGAAGAAGGGCGTCCAATCGATGATCTCCGCCACGGCGGCGGGGTCGATACGCTCGAAGAGCGTGACGCCGGGCTTGCGCGGGGCAGGCTGGACCGGGGCGGTGGTGATGAGCGGACGTTGCCGCGCTTCGGCGAGCGGGATGACGACCGCGGGTTGCTGCTTCTCGTAGGCCTCGCGCATCGCCGCCTGCTCGACCTTGAGGTCGCTGATGAAACCGTCGCGCTTGGCGGGATTAAGGAGGTCGCTACAGACGGCGGTGACGAGCGAGGCGTCGCCGACGTGCACCATCGGGCCGTCGTAGTGCTCGGCACTCTTGATGGCCGTGTGCTCCTTGGAGGTCGTGGCGCCGCCGATGAGCAGCGGCGTCTTAAAGCCCGCCCGCTTCAGTTCCTTGGCGACGGTAATCATTTCGTCGAGTGACGGCGTGATCAGGCCGGACAGGCCGATGAAGTCGGGGTTGAGGCGTTGAGCCTCGGAGACGATTCTCTCGGTGGGCGTCATGACGCCGAGGTCGGTCACCGCGTAGTTATTGCACGCGAGGACCACGCCGACGATGTTCTTGCCGATGTCGTGGACGTCGCCCTTGACGGTCGCGATGAGGAACGAGCCCTGGGTAGAGCCGCCGACCTTCTCGGCCGCCATGAAGGGTTCGAGGTGGGCGACCGCGGTCTTCATCACGCGGGCGGAGCGAACAACCTGCGGGAGGAACATCTTCCCTTCGCCGAAGAGCTGACCGACCACGCGCATGCCGTCCATCAAAGGGCCTTCGATGACGAGCAAGGGGCGGCCCAGCTTCACGCGGGCTTCTTCGGTGTCGGCGACGACGTGGTCGTCGATGCCCTTCACAAGGGCGTGGGCGAGGCGGGCTTCAACGCTGAGGTTGCGCCACTCATTCTTCTTCGAGGTGTCGGCGCCTTCGGTCTTCGTCGCGGCGAAACGCGGGGCGGCCTCCATGAGGCGGTCCGTGGCATCCTCGCGGCGGTAGAGGACGAGGTCCTCGACGAGCTCACGCAACTCCGGGTCAATCTCGCTGTAGACCTCGAGCATGCCGGCGTTGACGATGGCCATGTCGAGGCCGGCCTTCACCGCATGGTAAAGGAAGACGGAGTGGATGGCTTCGCGGACCTTGTTGTTGCCGGCGAAGGCGAACGAGACGTTGGACAAGCCGCCCGACGTCCGGGCACCCGGGCAGAGGCGTTTGATCGCCGTCACGGCTTCGATGAAATCGAGCGCGTAACGGTTATGCTCCTTCATGCCCGTACCGACCGTCAGGATGTTGGCGTCGAAGATGATGTCCTGCGGGTCGACGCCGGCTTCCTGGGTGAGGATGCCGAAGGCGCGGACGCAGATGCGGACCTTGTCGGCGAGCGAGGCGGCTTGGCCCTGTTCGTCGAAGGCCATGACAATCATGGCGGCGCCGTAGCGGCGGCAGAGGCGGGCGCGGCGGATGAATTCCGCCGGGCCTTCCTTGAGCGAGATCGAGTTCACGATAGCCTTGCCCTGCACGCAGCGCAGGCCGGCTTCGATGATGTCGAAGTTCGACGAGTCGATCATGAACGGCACCTTGGCGATGTCCGGCTCGGTCGCCGCCATGTTCAGGAACTTCGTCATCGCCGCCGCACCGTCGAGCAGGCCGGCGTCGAAATTGATGTCGATGACCGTGGCGCCCGCCTCGATCTGCTGCTTGGCGACGCGCAAGGCGGAGCGGTAATCGGCCTTCTCGATATGGCCCTTAAAAATCCTGGAGCCCGCGACGTTCGTGCGTTCGCCAACGTTCACAAAGGTGCCGGGTCCGCCGACGATGTTGAGCGCCTCGAGGCCCGAGAGCTGGAGGGCGGGCGTCGCGGCGCCAGGCGTGCGCGGGGGGTACTTCTCCGTGCGTCGACGGATGGCGGCGATGTGGGCGGGCGTGGTGCCGCAGCAACCGCCGAGGATGTTGACGAGGCCATCGCGGGCGAAGGTCTCGAGGATGGCGGCGGTGTCTTCGGGGCCTTCGGGGAAACCGGTCGGTGACAACGGATTGGGCAGGCCGGCGTTCGGGTAGCAGGAGACAAAGATGTCGGCCTTGCGCGCCAATTCCGCAATGTGCGGGCGCATCTGCTCGCCGCCGAGGGCGCAGTTCATGCCGATGCTCAGCGGTTGGGCGTGGCGGACCGAGTTCCAGAACGATTCGGTCGTCTGGCCCGTGAGCGTGCGGCCGGAGGCGTCGGTGATCGTGCCCGAGATCATCAGCGGCAGGCGGAAGCCGCGAGCCGCGAAGGCTTCGTCGATGGCGAAGAGGGCGGCCTTGAGGACGAGCGTGTCGAAGACGGTTTCGCAGAGCAGCAGGTCCGCGCCGGCGTCGATGAGCGCATCGACCTGTTCGCGGTAGGCATCGCGCACCTGGACGAACGTCACGTCGCGCTTGGCGGAGTCGTTGACGTCGCGGGACATCGACAGCGTCTTGTTCGTCGGGCCGATGGCGCCCGCGACAAAAGCGTCTTTGCCGGGATGGGCGGCCTTGAAGGCATCGACCGCTTGGCGGGCGACCTGCACGGCGGCCGTGTTGAGCTCGCGGACGAGGTGGCCCATCTCGTAGTCGGCCAGGGCGATGGACGTCCCGTTGAAGGTGTTGGTCTCGAGGATGTCCGCCCCGGCTTCGAGGTAGGCGCGGTGGATGTCGCGGACGACTTCGGGCTTGGTGACGACGAGGAGGTCGTTGTTGCCCTTCAGCTGACCGGGGTGGTCGGCGAAGCGCGTGCCCCGGTAGTCCTGTTCCTGCAGCTTGAGCTGTTGGATCATGGTCCCCATCGCGCCGTCGAGGAAGACGATGCGTTGACGCAGGAGGGCCTCAAGGCGCTCGCCAGCCGGGTTCAATGGCAGTCTCTGAAGGGACATCGCCCCTACCGTGCGGTTCCGTGGCCTCGGGTCAAGGCACGGTCGGGTCATAAGGCCCGCTCAGGCGGTCGGGAGGTCGGGCTTCTTGCAACGCGGCAGGTCCTGGGCGCGGTAGAGGACAATCCGCTTACCCTCGAACTTCTCGTCGTTCCAGAGCAGGGGGCGGAGTTCGTAGCTGAAATGGGGGGCGATGCCGGCCTTGGCCTTTTCCTCGGCGGGGTCGCCGCCCTGCCAATAGAGGATGCCGTTGGGCAGGGAGTGCTTCAAGCCGTGGCGGATGAGCTGCTTGGTCTGGTGGACGAAGAGGCGGAGGTCGGACACCGCGCGGCCAGTGATAAAGTCGTGCTCATGGGTGAGCGTCTCGGCGCGGGCGTTGAGGACTTGGACGTTCTTCAGCTTGAGGCGCTTCACGATGTCTTCGACGACCATGACCTTCTTGCCGACGGAATCGACGAGCGTGAAATCCGCCTTCGGGTACAGGACCGCGAGGATGAGCCCGGGGAAGCCGCCACCGGTGCCAACGTCGATGACGCGGGCGCCGACCATGAGTTTCAGGCACTTCACCGCCGCGATGCAGGGCGCGTAGTGGTGGCGTTCGAGGTGCTCGATGTCCTTGCGGGAGACGAGGTTGATCTTCTCGTTCCACTCGCGGTGGAGCGCCGCCATCTCGATGAGCTTCGCCCACTGGGCTTCTTCGACTTCGGGAAAGAGGGGGATGAGGTCCTGCATGGAAGGCGGTGAGCGTGGGCGGGACGTCCGCCGGTGCAAGCGACTTAAACGCCGGTCGGGCGTAAGGCCTCGCGGAGGCGCCCAATCTGCTCTAGGCGGGCTTGGACGGCATCCCGGTCGGCCGCGCGGGCGGCGAGGTGGATGCGGGCGTTCTGGCGGAGGTATTCCTTCGTCAGGTGGGCGAGGGCTTTTTCGATTTCCCATTCGGGCTTCACGCCCAGTTCGGTGGCTAAGGCTAAGAGCGGCGGCTCCCAGCCGACCATGCGGTCCCCAGCGACCTTCGGTGAGCGCTTCCGTCCCTTGGGTTCTTGCTCCGCGCGCCGGAGGTGGCGGAGGTATTGCGCAAACTGCTTCAGGTTCATGCGTAACGCGGCTTCGTCGATCGACACCGTGGTGCGACACGCGCTGCCGACGGCTGCGGCGAACTCCGACGGGGCGACCTTGGCCAGGACTTCGGCGAGTGGGGCGTCGAGCGGAACTTGGCGCGGTGGTATGCCGGTCATCTTGCCGACAATCCAGGCGAGCCGTTCAAGGTCAGTCGAGCCGCTCGGAGCGGTCGGTATTTGGTCGGCCCGCGTGGCTTTACGGCGACGTGGGGCCGGGCGTCGGGTAGTCGGACGACGGAAATAGAGCCAGGCCATCGCCGCGACGATACCGAGCACGCCCGTGGCGAGGAAAGTGACGAACGCGTTGGGCATCTCAGCCGAGCGTGACCTTCGCGACGTTGAGCGAACCGCGGCCCGCGCCTTCATCGCGCAATTCGATGACGAGGGGTTGGCCGGTGCCAAGGTCACGGAACTCCGCGCGCATGATCCCGTTGAGGTCGTAGGCGAAGGTGACTTCGATGGCTTGGTCCGCGGGGCGGCCGGCGGGCAGGGCCATCTCCACTTCGGCGATGCGCAGGACCATGAGCGGGTCGTTCTCGGGAATCGCGGACTGCGTGACCTCGCAGGTCAGGACGCGTTGATCGGCCTCGACGGTGTAGTAGGTCCGGGTCCGGGCCACGGGCAGTTTCTCGCCCTTGGAAATGATGATGCTGTTCTCCAGCACGCCGTCGTCATCGAGCGAGAGCGTGCCGTAGTAGTGCGGGGCGATGTCCTGGAAGCTGATCTCCGCGGCGCGCCGGCGCTGGGCGGGGGAGAGCTTCGCCGGGTCGGCCTTGTGCGCGGCGTAGAGCGCGGCGCCGAGAGCCACCGCGGTGTCGGGGTCGCGGAGCTGCGGTTCTTGGCCGAAGACGCGGCGGACGGCCGCTTGGACGCTGGGCACACGACAGGTGCCGCCGGCGAGGAAGACGCCAGCAAGTTCGCGGCGGTCGAGGCCGGCCCGCAGCAGCACGCCTTCGCAGGCCATCTCGGCTTGGGCGACGAGGCCGGCGATGGCGGCTTCGAATTCGGCCCGCGTGACTTCGACGTGCACGCGACCGTGCTTAGCGGAACGGAGTGGGAGGCGGATGGCTTGCCGGGACGATAGCCGATGCTTGAGGTCTTCGGCGTCGGCCTTGGAGAACTCGCAATCGCCGGCACGAAGCTCATCGCCGGTTTCCGCCTGGAACTTGGCCGCCACGAGGGCGGAGAGCTTGGCGTCGAAGTCTTTCCCGCCGAGCCGTTGGACGCCTTCGGTGAAGACGACTTGGACGGACATTCCCTTCGCCCGCACAAGGGAGACGTCGAACGTCCCGCCGCCGAAATCGAAGACCGCATAGAGGCCGTCGAGCGGTTGCTTTTGGCCGCGCGCATAGGCGAGGGCCGCCGCGGTCGGCTCGTTGATCATATGCACCTGGGTGAAGCCCGCTCGGCGCGCGGCCTCGAGGGTGGCTTCACGGGCGGCGTTGGTGAAGTTTGCGGGGATGGTGATGACCGCGAGGTCGACGGGGCCGTGGGCGGCCTCGGCGTGGGTGCGGACCTTGCGGAGGAGCAGGGCGGAGAGGTCGAGGGGCGTGACGCGTTGGCCGAAGACTGGGTGCGAGACCCCCGTGCCCATGTCACGTTTGAATTCTAAGAAGGCGTGTTCGGCATCCTCAGCCATCGCGCGGGCTTCGCGGCCCACGACGACGTGCGTGGCGGTCTCGAAGCACAGGGCCGACGGGGTGATGGCCTCGCCTTCCCAGTCGCGGATGATTTCGGGGGCGCCGGACTCGTCGACGCGCGCGACGATGGTCGTCGTGGTGCCGAGGTCGATGCCGAGGAGGTGGGCCATCCGTAAGGTTTATATGAACGTAAGGGGCGGGCGGGGGAAGGCGAAACCCTTTGCGCTTCCCAGCGGGCGGCAGGGCTTTAGTAAAGGAGTCATGCGCCCCTTACTGACCCTGCTGTGCCTGACCCTCGGCCTCGCCGCCGCCGAGCCCGCTCCCTTGGGTCCGATTGTCCAAGCCCTCGAAGTGAAGTGGCCGAAGAACCGGACCATGCATATCGTCTGCCATGGCCACAGCGTGCCGGCGGGCTATTTCGTCACGCCCATCGTCCAGTCTAATCAAGCCTATCCCGCCGGCCTGCAGGCGGGCCTGCGCGAGCGCTTTCCGAACGCCGTGCTCAACGTCATCGTGACCGCCATCGGCGGCGAAGCCTCGGACCGCGGAGCCGCGCGGTTTGAGCGCGACGTCTTAGCGCTCCGTCCCGCGGTGGTGACGATCGACTACTCCCTGAATGACCGTCGTATGGGCTTGGAGAAGGCCAAGGCCAATTGGAGTGCCATGATTGTCGCGGCCAAGGCGGCGGGCATTAAAGTCATTTTACTGACCCCGACGCCGGACCAGTCCGCCAAGCTCGATGACCCGCAGGACCCACTGAACCTCCATGCCGAGCAGGTGCGGGCTTTGGCGAAGGAGCACGACGTCCTGCTCGTCGATAGCCTCGCACTCTTCAAGGCCAAGGTCGCCGCGGGTACCCCGCTCAAGGACCTCATGTCGCAGGTCAACCACCCCAACGCCGCGGGCCACGCCCTCGTCACCGCCGCGTTGCTGGACCTCTTCCGGAAGTAGTCCGTAGTTTGCTGTTTCCTTCTGCCATTCTCTCTCCAAACCTGTCGCTCCTATGTTCCACCATATCGTCTTCTTCTACCTGAAAAAGGACCTCAACGCCGCCCAGCGCGCGGAATTCGAGGCTAAGCTCCGCGGCCTCCTCGCCATCAAGTCCATCCATAGCGGCTACGTCGGCGTCCCCAGCAAGCATGCCGTTCGCCCGATCATCGACACCTCGTACGACTTCGCCGAGTTCTTCGTCTTCAAGAACCACGCCGACCACGACGCCTACCAGGTCGACCCCATCCACCAAGCCTTCATCGCCGACTGCAAGGCCTCGTGGGATTCCGTCAAGATCTACGACGTCGAATAAGCCGAAGGCTTGCCTGCAAAGACGAAGGCCGCCCATCGGGCGGCCTTTTCGTTTACATGCGTGGCGGGGCTAGATGTTGTCTGGGGGGGTTTCCTGTGCAATCGAACTTGCTCGGGTTTGTTTCTGACGCAACTTGGTTGGTGAACCACCTGCCCAAGAATCGTTGGACCAGGCGGTGACATTAGGGGCGAACTAGATGATAAGTCCGGTTCGCCCCTTCCGTTATGCGAGACATAGCCGCCGCTTCCTCTGCGATCATCCTAGCATGGAATGGAAAGTTCATTTCGACGCAGGCACGAAGGTAGGCTGCGGTTGCAAAGAAATCAGCCATTTGCACCAAGTGGGAGTCGCGGGACTCAATTTCCAGCATGAACTCTGGTGGTGACGCCGTTAGTTTGCCATCTCGGTAGGCTGTACAGATAAGCTGCTTCATGCGCGGCACTCGTCCCCGGTCGGAAATGGCGACGCAAGGCATTGGCGTCTCTTTGAGGTGTGAGAGTATGGCCACGCGCAGCGGATGAAGGCCTGAGCTCTTGTCGACGACGATGCTTTTGATGGATATCTCTCCTCCGGTGGTCAGGGAGTTCATTCTGTCGATGAGACCAAGTATGGCCGGCGTACGGATTCCCAGATCTTTGTACCGCCCCTTCCTAAGGAGTAGTTCTCGCGTGTGCAGTTCGCATCTGGACGGGATGCCTAGGCTAGCCTCCAGTTCGTTTCGCAGTGACCGGATACTCGAGTCCCAGTGAATCCACTCGGCGCACTGAATCCGAACCGCTGTGAGGGCCAGGAACCGAGAGGCGCCCGGACGCAGGCCGTCATCGCCGCTCTCGTCGAAATAGATTAGGTCCATCCTCCATCGTCAGTCCCCATCCCTGAAGTCGGCAAAGGTCATAGCGTGATGGTCATCCCCTGAATTGTGTGTCTGTGAGGTGAATGAGCGGGCTTACCTATAGTGCTGGTAAGCACAAGCCCCTCAATTCGAGTCGGTCGTTTCCCGATTGTCCGCCGACGGGTGGGTAGGGCTATGCGCTCCCTTACTTAATTGGACCGATGATGAGGAAGTCGCTGGGTTGATACTCGGACTCGTCGCGTTGCGGCTCTTTGGCGTCCCGGCGGAACATGGGTTGCCCGAGGATGGCTGTGCGCTTGAGCGTGAAGCTTTCGCCGAGTTTGAGGGATTTACCATCGGCGTCCGTCAGCAGGCCGACTTGGTCGGCCTCAAGTTCAGCCCCGTACCGCAGCGCCAGCTTCAGGGCGATGGCGCGCCGTTCGGTTCGGAGTAGGTTGGCCTTGATGCGTTTATCCCTTTCGTCCGTACCAGGGACCAGCGACCGAAGTAGGTTGGTGCCTGTCGGTGTGAATAATTTCCAGTCGTTGGCGGCGGCCGTCTCAAGGTCGGGCAGCGGCTTGAGGGTATTGAGCTTATCGATGTACTCCAGGCGCTCCGCTTTCGTCCACACTTCAACATAGCAAGCCGCCGCGGACTGGGCTTCGTTTTCGAGGAAGACCGCCATGAGGAGCTGGATCAGGCTTTGGTCTCCGCCGCATTTCCGGGCAAGCGCATGTGTCTTCAGAAACCAGCTACGACCTTCAGCGGCCTTACCTTGCTGGCAGAGTTGATGCCCGCGGGCGATGAAGAGCTTACCGGTGGCCTGCACGCCTTGAGGGATCTTGAAGACACTTTCTTTACTAGTAATCGGTGTCGGTGAATCAAGTAATGGAACTAGGCTTTCGGTGGCTACCGCCAGGCCAATACGCGCGCAGAACACCTGGTCGACGGGATGGTAGCCAGTGGCGATTTCCCAGAGTAGATCCTTTTCGGTCTCGATCCAATCTAGCTTCTGCTTTCCTACGAGTTTTTTGTCCTTGAGCGCATCCGTGTACCCCAGCGCTTCCTTATAAAGTTTTTCGGCGGCGACCGGCTCGGCGGCACTTGCTAAGCCGAAGTATCCGATAAAGACGAAAGCGAGGAGGGCCGTCCGCGGCGGGGTGAGTCGCATCAAAAAATACTATTTACCGCCTAAGTTTGGCAAGTCGGGTTAACCTATGCGCTCACCTTGCAGGTGGGTTATTTTGCGCATAGCTGTGCGCGCGACCTACTTTCACTTCGCTGTCGGCACGTCGTGCTTGGCGTGGAGGCGCTGCCAATAGTCTTTCCAATACTTGTCGTAGTAATCCTGAGCCGCGGTATCGATGTGCGGGAGTTTCTTCACCATCGGCGCCGTGGTCGGATCATAGCCAGCGAGGTGTCCTTGGCCAGCGCGGAGGCGCGGTGACACGAAGCGCCAAGGGGTGTCGCCCATGACCTCCTTGCACAGTGCGGCGAGCGGGACGTCGTAGGTCTTCAGTTGAGCGCGGGTGTGCAGTTGGTTGTGGTCGTGGTCCATGGTGCGGTTGGTGTCGAACCAGTCCTGCACGCCTTCGGCCCAGTATTCGGCGGAGTTCGTGCCGGCGTAGCATTGCTTTGGGCCACCGAAAACGATCAGCACCTTATCGTCTTTCGTCACGGTGACTTTGGCGTGACTGGGTTGGCCGTTCACGAGGATGTCGCCCCCAGCGAGGCACTTCGCCAAGAAAGCGCGTGGTTGGTCAGGGAAAGCGGTGGCCAACGCATCCAGTAGGCTGACGGGCGTGGCGCTCTGGATGCGACGGAAGCGTTGGGCGGCGTAGCCATCTTGGTAGCGTCCGGCTTGCTTGGACTGCTCGAAGGAGGCCTTCACGCGGGCGTTCTGTTCAGGCGTGAAGCCGGCGCCTTGGATGACATGGCCGAACTCATGGATGAGGATGCTCTCCGACTGCATGCCGCCCTCGTATTCCATCACATCCTCTTCCGCGAAGAGCACGACCTGACGGCCCTCGACGCGCGTGAGGAAGCCCCGTTGGCGCCAGTTGTAGAAATCGAGTTCCTTGCCGGTCTTGTCCGACGTGAACAGGGGGACGTCGGAGGTCAGCTCGTCATGCGCGACGATCACGCAGAGGAGCTTCTTGGCGCGGATGCGTTCGGCGATTTCCGGGGCGATGGTGGCCATCACTTGGTTGAATTGGTAGGCCGCCTCGCGGTGCGTGTGGTCGGCGACCTTACTGGAGGTGGCGATGAGGATGCCCTGCACCAGCGTGCCCTTACGGAAGAACTTCGGGTCGAGCTTGTATTCCGTGGCCTGCTCCGCCGTCAGGGTCGGCACTGGTGCCAAGGCCGTCGATTGGCAGCCCGAGACTAAAGCGAGCAGGCAGAGTGCGAGGGGGAAGCGCATTTGGGGAGATTGGTTTATCGTCCGACTTGGTCGATGGCGAAACCTCGGGTGGGGCTACGCCTCTGTCTGCAGACAGTGCGATTGTAAACCTAGCCGCACTTCTGGCTTAACAATGGGCCGGGAGCGCCCTAGATAAGGGGGGTGCCGACTGCCCCTGCAGCTGTCCCGTCCGCCTTGGACGTCCTCGATGCCGCTGACCGGCGCTTCGGGTGGCACCCGTTTACCCAAATGCGGGAATACCAGGACAACCCGCGGCTCCACTTGGTCCGCGGCGAGGGTTCCTGGCTGATCGACGGGGAAGGGCTGCGCTACCTCGATGGGAACGCGTCGGTCTGGACGAATGTCCACGGGCATAACGACCCGGACCTCAACCGCGCGCTCCAAGAGCAGCTGTCGCAGGTGGCGCATGTGACGCTGCTCGGGCTCAACCACCCGGTGGCCACCGGCCTCACCGAGGACTTGGCGACCCTGACGGGTGGGTCGCTGCCCCGTTGTTTCTTCACCGATAACGGCAGCAACGCCATCGAGGTCGCGCTGAAGTTGTCTTTTCAGTATTGGCAGCTCGTCGGCAAGGAAACGAAGCGTGGTGTCCTCTCGATGGAAGGCGCTTACCACGGCGATACGTTCGGCACGATGTCCGTCGGCGGTCGCTCGGAATTCCACGAGCGTTTCACTCCTTGGCTCTTCGCGGCGCAGACGTTCCCCGCCCCAGTGCATTCCGAATGCGCCGGGCAGGTCGTCCGCTCAGACGCCACGGCGTCACTCGCTGCGCTCGAAGCCCTCTTGGTCCGCGATGCCGCCACGACCTCCTGCGTCATCCTCGAGCCGCGCGTGCAAGGCGCTGCCGGCATGGTTCAACAGCCCGCCGGCTTCGTGAAGTCGGTTGCTGCGCTTTGCCGCAAGCATGGCGTGCACCTCATCCTCGATGAGGTCTTCACCGGCTTTGGTCGCCTCGGTGCCTTGACCGTCTCCGAGCTCGAAGGCGTCGTGCCTGACTTCCTCTGCCTCGCGAAGGGCTTGGCTGCTGGTTACCTGCCGCTCGCCGCGACGCTGACGTCCGAAAAGATTTACGAAGCCTTCCTCGGGAAGTTCTCCGAAGGTAAGACCTTTTTTCATGGCCATACCTTCTCGGGCAACCCGCTCGGTTGCGCCGTGGCCCGCGCCTCCTTGCGCAAGCTGCGTCCGATGCTCGCCTCCGGCCAGGTCGCCGAGCGCGCTGACCTCCTAGGCCGTGAGATGGCGGCGGCCTTTGCCGGACACCCGCATGTGCGGACGTTCCGTCAGGTTGGCTTGACGGGCTCGGTCGAATTCAAGCCCGTCGCCGCCGAGCGCTGGCCGACCGATACCCGCGCCGGTTACCGCGTCGCCCTCGCGGCGCGTCGCCATGGCCTCATCATTCGCCCCTTGGGCGACTCCATCCTCTTCGTCCCACCCATCTCCATCCAAGCCGACGAAGTGAAGCACCTCGTCCGTGCCGTCCACCTTGCGATGGAGGAAACCCTCCCGACTCTGAACGCAGACTAGGGCAGCACGCGGTGCTGCCCCTACCTTTACCTTTACCTTTCCCCCATCCCCTTCAACAACACCATGCCTACCCTCAACGACGCCCGCGCGCTCTACGACCTCCCTCTCAACACGCTGATCTTCAAGGCTCAGCAGGTTCACCAAGCCAACCAGGATCCGGCCGGCGTGCAGCTCTGCACGCTCAAGTCGATCAAGACCGGCGCCTGTCCCGAAGACTGCGCCTATTGCCCGCAGTCGGTGCACAACAATACCGGACTCGAAAGCGAAGCCCTCATGGAGACCGAAGCCATTCTTAAGGATGCCCGCAAGGCCAAGGCCGGTGGTGCGACGCGCTTCTGCATGGGCGCCGCTTGGCGCCGCGTGAATGACGGCAAGCAGTTCGATAGCGTGCTCAACACGGTCTCCGGCGTGAAGGAGCTCGGCCTCGAAGTCTGCTGCACCCTCGGGATGGTCAGCGAAGCGCAGGCCGGCCGCCTCAAGCAGGCCGGTTGCGACGTCTATAACCACAACCTCGACACCTCGCGCGAGCACTACTCCAAGATCATCACCACGCGCACCTACGACGACCGCCTCCAGACCCTTTCGAACGTCCGTAAGGCCGGCCTCGAGGTCTGCTCCGGCGGCATCATCGGCATGGGTGAGACCGTCGATGACCGCTTGAAGATGCTCGTCGAACTCGCGCAGCTCGACCCTCAGCCCGACTCCGTGCCGATCAATGCGCTCGTCGCGGTCGAAGGCACGCCGCTCGCTGGCCGCAAGTTCGTCGATACCATCGAATTCGTCCGCACCATTGCCGTGGCCCGCATCCTGATGCCGAAGGCCATGGTCCGCCTCTCCGCCGGCCGCGCGAACATGAACGACGAGACTCAAGCCCTTTGCTACCTCGCGGGTGCCAACTCGATCTTCCTTGGCGAAAAGCTCCTCACCACCGGTAACCCCGACATCGAAGAGGACATGAACCTCATGAAGCGGTTGGGCCTGCACCCGATGCACCCGGATGAAGCCCGCCGCATCCACCGCGGGGAGATCGCCCCGGCCTCAGCCCAACCGGCCGCTTGGCCGAGCGTGGCGGAATTCGCCGCCGCCAATGCCACCGAAGAATCCTGCGGCCAGGGTGGTTGCGGCTGCAAATAAGCCATGCCAGTCTTTTTTGTGACGGGTAGTGACACGGGCGTGGGCAAGACCCACGTCGCCGGCCTGCTGGCGCGTCGCATGGCGCGCGATGGCTTCACCCAAGTCATCAAGCCCGTGGAGTCCGGCGCCGCTGCGGGCCGTCCCGCCGATGCCCTCAAGGCCGCCGGGAAGTGGGCCGAAGCGCACACCTTGATGGCGTTGCCTGCGCCCATCGCTCCGCTCGCGGCCGCGAAGAAGGCGCGCAAGCAGCTCGACCTCGCCATGCTGCTCAAACTCTACCGAGCCGTTCCGGCGGCGCCTTGCCGCGTCATCGAAGGGGCGGGTGGGGTGGCCGTGCCGATCGACCCGAAAGGGAAGGATTGGTCTGACTTCGCTGCGGCCATCAAGCCGATGGCGGTCATCATCGTCGTGGAAGACCGCTTGGGCGCGATCAATCAGGCCCGCCTCGCGATCGCTTACCTCCGTCGCCGTTATGACGGCCCGATGGGCGTGTGGCTGAATGCCATCAAGAAGCCCAGCCCGGCGGTCGCTGCGGCCAATCGTACTGGCCTCGCCGACGCTTGGATTCCGCTCTACGGTGAGTCTGGTCCGGGCAAGAAGCCCGCGCGCTTCCATTTCCTGCCGCGATGAACGACGCGCTCGTCCAGCGTCTGCGTAAGTCCTTGGGCGAACGCGAGGGCTCCTCGCTCCGTCGGAAACTCGTCGCGCGCGCGGTGGACGATACCCGCATCAACCTCGCGGATAACGATTACCTTGGCCTCGCGCGCGACCCGGTCGTGGTCGAAGCGGGCATCACCGCGCTCCGTGCGTGGGGCGCGTCTTCGTCGGCCTCTCCGCTCGTCACGGGCTACACCCAGCTGCATCAGCAACTCGAACACACCTTGGCCGCGTGGCAGGGCTATGCGCATGGCCTGGTTTTGAATACCGGTTTCGCGGCGAACTCCGCCGTGCTCGGCGGCCTGCCCAAGGCGGGCGATCTCGTCCTCGCCGATCGCTTGGTGCACGCGAGCATGCTGGAAGGCATCATGGCCTCCGGCGCGCGCCTACGGCGCTTCCCGCACAATGACCTCGATGCCCTCGAGCTCATGCTGCACGAGGAGCCGGCCCTCGCTGGCGTCATCTTCGTCGTCACGGAGAGCGTATACTCGATGGACGGCGACGGCCCGGATCTCCGTCGTCTGGCCTCATTGCGGAAGCGCTTTGGCTTTTGCTGGGTGCTTGATGAAGCCCATGCCACGGGTTGGTATGGTGAGACCGGCTCGGGCATGCAGGAACATCAAGGCGTCCTCGCCGCGGCCGATATCGTCGTCGGCACGTTGGGCAAGGGCTTGGGCTCGCAAGGCGCCTATGTGCTTTCGCACGCGTCGGAAGTCCGTGATGCCTTGGTCAACTTCGCCGGTGAGTTCGTCTACTCTACCTATCTCGCCCCCGTGAGCGCTGCCACGGCCCTCGCCGCCATCGGTCGGGTCCGTGAGATGGTCGCGGAACGCCCCCGCCTACAGGCGATGTCCGTCGAATGGCGTGACGCGCTGTGCGCCGCCGACTTCGCTGTGCCCACGGGCGACTCGCCGATCATCCCGCTCATCTTGGGCGATTCGGACGTCACGTTGCGTTACGCCGAAGCCCTCCGCTCCGCTGGATTCATGGTCTCCGCCATCCGCCCGCCCACCGTCCCCGTCCGGACCGGACGCATCCGCATCTCCTTGCGCCGTGGACTCGATACCTCCGCGCTCGCATCCTTCCTCTCCGTCCTGAAAGGAATCTCCCGATGAAAATCGGTTGGATCGGCGGTTGGGGGATCTCTTTGGCGGAGATGGGGCCGCTGGCGGTTGCGCACGCGCCCGACGCCGAGCACGTCATCTATCCGCCCGTGGTGGGCGCGGCCGAGAACCTCGTCGGTTGCGACGCCATCATCGGCTGGTCCTTGGGGGCGCACCTCCTGCTCGAAGCCGCTGCACGCGGCGTACAACTACCCACCAAGGCCCTGCTCATTGCTCCGTTTACCTCTTTTTGTTCCGAGCACGGCAAGTGCGGTCGCGTCAGCGAGACACAGGTCCGTTGGCTCAAGCGCTGGTTGGAAAAGGAACCCTTGGCGGCGTTGGCGGATTTCCGGACTCGCGCGGGTTTGGCCCCGATTAGCAGCACGGAGCTCCCCTATGAACTCGAGCACCTCTCGGCGGGCTTGGATATCTTGGCCGAACCGGCGGGTATCTCGCTTGTGACCTTTGGACGCCAAGGCTTACCCAACGGCTGGGAGGCGTATGTCGGTGCGGAGGATAAACTCTTGAACCCTGAAGGCGTGACGCAGGCCATCGTCGGTGCGCAGATTGTCGATGAAGCTGGCCACGCCCTGACCGATTTCCTCGGCAGCCCTACCGCCTAATGCGTTTCGATGAACGAGCTGGCAGTTACGAAGAGCACGCCGCTCCGCAGCGTCGCTTTGCGGAAGCCCTCGCCGCTTTCGCCCCGTTCCATCGCGGAGCGCAGGTGACCGAGCTCGGCGCCGGTACCGGATTTCTCACCAATGCAGTGCTCGCTCAGGGCGTTTCCGTCGAAGCCACGGATGCCTCGCCCGCGATGATCGCGGTCGGCCAAGCCGCCGCGCCCACCGCGGTCTGGAAACAGCGGGAAGCCTTTGGCCCTCAGCCTAAGGCCAAGGCCATCGCCTCGTCGGGTTTGCTCCATTGGGCGGCGGATCCCGTGCTCGTGCTTAAGCATTGGCGCGAAGCCTTGCCGAAGTCAGGCCGACTCCTCTTGGGCGTCCCCTGCGACCCATGCCTGAACGAACTCCGTGACCTCACTGGGGAAGGCCCGATCCGTTGGCGCGATGAAGCCCAATGGTTGCAGGTCTTAGACCACGCCGGCTTCGATGTCCGGGCGCACGGCGTCCTCGAGTCCACGGAAACCTATCCCTCGGCGATTGACCTCATGCGCGCCTTGCACGGCAGTGGCGTCACGGGTTCCCCGCGGCTGAACCCCGGCGAACTCCGCAACCTCATCCGTGATTACGACCGACTCTTTCGCAAGGGCGACACCGTCGTCGCCACCTGGGCTTGGTTGTTGGTTGATGCGTGTGTAAGGTGAGGGGCTGGTTGATTCGTTGAATGGTTGAATCGTTGGATGGCGGCCGCGGGTAGGGGTGTGGCTTTGCTGTGCCCTCCGTATTAGGTGTTGTGGTAATCCTCCGTTGCTCTGCGAACGGACGCGACGCAGTCGCGCCCCTACCTCTATGCAGGCGACCGCGGGCGGCTAGGTTGGCACGCAGTGCCAACCCTACCAGATGCGGGAAAGACAAAGGGAGACCGGGGAGCGGGAATTTAGCACGCAGTGCTAGCCCTTTATCTGTTTTGCACTTTTGCACTTTTCCACCTTTGCACAGGGGCAATTTGCCTCTTCCCCTCTTACTCCTTCAGCTGCGCGATGAGCTTGAGGGTCTCGAGCGGGGTCTCGTGCGTGGAGGCGGCGCCGTGCAGTCCGGGCGGGAGTAAGGCAATGGCTTGCTGCTGGAAGTCGGCGACGAGCTCTTCGACTTCCTGGAGCGTGGGCGCGACCTGATCGGCGTCGACCCAGACGTCGTAGAGTTTGAGCGTGGTGCCAGGCTGTTCGCCGTCGACCTCGCCTTCCCCGATGGCGTAGCCGCAGTCTTCCAGTTCGTCCCAGAGCCCGGCGTCGGTCTCGAAGTCGTCTTCCAAACTGTAGGTACGGATCCCGGTCAGCCACATATCGAGCTCTTTGAAGAGCTTTTCGTGCGAGGCGTGAATCTCGGTGAACGTGAAATCCAAGCCGACAGCCACGAGCTGCTGGCCTTCGAGGATATCGCCCAACTGGGGGCCTTCAGCATTGGCGTCTGCGCTCATGTCGGGAAGCGTGCGGGGCTCGGCCCGAAAGGCGATACCGAAGAACCGCTTACTCCGCGGCCGCTTGACCGGCCAGCCAGCCCGTCGTCCAGGCATTCTGGAAGTTGAAGCCCCCCGTCACGCCGTCCACGTCGAGCACTTCGCCGGCGAAATAGAGTCCAGGGCAGAGACGGCTTTCCATGGTCTTGAAATCCACCTCGGACAGTTTCACCCCGCCACAGGTGACGAACTCATCCTTGAAGAGGCTCTTGCCGTCGACCTCGAAGGTGGCCGCGGTCAACTGCGTGGCCAAAGTCTGCAGCGCGGGATTGCTGACGTGTGCCCACGGCGTGGTGGCAGCGATACCCGCGGCCGCAACAAAACGTTCCCAGAGGCGTTGCGGCATTGCAACGGGGCTGAAAGTGGTGAGTTGCTTGCGGGCGTTCTGCTCGCGGACGTGCCCGAGTTCTTTGAGCAGCGTCTCGCGCGTGTGCGGAGGGACCCAGTTGACTTGAATGGGGAATTTGTAGCCGGCATCGGCGAAGCCGCGCGCCCCCCAAGCCGAGAGCTTGAGGATCGCGGGTCCGCTGAGGCCCCAGTGGGTGACGAGAATCGGGCCGTCGGTCTTGAGTTTCGTCCCTGGTGCAGTGACGACCACGTGCTCCACCGAGACGCCGGAGAGGTCCGTGAGGCGTGGGTCCTTAATGTGGAACGTGAAGAGGGAAGGGACTGGCGCGACGATCGAGTGGCCGAAGGCTTCCGCCATGGCCAAGCCGCCGGAGGCTTTATTGCCCCCGGTTGCGATGATCAGTTTCTCCGCGAGGTGGGTGGTGCCGTCGCCGAGATGGAGCGTGAACCCCGCGTCGGACCGCTCGACTTTCTTGACCGCGGTCTGGACGCGGATGCGCACAAAGGCGCGGTTGGCCGCTGCCTGGAGGCAGTCGACAATCGTGCCCGAGTCATCCGTCACCGGGAACATGCGGCCATCCTCTTCGGTCTTCGTGCCGACCCCGCGTTCGGCGAACCAGGCGATGGTGTCGCGCGGCTGGAAGCGATGGAACGCGCCGAGGAGCTCCCGGCCTCCGCGCGGGTATTTCTTTACCAACTCGGCCGGCTCGAAGCAGCTGTGGGTCACGTTGCATCGGCCCCCGCCGGAGACTCGGACCTTGGCGAGGAGGTGCGGCGTGGTCTCAAAGAGCGTCACCACCCCGCGCCGGCCTAGCTTCTCCGCACACGCAATCGCGGCGAAGAAGCCGGCGGCCCCACCGCCGACGACGGCGACTGGGCGCGGTGTGGACATGCCGCCAAGTTGGCGGTGCCCGTCGTGCTTGGCAAGGCAGGGAGGTAGGCTTTATTCGTCACGGACCGCCGCACAGACGAGCTCAAGGATGCGCGGGATACTATAGCCTTCGTAGGCGCCGTTCTTCGGCGGGGCGATGTACTCGCCGCGCACGCCATGCTTGTCGGTCGGCTGCGGCAGGCGGGTTAGGTCAGGGTTCCACTGCCCGTCGGAGCCGCCGAGTTTATACACAACGAGGTCGAGCGAAGGGACGACGTAGAGGCAGAAGCCCCCGGCCCCCGTCTTGTAGTAAGCGTCGCGCGGGGCGCCGACAATCTGGCCGGCGGCATTATGCTCGAACTGCAAGCTGAACGGGAAGTGCGGGTTGTAGGGCGAGGGCGTGCGGCAGAGGCGGAGGTATTCGGCCGGCACGACCTGTCGCGCGCCCCAGCGGCCATCGCGGGCTAAGCAGTAACCAAAGCGGACGGCGTCGGTCGCACGCAGGGCGATGGAGCCAGCCCCGTTGGCGTGGGCCATGGTGACCTCACCGCGGTAGAGGCAATAGCCCCACGCGCCCCAGCCCATGGGACGGGCGAACTTCTCCTCAATGTAAGCCGGGAGTTCTTGTCCGGTGACGCGGCGCAGCACCATCGAGGCGATGTGCGGCGCTGGGGAGGAGTAGGAGTAGCCTTCGCCAGGGGCGCCCCAGAGCGGTACGCGTAAGGATGAACCATCGACGTCACGGATATCTTGGCCTTTCGAGGCCTTGAGCGGACGCGTCTCGCCGCGGACGACCGCGGAAGGCGTGCCGCCTTCGCCGTTGTGGCCGGAGGTCATGCAGAGCAGGTGGCCCAGGCGGATGTCAGCCTCGCGCGGATCGCGTAAGGGGAACGCTTCGGGGAGCAGTTCCTTGGTGTACACGAGCGTGTCGAGCCCTTGTGGTAACTTGTCCTTGTACTCGGCAAGCATGACGCCGCAGGCGAGGCTCGTGAACGCCTTGCCCGTCGAAGCCATATCCGGATTTCCTTCGCGGTGGGCTTTGCCGTAGTAGCCTTCGAAGACCAGGTAGCCTTTGCGGACGACGACGAGGCCGCCGTTGGGGGAATTAGAGCGTAGGGTCGCCGCGAAGGCGCGTTCGAGCTTAGCCCTATCGACGCCTGCGAGTGACCGCGCTTCGGCGGCGTCCTTGGGCACGCGCCAGCCGCCTTGGCTATCGGGTGGGGGAAAGTAGCTGGGCCCGTCGTCCGCCGAAGCGGTCAAGGCGAGCGCAGCCAGGCAAAGGCCGCCGAGGAAACGACTACGGTTCATAAGATTAATAAGAGCAGGGCGGCGGGAGAATGTTCCGTGGGGGCCCAGCACCAAAGCTAAATAAGGGGAACTCGCCTTCCGCGGGAGGGTCGGATTAGAACCCTCCTGTACCCCTCGGCCGCTCCATGAGTTCCTTTCTGCAGTCCCTTCTTTCCTGTCTCCTGTGGGCGGCGGTGTCGGTCCCGATGGTCCCCGCGGCCGAGGAACCGTTGTTCGCTCGGGATAACTTAGCGGCTTGGTGCATCGTCCCGTTTGATGCGAAGCAGCGCGGCCCGGAGGCACGGGCGGAGATGCTGGCGAAACTCGGCTTTAAGCAATTTGTCTACGATTACCGGGCGGAGCATATCCCGCAGTGGGACGCGGAGCTTGTCGCTTTGAAGAAGCACGGCATCGCGCTCACGGGTTGGTGGTTCCCAACGACCCTGAACGACGAGGCTAAGCAGGCCTTAGCGCTTTTCCGGAAGCACGACGTGCACCCGCAGCTATGGGTGATGGGTAATGGCGGTTCCTTGCTGGCCAAAGACGCCGCGGATCAACAAGCCCGTATCGCCGCCGAAGTGGCGCGGCTTAAACCCATCTGCGACGCTGGCGCCGCGCAAGGCTGCCAAGTGGGCTTGTACAATCACGGGAATTGGTTCGGTGAACCCGAGAACCTGCTCGCGGTGGTGCAAGCCTTGCAGGCGCAAGGCGTGAAGAACGTCGGCATCGTCTATAACCTGCACCACGGCCATGGGAAGATTGAGCAGTTCGATAAGTTCCTACCGAAGCTGTTGCCGCATCTATTGTGCCTAAACCTCAACGGTATGGACGCCGATGGCGAAGCCAAGGGCCAGCAGATCAAGCCGCTGGGGTCCGGTCATCTCGACCTCGCCATCCTCCGGCAAATCCGGGCGAGCGGTTACCGCGGTCCGCTGGGAATTTTGAATCACACCAACGTCGATGCCGAAGGGCGCCTGCAAGATAACCTCGATGGACTCGCTTGGTTAGTCGCACAGCTCGATAGCCCGATCGCGCCCGCCGCGCCGAAGTATCGGACCTGGGCTGAGGCCGCGCCGAAGAAGAAGCTCCCCCCGGGCGAGCCAGTGCCTTCGTTCGCCCCGGAGTTCGGGTATGCGCTGTCCGGTGGCTACGTGACCAAGGGCAAGCCGACCTTTCATGAGTGGCCCATCACCGTCGAAGTGCGCGCCCGGCTGGACGGTAAGGCCAACTACAACGTCATTGTCGCTTGTAATAATAAGCCCGACCTCGGTCATTGGGAGCTGAAGACGGACCGCGGGACGGGCGCCTTTGGTTTATACATCCCGGGACGGGGGGGCGAATTCCCCACCGGCCGCGTCGTGACCGATGGGAAGTGGCACGATTATGTGGCCGCTATTGGCAAGGAGCGCGTCCGCGTGTGGATCGACGGCGAACTGGTCTTAGATAAACCCATCGCGGAGGAAAAGGTCCGACCTGCCGCGGCCGAAGAGAAGTTGGCCTTCGGTCGACTCGTGGACGGTACGATTGGCTGCGATGGCCTCGTCGATGACGTGCGCCTCTCACGGGGTGAGCTACCGCCAGAAAAGTCCGCGCAGCCAATGCCACGCCTAAAGCGCGACCAAGACACTTTGGGTAATTGGAACTTCGATGACCAATTATCTGCGGCGGCCGCCGCGGCTGCGCCCACGCCCGCGGAATTCCGCTACGCGTTGCCGCCGCTGCATCCCGCCGAGACGCGTCTCTGGAAGGCCTACGTCAACCGTGACCGGATCTACGACTTCTACGCCAAGCAGGCCTTGGCCTTCGGCGGGAAGCCGTTGCCGGCCTTGTTGCCGGAATACCCTGGCCTCGACGCCGGCCGCTATGGTCATCAAGGCAACCAGAACGACCAGGTCACCTGGCGCGACAAGCGCTGGGAGTTGGCGGACAAGGGGTCGCTGTTCAGCGGCGTCTTCCGTGGGGAAGGTCTCACCATCCCGAAAGCGGTGGCGGTGCACGAAGGCGATCGCAGCGCGTGCTTCGATCCGATGACCTTATCGTTCCCGCTCGAGTGGAAGGGTGGCTTCGTGCAGTTGGGCGAGATGCGCCACGGCTTCAATGACGGCGGTCGCGTCCAAGGGACGGTCGTGCGCAAGCAAGCCCTCGGTGAACCAGTCAAGGATGCCGTCTACCACGGGTTTTACCGTCATGGCACGCAGACCATCTTCAGCTACACTCGCGACGGCAAGGCAGTGCTCACCACGGCTTGGAGCGGACCGCAGGACGCGGCGAAGCTGACGGACTTAGCGAAGGGCGGACCAGCACAGTGGCCGCAGTGGATTGAGACCCAGGGTGCGGTCGGGCAGGGGAAGCCGTTTGCGACCGACACCATCCGCGTCCCGTTCCAGAATCCTTACGGTGCGCTCCTGTTCTTGAGCGGCTTAGACTTCTTCGCCGACGGCACCGCGGCGGTCTGCACGATGACCGGCGAGGTCTGGCTCGTGCGGGGGCTCGATGCCGACCTACAGCACGTCCGCTGGAAGCGCTTCGCGACTGGCCTACACCAACCGTTGGGCGTACGGATCATCGATGGCCGGCTCTACGTCCTCGGGCGTGATCAGGTCACCCGCCTGCATGACCTCAATGGCGACGATGAAGCGGACTTCTATGAGTGCGTGACGAATGGCTATACGACCTCCCACGGCGGCCATGATTACGTCATCGGCCTCGAGGCGGACGCCCGCGGCAACTTCTACACCTCTTCGGGTAACCAGGGCATGCTGCGTCTCAGCGGTCGCCAAGGTGTCGAGGTGCTCGCGACGGGTTTGCGTAATCCGAACGGCACGGGGATGTCGGCCGATGGACGGTTCTTCACCTCGAGCCTGCAGGAGGGCAATTGGACGCCCGCTTCGGCGATTGTGCAGGTCGAGGTCGGGAAGGATCGCGGCGTGCACTTTGGTTATGGTGGACCAAAGAACGGCGCCGCCCCGAAGGCTCCCTTAATCTACCTTCCGCGCGGCGAAGATAATTCTAGCGCGGGTCAGGTCTTCCTCTCGGAGTCCGCTTGGCCGGCCTTGCGTGGCGCGGGGAATCTCGTGCACCTCTCGTTCGGTGCCGGCTCGGCCCTCATCGTCACGCGTCAGAACGTCGCCGGACAGTGGCAGGGCGCCGCACAGCGCATCGCAGCCGACTTCCTTTCGGGCTCGCAGCAGGGACGATTCAATCCGAAGGACGGGCATCTGTACGTCAGCGGCATCGCTGGCTGGCAGACCTACACCACGGACGACGGTTGCCTGCAGCGTGTCCGTCACGTCGGAGGCGCACCCGTCCTCGTCGGCCATGAAGTCCGCGACAACGGCATACTCCTGCGCTTTAATGAAAAGCTCGACGCGTCCATCGCCGCTCAGGCCAGTGCGCACTTCGCGCAATGCTGGAATTACCGTTATGCTGCGGCCTACGGTTCGCCGGAGTTCTCGGTCGCCCATCCAGGCGTCGTGGGACACGACCCCTTGGCGGTCCGCAGTGCGCACGTGTTGGCCGAGGGCCGCGCGCTCTTCCTGGAGATCCCGCAGCTCGCCACCGCCCATCAAGTGCACCTCAGCGTGCGCCTCGTCGCAGCGCGCTCGACGGACATCTTCCTGACCGCCCATGCTTTGGCTGCTCCGTTCACCGACTTCCCTGGGTACACCGCGATTCCGAAGGCCGCCCATGCACACGCCGCCCCTGCGCCGGTAGGCTCGACCCAGATGCGGCCGGTCCGTTGGGAAACGGAAGTCTGTGGTAAGCCCCCGCAGGAGATCACGCTCGAGACCGCGACTGGGTTGCAGTTCGCCCAGAAGGAACTCCGCGTGAAGGCAGGGCAGGGCGTGGCCCTCACCG
>CAIYEN010000276.1 GCA_903925205.1 uncultured Opitutia bacterium | reverse complement strand
CTGTTTCAGTTGCGCCGCGGTGCGCTTTTCCTTTGGCAGGGCGAACAGGGCGGCGACTTTCTTTTCCGGAATGGCCGCCTTGGTGTTTAGCCATGCATCAAAGCCCGTCAGCCAAGCAGGTTTGGTTGGGGCGAAGACCGCCTCCGCTTGGGTCAGGCGTTGTTGCAGGGTATTGCGGGCGGCTTTCTGTTCGGCCGTGAGGACTTCCATGGTGGGACGTTCGTCGGCCTTATCCGAGTCGGCGGTCTGATTGAGCAGGGCGTAGGAGCGGAAGTACTCGGTGATCGTGATCGGGTCGTACTTGTGCGTGTGGCACTGGGCGCACGCCATGGTTGTCCCCATCCAGACGGCGTAGGTCGTATTGACACGGTCAATGACGGCGGCGGTGCGGAACTCTTCATCGCTCGTGCCGCCTTCGTTTTGGGTCATCGTGTTGCGATGGAAGGCCGTCGCGATTAACTGTTCTTGCGTTGGGTTCGGTAGCAGATCCCCCGCAAGCTGCTCGATGGAGAAACGGTCAAAGGGTTGGTTGGTGTTGAAGGCGCGAATGACCCAGTCGCGGTAGGGCCAAATCGACCGTCCTGGGTCGCTCGGGTAGCCGGCGCTGTCGGCGTAGCGCGCCAAGTCAAGCCAGCCACGCGCCCAGTGTTCCCCGAAGGTCGGTTGCGCAAGGTAGTAGTCGACCAGCTCGGTGGGCGTCGCTTGCGCCAAGCGGGTGAGTTCGGCGGGCGTTGGTGGTAGGCCGGTGAGGTCGAGCGCGGTGCGGCGAATCAGGAGGCTGCGATCGGCGGGTGGCGAGAAGCCGAGTTTCTCCTGCTTCAGTCGCTCGAACAGGAAAGCATCGATAGGGTTGGCTTCACCATTGGCGGGCACCTTCACTGTAGTCACGGGTTCGTAGGACCAATGTTTTCCCCAGCGGGCGCCTTGGCGAATCCAAGCCTTCAGCAGTGCGACTTGATCCGGACTGATGACCTTGTGTTGCTTGGGCGGCGGCATCACTTCGTCCGGGTCCTTGGATTCGATTCGCTGAATGAGTGAACTGAGCTCGGGCTTGCCCGGGACGATGGCGATATCGCCTTTACGGTCGGCTTTGGCGGAGGCTTCATCGTCGAGCCGGAGCTTCGCCTTCCGGGCCTTGTCGTCGGGGCCGTGGCAAGCGATGCAGTTCTCGGAAAGGATCGGACGGATCTGGCGGCTGAAGCTAATCGGCTCCTCGGCTTGGGCCATGGGTAGCACCAGGATGGCGAGGAGAACAGGACACAGGCGCATAAGGGGTAGATGGGGTTTGGGTAGGTTTAGTTCCGCCCGGCTTTCTGCAAATCCATTCCGTTCGGCTATCCGGCTTGTCGAGGGCGTTCTTGTGCACTAAATGAAAGACCCCATGCGCCTCCCCACGCTTTGCCTGTCACTTTTATTCGCTTTTACGGGGGTCCTGCCCGCCGCGGAGGCCCCGACGGTCCCGAAGGCCCCCGATGGCCTCGTCGTCCTGACTTTCGATGACTCGGTGGCCAGTCATGCGACCTTCGTGGCTCCGCTCTTAAAGAAGCATGGTTTCGGGGCCACTTTCTATATTACGGAAGGCTTTGAATTCTTAAAGGACAAGGAGCACTACCTGACCTGGGAGCAGATTAAGGCGCTGCATGCCGCAGGGTTCGAGGTGGGGAACCACACCAAGGCGCATAAGGGAGTGAATACGCAGAAGCCGGCGGACATCGCGGCGGACCTCGAGCACATCGAGAAACGCTGCATGGAAAACGGCATTCCCGTCCCGACGACGTTTTCTTATCCAGGGTATGCGACCAGTCCGGCAGCGACCGAAGTGCTGCGTGCGCGTGGTTACCTTCTGGCCCGGGCGGGCGGGGCGCGCGTCTTCGATCCCGCGAAGGATGAACCGCTCACCTTGCCGCAAGCCTTTGATAGCAAGCCCGACAGTACACTTGAGCAGTTTAAGGCCGCCATCGCCCTGGCACGCGACGGCAAGATTGCGGTGCTCACCTTTCATGGAGTACCCGACATTCAGCACCCTTGGGTCAACACCGACCCCGTGAAGTTTGCAGCATACATGCAGGTGCTGAAGGACTCCGGCTGTAAAGTCGTCGCGCTGCGTGATATCGCCCGTTACCTCCCGCCGGCGAAGAAGTAGCCGCTGGCCGTCAACGCGGCTTGGGGGCGGTCGTGCCAGTCGGGCGTAATCGAAAAGCGTCAAGAATCACGAAGCCGACCGTACCCTCGTTGGAGAGCGTCAGCGTGTAGTCGACGCCTGGACGGAGTCTGAATTGGCCCAGCGGGCGGAAGGATTCACCCGAGGGGAGTGGCTGCGTCTGGTCGACCGTCAGGCGATGCTCGACGCCGCCACCGACGATGGTGAGGGGCAGGTTGGTGGTGCGCGTCGCGTGGGCGGAGTAGGCCATGCTCAGCTCGTAGTCGGCTTCCGCCGGAACCCTAAAGCGGAAGGTCGCCCGCGACTTGCCATCTGAACGTTGCTCGTCGTGGAGATAACCCGTGCCGACATAGGGTTTGAAGTTCGTGGAGCGCGTCCAAGTGCCCGCGAGCTCGGCGACTTGATCGTCGAGCACCAGCCCTTGCCCAGATTGACTGGGAGCGGTTTCATGATCTTTGGGGGCCGTCTTTCGGGCGGGTGGGGCGGGGAGATCCAGGGTCTGGCCTTGGGCGAGCAAACGGGTGCGAAGTTCGGAGTAGGGTAGGTCTTGGACTTTTAGGCCGCGCTGGGCGGAGAGGGCTGCGGCGACGCCCGATGCCTGCCCGATGGCCATCCAGGCGCCCTCGATGCGGAGAGACGACATGGCGACGTGGGTGCTCGCGAGGGCGACAGGTACGAGGAGATTGCTGCACTGTTCTGGTCGCGGCAGGATGGCCCGGTAGGGGACTTGGTAGGCGTAGCCGACGCCGGTGCCCGGGACGCGGACTGGCAAGATGGTGCCCTCATTAATGACGCCACCGCCTTTGAGGGCCACGCGCTGGCAATCGTGCGAATCGATGGGGAAGGAAGAGATCGCGATGGAGTCCGCTTTGCTGGGCGAATCGATAATGTCCTTTTGGGTTAGGACGTAGAGCCCCTTCAGTCGACGTGACTCACGGACATAGAGGGCCGGCGGGAAGTGCGCCGACGCAACGAACTCGTCCTTGCAGAAGCCGAGGGAGGCGTATTCAGCTCGGGTCTTCGCGGGCACGGCGGGGTCGGTGCGCAGGAAGTGCAGGAACTCGAGCGTGTACTGTTTATGGGCCTCCCAGAGGCGGGCGCGCTCCGCCGCGTCGGCTGCATGCCAAGTGTTGCTGCCGCCGACGAGTCCTAGGGAGACCTGTCCGCCGATGGAGTTGTTACCGTCTAATTTGTTACCAGGTAACGGATAGAGGTCGAAGCCGATGCCGCGGAGGCCGGCTTTGAGCGCGCGCCGCGCGAGTTCAAATTTTGCTGGATCGTACTTCGTCGGCTCGGGAATCGGTACGAGGTTGGAGGGGTCGCGGGTGAGGCACAGGCGAAAGCTGAAAGTCATCACGTTGTGGTCCCCCGACTCCTCGGGTCCGGCGTCAACGCTAGTGATGAGCGGGAGCGGCTGGCCCTTTTCGTCGAGGCCATCGATGGCCATCCGTGGTTTGGGGTAACGCTTGCCCGCGAGCGCTTCACCATGGTCCGCCCGGCCCTCTCGTCCGATGACCCAGGAGACGCCGGCTGCCGCCATCAGGTCTCCCTCGTAGGTCCCGTCTACGTAGGTTTTTGCGGCAAACGCACCCTTGGATGTGCGCAGGCCAGCAATCCGTGCCCCAACCATTTCGGCGTTGGTCAGCGGGCAGTCGGTAACGACCGTTACCCCCGCTTCCTTGAGCATGGCTTGGGTGACGCGCATCGCGACGTGTGGTTCGAAAATCCAGCGGATCCCGGGGGTCTTGTCCTTCGGGTCATAGGGCAGGGGCTGGCCGCGGTCAGTGTAGTCCTTTGCGATGCGTCGATGCCATTCCTCGAATAAGCCTGTGAGCGACTCGCGGCGCATCTGGTTGGAGTCGCAGTGACTGAGGCCACCGGTGCTGAGTCCGCCGACATGGCTCGTCGGCTCCAGTAGGATGACCCGCGAGCCCTCCCGGGCCGCCGCGATAGCCGCGCAGAATCCGCCGGGTGTTGCGCCGTAGACAATGACATCCGCTTCCTCGGCGCACAGCGGCCGTGAAATGAGCAACAGACCAACGGCGAGGAGGATTCGCAGCATGGGTCACTTCACTTTATAGATTTTCACGTCGTCAATCCAGACCGTCGAGCCGACGAGGAAGCTGAACCAGCGTTTTGTCGGGTGGGCGAAGCCCTCAGAGCGATGCCGCGCGACCACTTTACCGTCGAGGGAGCAGCGCATCTCATCGCCTTCGGTGACGAGCGTTAGTTCATGCCAGGCCGTGTCGGCCTTGAGCGGCGCCACGGCCTGCTTGGTCTTGAGGAGGGCTTCCAATTCGGGCGTGACCTTGGTCTTCTTCGCCGTCGCTTCTTCGCGTTGCTTGCGGATGGCTAGATTCATGACCCCGGTCTTGTGGTCGATGAGCGTCACATTGGACTGTGAGAGGATGGCGTAACCAAGATGCCCAGCGTGGATGTCCTTTACCTCGCGGTCGACAAAACCGAGCTGCAGTCCCTCGCCTTGGTTCAGCCCAGGGAATTTGAAACGAACAACGACCCCGCCGTCCGCGAAGCCCGCGTCGTGGTGAATGTGGGCGGCGTGGCCGGCTTCTTTGGTTGCGCTCGAAATCTTCATGATGCCGCCATCAAGGTCGGCCTGCTTGAGCTCCGGAACGCGGTCGGCCGTGGCGCTCTCCCAGCCATTGCCAATACCCTTAAGCCCGTTCCCCGTTTCCTCGCGCTCGAAGGCGTCCTGGAAGAGCAGGGTGCCTTTCGTCTGCAGCCAGGTGGTGTCGTTGGGCGGCGGGGTAGGCTCAGCGGCGACTGCGAAAAGGCCGCTGCAAATTAGGGCAAGGAGGGTGCGCATCCCTTACTGAATCAATGCCTTGACGATCTTCGTCGGCAAGACGCCCACCAACTTCTGGTCGAGGCCTTGATACTTGTAGGTGAAGCGTTCGTGGTCGTAGCCCAGTAAGTGGAGCACCGTTGCATGGAAGTCGCGGATCGGCAGCGGGTCCTTGACGATGTTATAGCTGAACTCATCGGTCTCGCCGTAGATTTGGCCGCCCCGGGCGCCGCCGCCGGCCATCCACATGGAGAAGCAACGCGGGTGGTGGTCGCGGCCGTAGTTTTCTTTGGAGAGTCCGCCCTGACTGTAGATCGTGCGGCCGAATTCTCCGCCCCAGATGATGAGGGTGTCGTCAAACATCCCGCGCTGCTTGAGGTCTTCGATGAGCGCGTGGCAGGGCTGGTCGACGTCCTTGCACTGGCTGGGCATGCGGCCGCTGACGTTGGAATGGTGGTCCCAGTTGTTGTGATAGATCTGGACGAAGCGTACGCCGCGTTCGACGAGGCGGCGCGCCATGAGTACGCTGTTGGCGAAGCTACCGCGCTTGCGGGCTTCTTCGCCATAAAGTTTAAAGATATGCTCGGGCTCCTTGGTGAGGTCGGTCAGTTCCGGCACGCTGGCCTGCATGCGGAAGGCCATCTCATACTGCTTGATGCGTGTATGCGTTTCGGGGTCTCCGACCGCTTCGTAGTTAAGCCGGTTCAGCTGGTTGATACCGTCGATGGTTTGCTTCCGGAGGTCATCTGGCACGCCCGGCGGGTTGTTGATGAACAGGATTGGGTCGCCCTTGCTGCGGAAGGAGACCCCGGCGTGTTCCCCCGGCAGGTAGCCGCTCGACCAGAGTCGGCTGGAGATCGCCTGTTCTTGGTCGCGGTTCGTCGGCGTGGCGATGAGCACCACGAAGGACGGGAGGTTGTCATTGGCCGAGCCCAGGCCGTAAGAGGCCCACGAGCCGAGGCAGGGGCGTCCCGTGATTTGATTACCCGTCTGCATTGCGCAGATAGCGGGTTCGTGGTTGATGGCCTCGGTGTTCAGCGAGCGCATCCAGCAGATGTCATCGGCGTTCTTGGCGAGGTTCGGCAGGAGTTCAGGTTCATCCATAGGCCACACTTGCCGGCTTGGCTGAATTTAAACTTAGACGGGGCGATGGGGAAACGCGTCTGACCGCTCGTCATCGTCGTCAGGCGCTGGCCATTGCGGATGCTGGCCGGGAGGTCCTTATCGTACATCGCCTGCATCTCGGGCTTATAGTCAAAGAGGTCCATCTGGGCGGGACCACCGACCATGTGCAGGTAGATGACCCGTTTCGCCTTGGGTAGGTGTTGGGTGCTCATCGCGCCGGGGGCGGCGTGGGCGAGCGAGCGTCCGAGTAGGCTGGTTAAGGCGGCCGCGCCAAGGGCATTGGCGCCTTGGCCGAGGAAGCGGCGGCGGGTCTGGAGGCTATTCCATTCGCTAAGAATCGACATGGGTTTTATTTGTTGAGGACTTCGTCCAGGTTGAGGAGTTGGCTGCAGAGCATCGTCCACGCGGCGAGCTCCGGTTTCGGCAGCGTTGGGTCAGGCCCGGCGTCGCCGACCTTGAGCAGCGCTTCGGCGTCCGCCGGTTGGGCCGTGTAGTGCTTACGGAGGTTGGCGAGGCTGCCGCGGACAACGGCGAGCTCGGTGGCCTTAAGCGGACGAGCGAGGAGCCGTTCGGCGGCGAACTGGAAGCGAGCCTCGTCTTCCTTGGCGGCGATGAGCGTGTGCTGGGCGAGTTGGCGTGACGCCTCGACGTATTGTGGGTCGTTCAAGATCACCAAAGCTTGGAGCGGAGTGTTGGTGCGGTCCCGGCGCACGCAGGTTACCTCGCGCGAGGGGGCGTTGAAGAGGTCAAGGCTGGCTGGTGGGGCCATACGGCGCCAGTAATTGTAGAGCGAACGACGGTAGAGGTTCTCGCCCTTGTCGGGGCGATACGCTTGGATGCCGACACCGACAACTTCCCAGATGTTTTCAGGCTGGTAGGGCTTGGTGCCAGGTCCGCCCATGCGGGGCGAGAGCGTCCCGCTGGCGGCGAGGGCTTGGTCCCGGATCATCTCGGCGTCCATGCGGAAGCGCGGGCCGCGGCTAAGCAGGCTGTTATCACGGTCCTTCTCGACTTTGACCGGCGTTTGGACGGCGGCTTGGCGATAGGTCGCCGAGGTGAATGTCAGGCGGTAGAAGGCTTTGACGTCCCAGCCGGATCGACGGAATTCAACCGCAAGCCAGTCGAGCAGTTCGGGGTGCGTCGGCAACGAGCCCATGATACCGAAGTCTTCCGAGGTCTTGACGAGCCCTTGGCCGAAGAGTTCCTGCCACATTCGGTTGACGGTGACACGCGCGGTGAGCGTGTTCTGCTCGCTGACCAACCAGCGAGCGAGGCCGAGGCGGTTCTTGGGGGCATCGGCCGGGAGTTTGCCGAGGGCGGCAGGGACTTCGGCCGCGACTTGTTCGCCCTTCTTGTCGTAGGCGCCGCGGATCAGGATGTTCGCCATCGGCATCATGTCCTTACGCTCTTCTTGGATGTGGGTGAGTGGGCTGCGGTCCTTGATGGCCTTGAGCTCCGCTTCGAGTTGCTGCTGCCGCGTGGCGGCGACTTGGACGTCGGCACGGCTGACGCCGATGTAGTATTCGAGGAGCTTGTCCTTGGTCTTGGGGCTGGGTTTGCCGGCAAGCAGGGCACGGA
The DNA here is from genome assembly GCA_903925205.1 of uncultured Opitutia bacterium. GTDB lineage: Bacteria > Verrucomicrobiota > Verrucomicrobiia > Opitutales > UBA953 > UBA953. The sequence goes on along the minus strand of CAIYEN010000276.1, from coordinate 4,690 downwards.
GATCGTCGACTTTCGCGAGGACGTTGGCCTCAGCCCCCGTGAGGGCGCGGTCGTAGAAGCGTAAGTCTTGGGCGGCGCCATCGAAGAACTCGCTCGTGCTGCGTTGGCCGAGGCGGGTGGGGGTCTTGGCTTGGCTGGACGTCGTCAGCTTATTGACCTCGAGGTTGAGCGGGGCCATGACGCCGTCGACGTAAAGTTTAATGCCCTCGGCTTTGCCGCTGCCGTCGTAGGTCAGGAAGACATGCTGCCAGGTATCCTTTTTGGCGATGGCCTTAGTGGTGGTCACCTTGATGGCGTCGTTGGGCCACTGGCTAATCAGGTAGAAACCATAGTTGGCGTTGGCGAGGAAGAGCGACCAGCCTTGCGCGGCCTTCGGGTCGTCCATGCGGGCGACGAGGGCTTGTGTCCCCATCACGGCGCTGGGACGGAACCAGCCGCCGACGGAGAAGGGCTTCTTTGTATCGAAGTTGCCGATGTCACCGAGCTCGAGGTTAGCACCTTTTTTGACAGCGAGGGCGGCCCCGCGGCGGCCTTCTTTAATCCAGGTGGGGGCAGTGCCGTTGACCTTGGTCTGCGCGGGGATGCCGGTGCCTTCATTCAGCGCAAAACGACCCAGTAGGCCCTTCGTCGGGATGTCCTTGTCGAGGTCCGTGGGCTTGAGTTTAGCAAACCAACCTTCGAAGTCCTTGCTGGCGATGTTGCGAAGGTCGCCGGCCTGCTTCTTGGCGGCTTCGATTTCAGTTGGCAGTGCGTTCCAGCGCGGACGGTCGGCGTCGGTCGGCAGGTAAATCACCGCGCCGCGGCCGTCCTTCACGTTGCCGTCGAGGCCGGGCTGGGTCGTGTTGCGGAAGAAGGCGGCTAGGGAGTAGAAGTCCTTCGCCGTGAACGGGTCGAACTTATGGTCGTGGCACTGCGCGCAGTTGGTGGTCAGGCCTAGGTAGACCCAGCCCATCGTCTGCACGCGATCCGCGGCATAGTTCGCGAGGTTTTCCTCGACGATGGTGCCACCCTCGTTGGTCGTGGCGTTGCAGCGCTGCAAGCCGGTGGCAATCAACTGGGACTCCGTCGGGTTGGGCAGGAGGTCGCCAGCGAGCTGCTCGATGGTGAACGCGTCAAACCGCTGATTAGCGTTAAAGGATTTCACCACCCAGTCGCGGTAGGGCCACATCTCGCGTGGGTTGTCGAAGTGTAAGCCGTGCGAATCGGCGTAGCGGGCGGCGTCGAGCCAGTAGCGGGCGCGGTGTTCGCCGTAGGCGGGCGTGGCCATCAATTCGTCGACGAGCGTGCGAACCTGGGCGTCGCTTAAGCGACTGCCATCTTTGGGTAGGTGCTTGGCGAGGAGTTCAGGCGAGGGCGGCAGGCCGGTGACGTCGAGGCTCAGGCGGCGGATGAGCGTGCGGGCGTCGGCCTCGGCGGCGGGCGTGAGGCCCGCGGCCTTGAGCTTCGCGAGGACGAACTGGTCGATGGGGTTCTTGGCCCAACCGGTCTGGTCGGCGGGCGGCGTGCTTGCGACGGGCGGCAGCAGGGACCAGTGTGGCTGCCAGTGGGCCCCTTGTTCGATCCAAGCCTTGATTTGGGCCACCTGCTCAGGTTTGAGGGACTTGTGTGTTTCGGGCGGCGGCATGACCTCGTCTGTGTCCTTCGACGTGATGCGCTGGTAGAGGCTACTCTTCTCGGGCTGGCCCTTGATGATGGTCGGCGGCTCTTCTTTGCCGTCCTTGGTCTGACGCTTGGCAAAGAATCCGGCCTCGGTGTCGAGGCGGAGGCTCGCCTTGCGCGTGCCGGGGTCGGGACCGTGGCAGTGGAAGCAATTATCGGCGAGCACCGGGCGGATATCGCGGTTGAACTCCACGGGATCCGCGGCGAAGGCCGACGCGGCGAGGAGGGGGATGAGGGGCAGGTACGGTCGGAGCATGGGCGGGGTGGCCAGTTCTAATAGCAGGTGTATGTATACAGACGTGAAAGACCAACCCCTTGTTCCTTTTCTGGGCTAAAAATGAGCCCATCTTTAACCCTCAATTAGACACTCGACTCTGACTTGGTTAATTGGGCGGGTGACCCCATTCGGGCCTATTCCAAGAAAATCAGGGCGTTAGTGTTAAGCAGGGCGCGGCAGAAGGCGGGTTTGCCGAACTGGCGGAGGAGTTTTTCGGCAGCGAGTCGTTCGCTTGCCGTGGGCTGGCGTTGTAAGGCTAGGGCGTAGGCTTGGCCAATGGGGTCGGGCCCGTCGAGGCGGGCCGCGAAGGCCTTGGCCATGTCGAGGGTGAAGCTATGGTTAAGCAGGGTGAGGGCCTGCAGCGGGGTCGTAGTGTTGGCGCGCTTGGGCGAGGCGAAGGCGATGTCAGGCAGGTCGAAATCATTGAGGACGTCCACGATGCTGGCCCGGGCATTCTGGTGGTAGACGGCGCGGCGGTAGGTTTCTGGGCCTTGCGCCTCGAGCGGAATATAGGTCGAGACGTTATTCGAAAGGTAGCGGTAGAGTCGGAAGCCAGGGCCACCCATGGGTTCGAGTTTTAATTGACCCGCGGTCACCAGCAGGGTGTCGCGGATTTCTTCCGCGCTCAGACGGCGCGGCGGGAAGCGCCAGAGTAGTCGGGCATGCTTATCGGCCCGCGCGGCGGCCGTATTGAATTCAGCGGACTGTAGGTAGGTCTGGGAGAGGACGATTTCACGATGGAGCGCTTTGAGTTTCCAGCCCTGCTGGAGCAAGCGTTGCGCTAGGAAGTCGAGGAGCTCCGGGTGCGTGGGCTGGCTGCCCATGAAGCCGAAGTCGCTGGGGGTATCCACGAGCCCCGTGCCGAAATGATAATGCCAAAGACGGTTGGCCAGCACGCGGGCGGTGATGGGGTTGTCCTTAGTGATCCAATTGGCCAACGCCACGCGCCGTTCCCCTTCGTCGGCATTGGCCTTCAATGCATAGTTGGGGGTAACTTGATCAAGGACACTGAGGCTGGCGGGCACGACTTGTCCAGCGGGCTTAGTCGGGTCGCCCCCTTTCTGCACGAAGGTTGCCTCGGGCTTGGGCTGGTGGGTGCCGACCCAGGCGGATGGTAGTTTCGGCACAGCCGCGATTTGTTTATCAACGATGGCCAGCTCACGCCCGAGCTGAGCGAGTCGTTGGGCTACGTCCGGCGTGGTGGCTTCCTTGCGGACGCGTTCAAGGGCGTGCGCCGGCGACCAGGCGGCACGGTCGTAGGAGTCAGCCACTTTCTTCCAGGCTTTGCCATCGACGGAGACCAACATCTCGTATTCGCAGGGGGTGGGGCCTTGCGAGTTATCGCGAAGCACGCGGCCCTTGGCCGTGCGATAAGCGAGGCGGCCAATCTGCTCGACGCGGGGAAGGGTGATGACGAGTTCAGCCGGGCGCCCAATATACCACTGCGCCCCTTCGTCGCCATCGATCGTCAGCGCAGCACTGTAGGCGGCCGGGAAGTCTTCGGCGGTGGCACCCTTGGCGCCATCCGCTTTCGAGCCATAGGAGGCGAGCGCGACGTTGCGCGGTGTAGGCTCGGCCGTCCAAATCTCGAACTCAGCAATACGGCCACCGACGCCGCTCAGCGGGCTGGCCGAGGTGGCCGTGATGGTAAGTTTAACAAATCTGGCTGCAACCGGCGTGATTTTTTCCTCGGTCAGCAAGGCGTCCACTTTGGGACGTGGGTATTGGCGGGTGGCGAGTAAGGCTTTGGCCTTGGACTCGGTGGCCTTCGTCAGGGTGTCTTGTTCGGCGACAATCTTGGCGCGCTCCTTGTTAAGCGCCCCCATAGCGATGTTGAAAGCCTTGGTCTGTTCTGGAGTGGCAATCGTCCGGCGCCCATGGACGACGCCTTCAAAGGCAGCGCGGATTCGGTAGTAGTCTTCGGTTGGGATGGGGTCGAATTTATGGTTGTGGCAGCGGGCGCAGTTAATCGTGAGGCCGAGGAATGCTCCCCCGGTGGCCGTGACCATGTCGTCGAGCGTGGCGGCGCGGATGACCTTTTGGGCGACGGGGTCTTGATTGCCGACGTCATCATAAGGGCCCGCGACAAGGAAGGCGCTGCCAATTTCGACCTCGGGCTGAGATTTTCCGAGTACATCGCCGGCCAGGTGTTCGCGTATCAGCTGGTCAAACGGCTTGTCGTCGTTGAGCGAGCGAATGACGTAGTCGCGGAAGGGGTAAAGGTCATCGACGATGACGTTACGTTCGAAGCCGTTGCTCTCACCAAAACGGACCACATCAAGCCAGTGCCGGCCCCAATGCTCGCCGTAGCGCGGGGAGGCGAGGAGGCGGTCAACGAGGGCCTCGGTCGCTTGGCGGGGGTTGGTGTGATGGGCGGCGACGAAGGCGTCGACCTCGGCCGGGGTGGGCGGGAGCCCCGTTAGGTCGTAACTCAAACGCCGAATCAGTACCTGCGGCACTGCGGGGGCGCTGCGGGTGAGTTTCTGCTCGTGAAGTTTGGCGTCGATAAAGCCATCGATGTTCTGATAAGCAAAATCTTTGGCGAGTGGCTGGAGTGACCACCAGGACTTATCGGCGCGCTTGAGTTCGGTCGTGGCTTGGTCGCGCGGGTCCACGGCGCCGGCTTTGATCCAAGCGGCGAAGTCCGCCACGACCGCGTCCGGCAATTTTGGCTTCTTCGGCGGCATCTCGAGGTCAGGTTCGAGGTGTCGAATGGAGCGCAGCAAGAGCCCTTGGTCTGGTTGGCCCGGGACG
>CAIYEN010000275.1 GCA_903925205.1 uncultured Opitutia bacterium | reverse complement strand
CGCGACGGTAATGTCATCTTCCTCACCGACACGGAAGACCGCCTCCCGGTGGTGGTCGTCGAGGAAGCGCCTTACGCCTTGGAAATCGTCACCCCCAAGGTGCCACTCGTGCAGAACGGCGTCTATGACTTGAAGGTCGTCGCCAAACGAAAGGCCGGCTTCGAGGCCGCCATTCGTGTCTTCATGGTCTGGACTCCGCCCGGCGTTTCGGTGTTGGGCGAGATGACCATCCCCGCCGGCGGGAACGAGTGCTCGTTCCAGCTGAGCGCTAACACGGGCGTGCCGACCGCCGACTGGAAGTTCGTGGTGATGGGTGAAGCTGATGCGGGGAAGGGCCGCGTCTACAACGCGTCGCCTTTCTGCACCGTCAAAACGCAACCAGCCTTCGTGAATGCCGCCGCTTTTCCGATGGCGGCTATTGAGCAAGGGCAGGAGGGCGTCGTTACCACCAAACTGGAACAGCTCCAGCCGTTTGCAGGGGAAGCCGTCGCCCGTCTAGTTGGCGTCCCTGATACCGTCGCCATCGAGCCCATCAAGATCACCAAGGCCACGACCGATTTAACCTTCCGCGTTAAGCCGAGCAAGGACTGCTTCCCAGGGAAGATCGCGAACCTCTTCATCCAGGTGGACGTCCCCGTCCCCGGTGGCACCACGACGCACCGCGTCGCCCTCGGCTCCAGCATCCGAGTCGACGCCCCCCGCAAGGTCGCGCCCGCCCCCGTCGCTAAGGCCGAGGCTCCGAAAGCCGCCGCCGCTCAAACCGCCGTCGCGCCAGCCGCTCCCGTCGTCCTTTCCCGCCTCGAACAACTCCGCCAGCAGGCCGCGGCGGGTAATAAGCAATAACCATGCCTTCCTTCCGACAGATTTTTACTGGCCTGACCGCTTGTGCCGCGGCTTCCCTGACCGCTGCACCCACTCCGGCCGACCTGACGCAAAAGCTCACCCAGCTTGAGAAGATTGAAATCTTCCCGCCCGCGGTATCCTTAGAGACGAAGCGTGACTTCCATCGCTTGGTGGTGCTGGCAACGTTCAAGGACGCGACCACGCGTGATGTGACGGCGTTCGCGAACCTGCATGTCGCCGACCCGAAGGTCGTGGCCCTCGAAGATTATTCCGCCCATGCCCTTGCGGATAACGGTGCCACCGAAGTGGTCGCCGAATTGGGTGGGCTCTCGGCGAAGGTGCCGGTCAAGGTCAAGGATGGCCTGAAGGACCGGGCAGTTTCCTTCCGCCTCGACGTGATGCCGGTCTTCCTCCGGGGGGGCTGTAACCAAGGGGGTTGCCACGGGGCCGCCCGCGGTAAGGACGGTTTCCGTCTGTCGCTGTTCGGCATGGATCCTGCCGGCGACTACACCCGCTTGACGCGTGAGATGATCGGCCGCCGTATCAACCTCGCCATCCCCGAGGAGAGCACGCTCATCGAGAAGTCCATCGGTGCCGTGCCCCATACGGGGAACAAACTCTTCGAGGCCGATTCGACCTATAACCGTACCCTGCTGGAGTGGATTGCCAACGGTGCCCATGACGATGCCCCCGATGTCGCCACGGTGACGGGTATCGAGGTCTTCCCCAAGCAAATCGTCCTGGAGGGGCCCAACGCCACCCAGCAGATCACGGTCCGCGCCACCTATTCCGATGGCACCGACCGCGACGTGACCAGCTTAGCGTTGTTCATGTCCAATAATGACCCCGTCGCCAAGGTCACCAAGCAGGGCATGGTGACTTCCGCCGAACGCGGCGCGGCCTTCATGCTGGCCCGCTTCAACGTCTTCAGCGTGACCGCGCAGGTCATCGTGATCCCTAAGGACCTGGTCTATGCACGTCCGAAGGCCGAAGAATATAACTACGTCGACGCCGCGGTGAACGAGCGCCTGCACCGCCTCCGAATCGCCCCTTCGGGCCTCTGCACCGACGAAGAATACGTCCGCCGCGTCTACATCGACGTGGTCGGGTTGTACCCGAAGCCGGACGAAATCCGGGCCTTCCTGGCCGATAAGCGTCCGGATAAGCGCGCCCAGTTGGTCGATGTCCTGCTGCAGCGCAAGGAGTTCACCGAGCTCTGGGTGATGAAGTGGTCCGAGTTGTTGCAAATCCGTTCCGGCATCAATGGGGGCAATAACCAGCCGCCGTTCTACAAAAACGCGCTGCTCTACTACAATTGGCTCGCCGACCGCATTGGTCAGAACCAGCCGCTGAACGAAATCGTGGTCGACCTCCTGTCCGCCAACGGTGGCACGGTGTCCAACCCGCCCGTAAACTTCTACCAGACCGAACTGGATAAGCTGAAGCTCAGCGAAAACGTTGCCCAGGTGTTCATGGGGATGCGCATCCAGTGCGCCCAGTGCCATAACCATCCGTTCGACCGCTGGACGATGAACGACTACTACGGGTTCAACGCTTTCTTTGCCCAGATTGGCCGCAAGAACACCGATGACCCGCAGGAGGTCATCATCTACAACAACAAGAATGGCGAGTCGCAGCACTTCCTGACCAAGGCCAATGTGAAGCCGAAGTTCCTCGGCGGCGAGGAGCCTGACCTCAAGCCGGGCGACGATCGGCGGAAGGCGTTGGCGGAGTGGATCGCTTCGCCGCGGAATCCCTGGTTCGCCCGCAATATCTCCAACATCGTCTGGGCCCACTTCTTCGGTATCGGCGTGGTCGACCCCGTGGATGACGTGCGCGTCTCTAACCCCCCTTCTAATCCGGAGTTGCTCGACCAGTTGGCGCAACGCTTGACGGACTATAAGTATGACGTTCGCAAGCTGGTGAAGGATGTCGTGAGTTCGGCCGCTTACCAGCGCTCGTCCAAGCCCAACGCGAGCAATACCGGGGATAAACTGAATTTTGCCCGCGCCCAAGTCCGCCGCGTCCGCGCGGAGGTCCTGCTCGACGCCATCTCACAGATCACGGAAACCCCCAACAAGTTCCAAGGCCTGCCCATCGGTGCCCGCGCCGTGCAAATCGCGGACGGGGCGGTCAGTAACTACTTCCTGACGACCTTCGGGCGCGCGAAGCGCGAGTCGGTTTCCTCCACCGAGGTAAAGACCGACCCCAATCTCTCGCAGGCCCTCCACCTCATGAACGGTGATGCGATCAACGACCGTATCCGCCGCGGCCGCGTCGTCGAACGGTTGATTGCGGACGGCAAGTCGAACGATGAAATCGTCACCGACCTCTTCATGCGCGTCTTCGGTCGCGCCCCGCAGGCCAATGAGAAGGGGGCCGTCCTGAAGGCGGTCGCCGACGATCCGGCTAATCGCCAGGGCGTTTTAGAGGACGCTTTCTGGGCCTTGTTGAACTCCAAGGAATTCGTCTTCTCGCACTGATCCCGTGGCTGCTCCTACCTCGCGTTTGGGCGCGGTTTCGCGTCGCTTCCTCCTGCTCGCCGCCACGGGTCTCTCGGGGCTCACCGTGCGGGCGCAGGAAGTCGCCGTCAAACTAACGTATGACGACCACATTCGTCCGTTACTGGAAAACAAGTGCTTCTCTTGCCATAACCCCGACAAGAAGAAGGGCGGGCTCGACCTGACGAGTTATGGTGCCCTCGTCGCCGGGGGCGGGGGCGGTGCCGTCGTTGACCCAGGGAATCCGAGTGGTAGCCGACTCTGGACCTGCAGCACGCAGAAGGAAGAGCCGTTCATGCCGCCGGAGGGTTCGCCCCTGCCGGCCAAAGACTTGGCGTTGCTTTCTAAGTGGATCGCCGACGGCGTGCTGCAAAGCAAGGGCAGCGTCGCCCGCGCTGCGAACAAGCCTAAGGTGGACCTCTCGCTTTCGGCCGGGGCCGGTAAGCCCACCGGCCTAGTGGCTCGCCCAGAGCACGTCCTGCTGGATCCCGTGCTAGTCACCCCGCGCATTTCCGCAGTCACGGCCATGGCCGCCAGCCCGTGGACTTCCCTGCTAGCTGTCGCCGGCCAGAAGCAGATTCTTCTTTATGATACGGAGTCCCGTGAGCTCGCCGGGGTCCTGCCTTACCCCGAGGGGTACGCACGCTCGTTAAAGTTTAGCGCCAATGGTTCTTTGCTCATCCTGGGCGGCGGGCGCGGTGGCAAGTTCGGCCATGCCGTCGTCTGGGACGTGAAGTCGGGCCGGCGCGTCACCGAAGTCGGTAAGGAATTCGACCAACTGATGTCTGCGGACATCAGCCCCGACCATAAGCGCATCGCCGTGGGCACCAACGCAAAGAAAGTGAAGTGCTTCGATACGGCCACCGGTGAGCTGCTCTACACCATCTCCAAGCACACCGAATGGGTGACGGGTGCTGATTTCAGCCCGGATGGCATCCTGCTCGCGACGTCCGACCGTAATGGCAACGTGATGGTCTGGGAATCCGAGAACGGCGGTGAATTCTTTAACCTCGGCCAACACAAGGCCAGTGTGACCGACCTCGCGTGGCGCTCGGACTCTAATGTGCTCGCGAGTTGCTCGGCGGATGGGACGATTTCCACTTGGGAATTGAAGACGGGGAAGCGCGTGGCCAACTGGGCCGCCCACGGTGGTTCGGTGGAGTCCGTTGCGTTCACGCCCGATGGTCGCCTGCTGAGCTGCGGCCACGATGGCACCACCGCCCTCTGGACGATTGATGGTAAGCGCCTCACCCACGCCCGTGGCATCAAGCAGGGCGACGTGGTCTCGAAGATTGTCGCGCTGGCGGACTCCAAGGTCTTTGTGACCGGCAACTGGCTCGGTGAGGTCCGGTTCTTTGATGTCGAGACCGGTCAGGACCTCACGCAGGTCTCCGTGAACCCACCCAAGCTCGCGGACCGTATCGTCGTTGCCGAAAAGCAACTGGCTGATTTACGGGCGAAGGCGACCACGGCTCCCGCCGATGCGCAGGCCGCTCTGGCTAATCTCCGCGCCGCCGAGGCCGCGAATGCGACCATCCTCGCCGCTTCCGCCGAGGTAATGAAGAAGCTCAACGCCGTGGAGGCGCGCTATCAGCCCGCAGCGAAGGAGCTCGAGGCCATGCGCAACCTATCCTATAAGACCACGGATGAAAAAGCGAAGGCTGAGTTGATTGCCAAAATCAAGGTTGCGACCGAGGCCCTGACGCCCGCCAAGACGGAACGGCGCCCCTTGCTCGAGTTGGCGGCCAAGTCGTCGCTCGACCTTGACTGGATCGCCAACCGCATCGTGGACCTTCAGGCCAAGGTGAAGAATGACGAAGGGTCCTTGGCCTACTCGGATAAAGTGCTGGCGAGCGCGAAGACGGACGAGAAGACGAAGGCGCAAACCCAAAAGCAGCGCGAAACGCAGGCCACCGCCTTGGAGTTTTCCCGCGGTCAACTCGCCCAACTGCAAGCCCGTCAAGCGGTCGTGCAGGGGCAGATGGCGGCCTTGAATAAGCTGAAGGCGGACGCCGTTGCGGCCGAGGCTTTCGCCAAGAATTCGCTCGCCCAGATTGCTGGCTGGGAAGAGCACGTGGCCTTTCTCCGGGCGGCGGAATTTAACGTGGGGGTTCTCGCCGAGAAGGAGCGCCTCGCCAAACTCGAGGCGGATATCGCCGATGCTATCGCCGCCAAAGCCGAGAACGAGGCCGCCCATAAAGCAGCCCTGACCCGGGTGACGGCCACGACCCAGCAGGTGGCCGACCTTGCCGCCAAGTTGCCGCCGCTAGAGGCCGCTTGGAGCGAGCTCAAGGCGGCCTTGCCGGCGCTCGAGGCCCCCTTGGGTTCGCTCCGGCAGGCGGAAGCCGAAGCCGCAGGTAAGGTTGAAGCCCAAACTAAACTTTTAGGCGAACGTCAGGCTTTGTTGGGTGAGGCGATCCGCCAGCGCGACACGGAAGTCGCCGCCGCCAAAGCTGCCATCGAAGAGTATGGTCGCATCATGCGCCCCGTCCGTCTGCGTGTGGCGGAACTGACCACCCGCGTCGAGGTTTTGAAGAAGGAAGCCGCCGCGGCGGCGACGGAACTGGCGCAGGCCAAAGCGGCGGTCGCCGCCGTCCAAGCCCAAGTCGATGCCGCGGACCGCAAGTTGGCCGCCAGCCTGACGTTGGTCGAAGGGATGGAGAAGCGGCTACAGGTTGCCTCCGTGCAGGTGACGAGGGCCTCGGAGGCGGATGCCTCTACCCAGGGCGTCTCCGGGGTGCTTTCGCTTCGCTATTTTACTTCCCGCCAAGAAACTGCCGCACGTTTGGCGGTAGCCTTGCAGGAACTGGCGGAAGCGAAGCAAGGCCTGGCCCAGGCCCAGGCGGCCCGTTTCGCAGCGGTGGTCGCTGTCACCCAGGCCGGTTCTGCGGTGGCAGGCGATGTGGCCAAGGCCGATGCCGCCCGGGCGGTTCTGGCCGAAACGGAAAAGCAGTTGAGTCCGGTTCAGACGGAATTAGCCGAACAAGCAAAGGTCCGCCTCGCGCAACAAAAGGAATACGCCGTGAAACAGGCGGCGCCCGCGGCCGTCGAAAAGGCCTATGTCGCCAAGCTCGCTCCCTTTCAAGCCGCGGTCGACCAAGCCCAAGCGGCCTTAGCCCCCTTGCTACCAGCGGCCAGCGCGGCCAAGACACGTTTGGCCGAAGCGGCGCAGCCGGCGGAAGCGAAGAAGCAGGCCATCGCGGCCGCTGCTAAGACGCTGGAGGAAGCCAAGGCCAAGTGGTTAGGCGCCCAGAAGGCCCTCGCCGCCGCGACCAAGGAAGTGCCCGACCGCGAGAAGAACCTCGCCGAACTGGCTCGCACGATCGCCGATTTGACCCCGCAGGTGGAACCGCAGCGAGCCAAGGTTAAGGCGGCGGAATCAGCCTACCTGGCCAAACTGCCGAAGCGTAACGTCGCGCAGGCAAAGTAGGCCTGTTCAGGGGATTGCTTCAGGGCTGGGAGGTGCTACAAGAAGTCACCCCATGAAGACCCTTCGACTCCTTGCCGCCTGCCTCGGGGTGGTCTTGTCTGCGGCGGCCGCCCCTGAGCCGGTCCGTCCGAATGTGCTGCTCATTGTCGCAGACGACATGGGCTGGGCTGATGTCAGTTGGCATGGGGGGAAGTTCGCAACGCCCCGCATGGCGGAGATCCTAAAGACATCGGTGGAGTTGGATCGGCATTACGTGCAACCCGTATGCACGCCGACCCGCACGGCTTTGCTGTCCGGCCGCTGGACCAGTCGCTTCGGCCCTCATGTGCTGGGTCCGACGAACATGCGCGCTTTTCCAGAGGGGACCTACACGCTAGCCACCGCGCTGAAGTCCGTCGGTTACCGTACTTCTATCTCCGGCAAGTGGCACCTCGGCGGCAAGTTCGCCTGGGGGCCGCGCCAGTATGGGTTCGACCAGTCCTATGGCTTCCTCACTGGTGCCATCGACCCTTGGACTCACAAGTATCGGCCGGGAGCCTTGGAGGACACTTGGAACCGAAATGACGTGCTGCTGCAGGAGGAGGGCAACGCCACGGAACTCGTCGCGGCGGACGCCAAGCGTATCATCCTCGAGAAGAAGGGCCCGTGGTTCGCATATGTGCCTTTCGGCGCGGTCCACATTCCCATCGATGCCCCCAAGGAATATTTTAAGGCGTATGCGGGTGTGCAGTTTCATGACGACCCGGCGAAAGACGATTCGATCCGCCGCTATGCGGCCTTTGTGTCGCAGCTCGATGCCAAGGTCGGCGAGCTCTACGACGCTTTAAAGTCCTCCGGGCAACTCGAGAATACAGTCATTATTTTTACCTCGGACAACGGGGGGATTGAGAGCGGGGGGAATCCCTATGTCGGTCGCACCAAGGGTAGTCCCGCGGTGACCACGAACACGCCCCTGCGCGGGTGGAAAAACACCCCGTACGAGGGCGGTATGCGGGTCAACGCGTTCGTCAGCTGGGCCGGTCACTTGCCGGCGGGTAAGAACGTCCACCCAATGCATGCGGCCGACTGGTTGCCAACCTTGGCCCACCTCGTCGGTGCCCCCGTACCCGCGGCCGTGAAGTTCGATGGGCTCGATCGCTGGGCGGTGCTGACCGGTGCAGAGACCGCGCCCGCCCCGCGCACCATCTATGTCCCGCATTACCAGCGCTCGGCGGTCTTCCATGGTGACTGGAAACTCATCGCCCCGCAGGCGAATCCCCAAGGGAAGGCCGAGCTCTTCAACCTGGCCAAAGACCCCTTCGAGCAGGACGAATGTTCCGCCCGCTTCCCCGAGAAGCTGAAGGAAATGCGCGAGCGTTTCATCGAGCTCCAGAAGGGCGATTTACGCGAGGCTCCCGCCGACGCTAAAATTAACGAAAAATCCGAAAAATGAAACTCACCCCATTCCTCTGCCTCCTGGCGATTGCCGCCGCCGCCGACCCGCTCGGTGAAGTCACCGCTCCGCCGACCGAGCTAAAGCTCCCCCCGTTTTACAAAAAATACATGAGCGCCCATGGGTTGCCCATTGTGGCCTCGGGCGCCGTCAACGACTACGCCCTCAAGGAGACGGCCTACTTGGCAGACCTGATGCTGGCCAAGCGCCCCGACGTCCGGACGGCGATGATCGCGAATGGTTCGCGGGTCATCATCATGGGGCGGGGGGAGTTCACCACCGACGTCCCTGAATACGCGGGCTTCAAGCCCAAGGATTATTGGGATGCCCGCGCCCGTGGCCTCGGCGGTTCCGAGACCGACCCGGTCTGTTCCTGTGCGGAGGAGAACATGCTGGCGTTTCCCGGCGACCCCTACGCGTCTGAGAATATTTTCATCCACGAGTTTGCGCATAATATCCACCTACGTGGCATGCTGAAGGTCGACCCAACTTTCGACCGACGCCTTAAGGCGACCTATCAGGCCGCCATGGCGAAGGGTTTGTGGAAGGGCAAATATGCCGCGACTAATCACCACGAATACTTTGCCGAAGGCGTGCAGTCGTGGTTTGATAACAACCGCGTCAACGACCACGACCATAACCACGTGCATCTCCGCACGCAGTTAATCGAGTATGACCCCGGCTTAGCGGCGATGTGTCGCGAGGTCTTTGGGGACACGGAACTGAAGTACACCAAGCCAACCACCCGGCTGACGGGGCACATGGCGGGTTACGACCCGTCGACGGCCCCGAAGTTTGTGTGGCCAGAGCGACTGACGACGGCGAAGGCTGAGATTCGCAAGAAAGTCGACGAGCGCGTGAAGGCGGCCGAGCAGGGCCCGTCCACGCAACCTTACACGAAGTGAGCCGGATGGATCGCCGCCATTTCTTAGGGCTTTCAGCGTTGCTGGCGTGCGCCGCGGCGCTGCGGGCGGCCGCCCCAGGCCGTGCCCCGCGTATCCTGCTCCGTTCCTCGTGGCAGACCGTGAATATCGGGGATATCGCGCATACGCCCGGCATGTTGGCGTTGCTCGAGAAGCACCTTCCGGAAGCGGCGGTCACCTTATGGCCTGGCAATATCGATAACGGCGTCGGGGAGATGCTGCAGCGCCGCTTCCCGAAACTCCGCATCCTCGTTCCGGGCCAAATCGACGTCGCCCAGGCCTATGCGGATCATGATTTTCTCCTGCATGGCTCGGGGCCTTCGCTGGTCGCCGAGAAAGACGTCGTCCGCTGGCGCCAGCTTGGTCCCAAGCCCTACGGCGTCCTCGGCATCACCCAAGGTAAGCCGACAGCTGCAACCATCGAAGTTCTGAATGGCGCCCAGTTCGTCTTCTTTCGGGATGGCGTCTCGCACGCGGTGGCCATCTCCGCGGGCGTGCAGTGTCCGCTGATGGGCTTCGGGCCCGATGGCGCCTTCGCTACGGACCTCCGTGACGACGCCAAGGCGACGGCTTTTCTGTCGGCCCATGGACTTGAGGTCGGTGGCTTTCTTTGCTGCATCCCGCGCTACCGGTCCACGCCCTATTGGCTCATCAAGACGGGGGTGGCTTTCGATGCCGCCAAGCAGAAGCGGAATGACGAGCTGAAGGAGCATGACCATGCCCAACTGCGGGCCGCCATCGTCGCGGTTGTCCGCCAGACGAAACTCAAAGTACTCATCTGCCCGGAAGACCGCACGCAGATGGCCTTGGGGAAGGAAATGCTCTTCGACCGCCTCCCCGACGACGTGAAGCCCCGCGTGGTCTGGCGGCCGGACTATTGGCTGACCGATGAAGCACTCTCCGTCTATGTCCGCAGCGCCGGCCTCTTCGGCAACGAAATGCATTCGCCTATCATGTGCATCGGCAATGGCATCCCCGCGATCGTCTGCCGCTGGGCGGAACAGACCTCCAAGGGTACGATGTGGAAGGACATCGGCCTCGGTGACTGGCTCTTTGACCTCGACGATGAGACGCAACTGCCCGGCATCGTCCCCGCCGTCTTAGCGATGGCGAAGGACCCTGTCGTGGCTCGGACCAAGGTGCAGCAGGCCCAAGCAATCGTTCAAGCGCGTCAAGCCGCGGCCCTCGCCGCCTTGCGGAAGGCGCTCTGAGCCTTTTAGGACTCCTTCGTGAAGGGGTTGTCGCCCGTGGCCGCCGGTGCCACTGGGCGGACCATACGCACGAGTACCACCATGAAGCCGATGGTCGCCAGGCCCGAGAGCAGCAGGAAAGCCAGGCCGTAGCCCTCCGCGTTCGGGCTAAGGTCAAAGGTCAGTGGGCCATAGAGCTTGTTCCAAAGCGACACCCGCTGTGGTTGGCCGCTCGCCATCCAACCTAAGAGCAGGTAGAGGTCCGTGAATCCATACGCCACGCAGAGCGCGGCGACCTTGAGTCGTTTCATGGCTTACTTCGCGGCCTTCTTGAAGACGGGCTTTTCCTTATCGCCGCCGCTCAACACGTAGGCCACGAGGTCGAGGATCTCCTCCTGCGTGAGCATGCTGAGGAGCATGGGCGGCATGGGCGAGATCGTGCTCCGCTCGATGCTCTTCACTTCCTTGCGGTCGACGTTGACGCGTTGGTCGGGGTCGGAGAGGTCCGTGTTCACCACGACGGAGTCGCCGTTCAAGTTGACGATGACGCCGGTGAGGGTGTCGCCGTTGTTCTTGGTCACGATGATGGGAGCGAACTGCTCGTTGATCTCCTTGCTGGGGTTGATGACCTGGTCGAGGAAGTCATGCGGGCTGTAGCGCCCGCCGGAGAGGGTGAGGTCGGGGCCCGTCATGCCGCCGGCATTGCCGAAGCGGTGGCAGGTGAAGCAGGCGGCGGCGGCGAAGACCTTGCGGCCGTTGTCGAAGTTGCGGTCCTTCAGGCCCGCCCCGACCGCCGTGTCGAGTTCCGCGAGCGTCCAGGCTTTCGGTGTCCGACCGGCGAACATGGCACCCGCATTCTCAATCGGCGACTTGATCACGGGCTTCTGGGCGATGAGCGCAGCGTGTTGCTGCTTCTCCGCGTCGGTGAACGTCGCGAGGGAGTCGGTACGGATGAATTGAATGAACTGGGTGAAGCTCGAACCGCCGCGGTAGTTAGCGGCCTGCAGGAACCAATTGAGCTGGGCTTGGCGCAGGGCCGGGGTCCAACCCGTCTTGAGGAAGCGGAGGCTCCGCGCGTATTCCATTTGCGGTTCTTGGCTTTCGGCGTTGGCGATGAGCGCCATGCCCTTAGCGGCGGTGTTCGGGGCCTGCAGGAAGGCCAACGTCTCGCAGAGGACCCAGTTCAACTCGAAGTTATTCGCGGGGAAGCCTGGATCAAGGCGGCCGATGATTTGCTGCACACGAGCGGGGTCGGGCGTGCCGTAGCGGTGCAACACGATTTCAGAGATACGGACCCAGGCGATGCGCTGGTCATTGGTGAGCTTCGCCCAGTCCAGCCGGAGCAGCGCATCGAGAATGGCGTCGCGCGTGGCGGCTTCCGCGGCGGTCGGTTGGGCGACCATCAAAGGCACGCCTGTCCGCGGGTCGGGCTTGGCGGCCCGCGGGCTGTGGTTCGGGCACTGGGCACCGACCAAGGCGACACCGAGGAGGGCTTCCAAGGAACTGGCGGGGTCGGTTTCCCGGAGGGCACGGTCCTGCCAGAGGCCTAAGGGCTGGTGCTCGAGGATGACCCGGGCGGCCCAGCGGATATTGCGGTCTGGGTTATTCAAGTGAGGCCAGGCGACGTTGATGGCCTTGGGTTCTTGGACGCCGTGGAGACCCTCGAGTTGGCGGCGGAGCTTGGCTTCGTCGGTCGTACGCGTGAGTGCGTCGACGCCGGCAGTGCTTTCCTTGCCGATGTAACTGACGCGGTAGAGTCCAGACTGCACCTTACGGCCGCCGATCGCGAAATACATCGCCCCGTCCTTCGGGTGGATGAGGGCGTCGGTGACGGGGAGGGGGCCGCCGGTCACAAATTCTTCCTTGGTGGCTGTGTAGCTCGCGCCCTTCGGTGTGAGGTGCACGGCATAGATTTTGCCCCAGCTCCAATCGAGGGCGTAGAGCGCCTGCTGGTACTTGGCCGGGAACTTGGCGCCGTAGCCGAAGGTCATGCCCGTCGGCGAGCCGGGCCCGATGTTTAAGGTGGCCGGTAGGTTGTCGGGGTAGAACTCGGGATACTTGCCCGCACCGTTGCGCCAGCCGTATTCACCGCCGCTAACGACATGGTTGATGCGCGTTGGGCGATACCATGGCGTGTTGAAGTCGTACTCCATGTCGGCGTCGTACGTGAAGAGCTCGCCGTCCTTGTTCACGGCGCCGCCGTAGATGTTGCGGAAACCAGAGGCGAAGACCTTGAATTCTTTGCCGTCGGGCGTGAAGCGGTAGACGATGCCGCCTGGGGCGAGCACGTGGCGGTTATGGCCGCGGCCATCCGGCATGCGGGGGAGGAGGTGGTCATCGCCCCAGACCGTCGGCACCGGTGAATTGGCCGCGGTGTCGGGCTTCACCGCGTTATTGCCTGTGATGAGGTAGAGGGCCTTGCCATCGGGCGTGGGGACGATGGCATGCACGCCATGGTCGCCGCTGGCCTGGATCTCGCGGAGGAGTTCGACCTTGTCGAGGGTGTCATCGCCGTTGGTGTCGCTGAGGCGGTAGACGCCGCTGGGGATCTTCTTCTCGTAGTCGTTCACGCCGACGTAGAGGGCGCCGAAGGCGAAGCGCATCCCGTTCACGCCGCGGATATTGACGGCCAGCTTCTGCACGTCGGCTGGCTGGAGTGTCTGGCCGGCGGCGGGAACCGGGAAGCGGTAGAGTGAGCCGTATTGGTCGCTCGCGTAGATACGGCCCTTATCGTCCGTGCAGAGCGCGACCCAGGAGCCTTGTTCGGCATTCGGGACGGAGTAGAGCAGCTCCACTTGGAAGCCCGCGGGGACCTTGATACGGTCGACCGGAGTGGCTTTATTCTCGCCGATGGCCGTGCCAGTCGTGCCAGCTTTCTTGGCGGCAGCTTTGGCGGGGGCCTT
>CAIYEN010000274.1 GCA_903925205.1 uncultured Opitutia bacterium | reverse complement strand
GGCTCGCGGGCCTTCATCCAATTGACGTTGCCGTTGAGGGTGTTGATTTCGCCGTTGTGCGCGATGTAGTGGTACGGGTGCGCACGTTCCCAGCTGGGGAAGGTGTTGGTCGAGAAGCGCGAGTGGACGAGCGCGAGGGCGGTGTCCATCGACGGATCGGCGAGGTCGCGGAAGTATTTACCGACCTGTTCGGGCATGAGCATGCCCTTGTAGATGATGGTGCGGCAGGACAGGGAACTGGCGTAATAGAACTGGTCTTTGCCGGTACCGCGAATCTGGTGGTGGGCCTGCTTGCTCAGGATGAAGAGCTTGCGCTCGAAATCCTGGTCGGTGGCGCAATCGGCCGGGCGACCGAGGAAGGCCTGGCGGACGACCGGTTCGCTGGTGATCGCGGTCTTGCCGAGGGAGGAGTTGTCGACGGGGACGGTGCGCCAGCCGAGGACGGAGAGGCCGAGGGACTTGGCGAGGTCGGTGAAGGTCGCTTCGGTCGCCGCGCGGATCTTGGCGTCAGGCGAAACGTAGAGCATGCCCACACCGTAGTGGCCGGGCTTGGGGAGGTTGGCCGGGCCGTGCTTGGCGAAGAAGCCATGCGGGAGCTGGAGCAGGATGCCCGCGCCGTCACCAGTATTGACTTCACAACCACAGGCGCCGCGGTGATCCAAGTTCACCAAAATGGTCAGGGCTTGCTGAATAATATCATGGGACCGTTTGCCCTTCATTTGACAGACGAAGCCGACGCCGCAGGCGTCATGTTCGAACTGAGGGTCGTAGAGACCCTGTTTCTCGGGAAGTCCGGGATTATTCATTTCTGGTGGTGGCGAAAGTGAGCGAGACGGGACAAAAGTGGTGGAAGGGTGCTAGGTGCCTTTGGGAGGTCCGCAGGACGCCTAAATCTAGTGGGCATTAATTCCCCTCTGTCAAAGGCAACTTATCGAGCATAATTCCTGCCAAACCTGGTGGGCGGAGTCGTAATAAGCCAAGGCGACCTCAGTCGCGTCCGTTTCTGCTGATTTCCTTGGAAAAATGAGCAGCAGACTTGCTTGAAATGGGTCGGTTTGCTGAGGAATGCTCGCAGGCCGGTGGGCGTGGCCTTGGTCCGTCTCCCTTGACATTGCCGAGGTCCAGCCCGACACCTCATGCCATGAAAGCCGATAACGACCTCTACCGACAGCTCCGAGAATTGACTCCGGGGCAGCTTTGGGGCGTCGAGGTTCCCAAATTCAACCAGGCCACGGGCAAGGAACGGGCCCGTCAGGTCGCCCTCGTCCGGGCAGTCGGCGTCGTTTTCACCCATTGCAGCGACCCGGCCTTGAAGGTTCAGGTCAAGGCCTGGCTCAAGGGCCTGCTCCAGGATCCCGAAGAGAAGGTCCGGCGCTACGCCATGGCGGCGATTCCGAAGCTGGGGGAAGACGTCGAAGCCGAGCAGAAGATCCTTACTATCCTTAAGACGAGTACCGTCGACCGCGAGAAGCGGAAGGCGGGCGCGGCCTTGGAGAAGATTGCCGGCGAAGAAACCCTGAAGGCCGTGGGCGCTGGTGCGGTCGGTTTGCCGCTCTCTGAGCAAAAGGTCCGTGCCAACGTCGCCCGGCGCGAAAGCCCGGCGACGATTCGCGTCGACGCGATTTTGGATCGTTACGATACGCTGCGCATCAGCCTGCGCTGCCGCCGTGGCCTCGAGGCCGTCTTGGCCGATGAGGTGCGTGCCAGCGATGCCGCCGGCGGGAAGTTCCGCGTCCTCGAAGTCCGCGGTTGCCACGTGGTGGTCGCGGCCAAAGGGCCGTTCAGCCTCCGTGATCTCTATCAGTTGCGTTGCTTTGATACCATGGGCTTTGGCTTAGGCCGCGTGCGCGACCCCGAAAGCCCTGAGGCCGTGGCCGGTTTGGCTAAACTCATTGCCTCCCCGTTGAGCGAGCGCCTCATGGGTTCGCTCACGGATGGTTCGTGGCGTTATCGTCTCTCTTTCTCGGGCAGCGAAAACCATGACGACGACGTGGCCAAGGTGGCCGCGGAAGCGTTCAAGGTGAACCCGCGCATCCTGAATGACGCCCGCGAGGCGCCGTGGTCGGTCGATGTCTTCTTGGCGCCGTCCGCCGCCTTGGCCGAACTCCGCCCGAAGGTTTCGCCGGACCCACGCCTGACTTACCGCAAGGGGGCCATCAATGCTGCCTCGCACCCGCCGCTGGCGGCCTGCTTGGCTCGCCTGGCCGGTCGTCAAGCGAACGAAGTCGTCTGGGATCCCTTCTGTGGTTCGGGCTTGGAACTCATCGAGACCGCCTTGTTGGGCGGCGTAAAGCAGGTGATCGGCACTGACCTCAGCGAGAAGGCCATCGCGATTGCTAAGGAAAACTGGGAGGCCGCGGGCCTCGAGGGCGTGAAGAGCACCTTCCTGACGGGCGACTTCCGGGGATACTCCGAAATCCCAGCGCTGGTCTCCGGTAAGCTCTCGCTCATCATCTCGAATCCGCCGCTCGGTCGGCGCGTGCGGGTGCCTAACCTGCATGGCCTGTTTGCCGACTTCTTCCGAATCGCCTCCGCAACGCTGCGTCCAGGTGGTCGCCTTATCTTCGTCAATCCGCTCCGCTTGGAGACCACGGACAAGACGATGCGTCGGGACTACCGCCAAGAGGTGGACCTCGGTGGTTATGACTGCAAGGTGGAGATGTACGTGAAGGGTTGAGTGAGCGGGTGGAGCGGGGCAGGGCTTGCCATCTGTGGCCACGGCCTTTGTCTGGAGGGATGCGTTACCCCTCGCTGTTGTTGCTATTGGCTGCCCTTGGTTTGCAGGCTGCCCCCACCAAGGTCTTCATCCTCGTTGGCCAATCCAACATGGAGGGGCATGCGAAGGTGGAGACGATTGATTATATCGGAGAGGACCCGGCCACCGCGCCCTTGCTGAAGCGCATGAAGGGCCCGGATGGCAAAGCGCCCGCCGAAGGGGAGGGCGTGTGGATTTCCTACTTCACCGGCATCGGTGAGAAGAACGGCGAAGGTTTCGGTAAACTCACGACCGGTTATGGCTCGCGTCAGGATCCCACGAAAGACGGCGGTAAAATCGGGCCGGAATACACTTTCGGGCTAGCCATGGATCGCGCCTATCAGGAGCCCGTGCTGCTGATTAAAGCCGCGTGGGGCGGCAAGTCGCTCAACTATGATTTCCGCTCGCCTGGCGCGGGTCCATACCCGCGCACCCCGACGGACCTCGAGAAGGACCGTCACCCGTTAGACGCCTCCGGCCATTACTACCGACTCATGCTCGCGCATGTTCGCCAGGTCTTGGCTAACCCGGGCCGGGTCTGCCCCGCCTACGACCCTAAGCAGGGTTATGAGATTGCCGGCTTCATCTGGCTGCAGGGCTTTAACGACATGGTTGATACCAACTTCTATCCGCGCCTGCCCAAGGTCGCGACGACCAATCGCTACGCCAAGTATTCGGATTATATGGCAGCGTTCATTCGTGACGTCCGCAAAGACCTCGGGGTGCCCAAGATGCCCTTCGTC
>CAIYEN010000273.1 GCA_903925205.1 uncultured Opitutia bacterium | reverse complement strand
TGGTCACGCGCTTGATACCCTTGAGGGCACCACGCTTCTTCAGCAGCTCCACGCGCTCGAAGCGCTTGAGGACGTTACGCTTGGCGCCGGAAGAGGAGGCGCTGGACTTGAAACTGTTGTGCTGGGTCATGACCGTGAAGGGGAGGAAAGGTGGAGAAAAGGGCAGGGCGGGCGGGGGGCAAGGGGAAAAAGCCGAAAAGTGAGGATAGGGTGTTTTTTCCTAGGGAATCAGCGCCCCCGGGCGGGCTGTCTTAGGCCAAGATGCCCTTGGCGACCTTACCATGTACGTCCGTGAGGCGGAATTGGCGGCCTTGGTAGCGATAGGTCAGGGCTTCATGGTTGATGCCGAAGAGGTGCATGAGCGTGGCCTGCATGTCATGCACGTGCATGGAGTCCTTGGTGATATTCCAGCCGAATTCGTCGGTCTCGCCGTAGACGTGGCCTTTCTTGATGCCCCCGCCGGCGAGCCACCAGCTGTAGGCTTTGCCGAAGTGATCGCGGCCCTTGTAGCCTTGGCCTTGCTGGTTCTGGCCGAATGGCGTGCGGCCGAATTCGCCGCCCCAGACGACGAGGGTATCATCGAGCAGGCCGCGTTGCTTGAGGTCCTTGACGAGCGCGGCGCTGGGTTGGTCGGTGTCTTGGCACTGGGCTGCCAGCTGACCAGTGGTGAGGTTGTTATGCTGATCCCAGCCCGCATGCATGAGCTGCGTGAAGCGCACACCCCGCTCGGCGAGGCGGCGGGCGATGAGGCAGTTGTTTGCGAACGTCCCCGGCGTAAGGACGTCAGGTCCATACATCTCGAGGACCGCCTTGGGTTCGTTGCGGAAGTCCAGCAGGTCGGGCACGGAGGCCTGCATGCGGAAAGCCATCTCGTATTGCGAGATACGGGTATCGATTTCGGGGTCGCCGACGGTGCCGAGGTGTTCGCGATTAAAGGCTTGGACGTCGTCGAGCATCGCCCGGCGGGCGTCGCGGCTGATGCCGGCGGGGTTACCGACGTAGGGCACAGGGTCACCGGTGCCGCGGAAACGCACGCCCTGATGCTTGCCTGGGAGGAAGCCGTTGCTCCAGTAATGCTCGAAGAAGAGCTGCCCGCAGGTCTTGGTCTTGTCCGACGAGGTCATGACGACGAAGGCCGGGAGGTCCTCGTTCATCGTGCCGAGTCCGTAGGCGAGCCACGCGCCCATCGCGGGGCGGCCCGGAATCTGCGAGCCGGTCATGAAGAAGGTGACGCCGGGGGCGTGGTTGACGGCCTCGGTGTTCATCGAGCGGACGACGCAGAGTTCGTCCGCGATGGAGCCAATGTGCGGCAACATCGTGCTCATCTCGATCTCGCTGGAGCCGTACTTCTTGAAGGGCTTAATCGCGGGCACGCAGGGCCACTTGGAGTAGCTACTCGACATCGTGGAGAGGCGCGTGTCGCCCCGGACGCTCGCCGGGATGTCCTTGCCGGCGAAGTCGACCATCTTGGGTTTGTTATCGAAAAGGTCGATGTGCGAAGGGCCCCCGCCTTGCCAGAGGCAGATCATGCGCTTGGCCTTGGGCGCGAAGTGCGGCAGGGCAGGCAGGCCGCCCTTCGCGGCGGGCGTGGTCGCCGCCAGCAGGTCGCGTGAGAGGAGCGAGGAGAGGGCGACGGCGCCGATGCCTTGGACGGAGGCGTTAAGGAAACTGCGGCGCGTGAGTCGCGTCCGCCATTCGGTCGGAGAGAGGTGGTCGTGGTCCATGGGTCAGTCGCGGGTCTGCGCGGCGTCGAGGTTGAGGAGGGCGAGGCAAGCCGCGGTCAAGGCCGCCTGTTCAGTGTTCTTGAGCGTCGCGTCGCGCTTGGATTCACCGATGGCCAGCAAGGCGTCCGCGGACTTCGGGTCGTTCGCATACACTGTGCGTTGATGGGAGAGTAAGTTGCGTAGCAGGGCCTGTTCGCGCTCGGTGGGCGCACGGCTCAGGATCAGCGCGAAGGCCCGGGCGAGGCGGGCGTCCTCGGTCGACTGTTCCTTGCTCACGCGTTCGGCCAACACGCGCGCGGCCTCGACCCAGGTCGGGTCGTTCAGCATCGTGAGCGCATGCAGCGGCGA
>CAIYEN010000272.1 GCA_903925205.1 uncultured Opitutia bacterium | reverse complement strand
CCCGTTTCTGTCCTTTCCAGCGACCGTCCACCCGCTTAGGTTGGGCGTAGGTTCGCCATGCTCACCCATCTCCCCGGATTCATCCTCCCTAAGCACCACCGCTTCCTGAAGGTCGCTAAGCAGGTCCTCGAGATTGCGCACAAGGTGAAGCTCTACCGCGGTGACGTGCTCCGCGCCGAAGATCTCGCGGAACAGGAGCGCCTGACATCCCAGTTGGCTGCACTTTTAAAGCGCTCGGCTCCGCCCGAAGAGACTGAGCCGGCCATCACGGCCCTGCATGAGGTGCTCGTGCGTAACGGCGGAAAGATCTACCCTGTCTCCACGACAGGCGACTACGTGGAGATGGTCGTGATGGCCGCGATCGTGGCTGGCGCGATCCGCAGTTTCCTGCTGCAGCCTTTCAAGATCCCGACGAATTCGATGTGGCCGACGTACAATGGGATGACTTCCGTGGTGCGTGCGCCCGACGCCCCGATCCCTGATCTCGCGACGCTGGCATTGGAAAAGATCCAGTGGACCTGGACTTACGTGGAGCGCGCCCCGGTGGATGGGGAAGTCAAGATTCCGTTGGAATACGCGGGCTTCGACGGCAAGGACAAGCACTACCGCGTGCGCGGCCGTACACCTGGCGAAGGCTACGTGCTGGTCGTCGGCAACACGCCGATGGCCGTGGGTGTTCCGACCGACTTCGGCCTCGAGGGCGTGATGCTCCGGACGTATTTCCCCGACTATGCCAAGCTACCCTTACGTCGTCAGGACGCCGAGCGCTGGGACAAGCTGCTCGTGCAGGCGAGCCGCGACAACCGCATCGAGACGGAATCCAATGGTCCGATGTTGCTCACGGGCTACAAGGCCAAGGCCGGCCAGCCAGTGCTGAACTTCGACATCCTCACGGGCGACATGCTCTTCGTGGACCGGGTGTCTTATAACTTCGTCAATCCATCCCGCGGTGACACCTTCGTCTTCAAGACGAACAACATCCCCGGCCTCGCGGACCGCAACGGCAACCCATCGCAGAATTATTACGTCAAGCGCCTCGCCGGCGTCCCGGGCGAACGCCTCTTCGTTGATGCCGACGGGCGCCTTTACGTGAACGGCAAGGTCGTCACCTCGCCTGAACCCATGGTGCTGAATTCGAACCGTGCGACGGACCTTGGTTACTATGGCTATCTCGCCGAGATCGGTGACTACGCGTATGCGCTGCCTTTGAACAAGGAATATACCGTGACTGACCGTCATTACTACGCACTCGGCGATAACTCCGCTAACAGCTTCGACTCCCGCGGTTGGGGCGAAGTCCCCGAGAAGGACGTCGTCGGCAAGCCCCTCTTTATCCTGCACCCCTTCACCTCGCACTGGGGCGCCGCCAAGTAGGCGGCGGACGGGTGTCGAGGCGGGTTGCGGGTTTAGGAACTGGTAGGGTTAGCACTGCGTGCTAACCTAGTTGTCTCTTAAGGGTGGGTCGCGACTGCGTCGCGTTCTTTTGTCTCATCGCCCCGAACCCTGACTGCATCGGGTAGGGGCAAGGCTTTGCCTTGCACTCCGAGGAAGGAGGGCGCGGCGGAGCCACGCCCCTACCTAAGCAGGCGGACGCGACGCGGTCGCACCCCTCCCCATTAACCTTGAAGCTGCTCCGTCTGGCTTGCGTCTGCACGCTCCCCTAGCCAACCATACTCCTGCCCACTCGCCCCCTCATTCCACATGTCCTGGACTCTCTACCGTCATTACAAGGGCAACCACTACCTGCGGTTGGGCGTGGGCGCGCATTCGGAGGACCTCTCGCCCCACGTGGTCTATCGTTGTCTCTATGACAACCCCGAGGCGAGGACGTGGATCCGCCCGCAGGGAATGTTCGAAGAGACGTTGGAAGATGGCCGTCCTCGCTTCACGCCCGTCGCT
>CAIYEN010000271.1 GCA_903925205.1 uncultured Opitutia bacterium | reverse complement strand
TCCCTTGCCAACTGGCCCACTTGCCCCCTAGTTTCACCCCATGCCCCGCTTCCTCGCACTGACCTGCCTGATGTTGCTTTCGGCCGTCGCGCGCGCGGGGGGTCTGTTCGATGCCGGCGCCTGGGCGCCGATCGTCCTGCCGGTCGAACCCGAGGTCGATGAATGGCACGCTGCCCGCACGCTCGCCGATTGGTGCGAACGCGTCTCCGGCGTACGTCCGGCGATCCAGCACGAGGTCAAAGGCATCCGCGGGCCGGAGCTCGCCATCTATGTCGGTAAAACCGTCGGCGCAAAGTTCGCCGGCATCTCCGCGCCCATCGCCGAGGGCGATACCGCCCGCCGGGCAGTCGTCGGCCAGTCTGTCTATCTCGTCGGCAATAATCCCGCGGCCACTCGCATCGCGGTCGGGCGTTTCTGCGAACAGCACCTCGGCGTCTTCTTCGCCTTCCCGGGCGAGCAGGGCGCCGATTGGACGCCCCGCTACCAGGTGGGCTTCCCCCTGCCTGATGAGTTCCAGCCCGACTTCCGTTGGCGCCAGCTGAGCGGATTGAATGAACTCTCGGATGACTGGGCTTTTTCCGTCGGCTACGGCCGCGCCCCGGAATTCTCCCATGGTCTCTACCGCGTCTTCGACCGCAAGGTCTGGCAGGAGGAGCCGATGCTCTTCCCGATGGTGGGCGGCAAGCCGATCGAGCCGAAGGGTAACTCCCTCGACGCTAATCCACACCTCGACAATCCCCGCGCCCCCGAGATCGGTGCGCGCTATGCCCGCGAATACTTCCGCAAGAACCCTGGAACGTTTTCCGTCGCCTTCGGCGTCAACGATACCCTGAAGTTTGACGACAGCGCGCCTTCCGAGGGATGGTTCCGCGACCGCCCGGTCCGCACCGACTACGTCTTCAGCTTTCTGAACAAAGTCGCCGACTCCATCTGGGCACCGGGCGGCGATAACGAAGGCAAGCACCACGCCATCGGCTCGCTCGCCTACATGCAGACCTTGCGGGCTCCGACAATCAAGCTCCGCCCCGAGATCTTCCCGTGGGTCTGCATGGATCGGATGGGCTACGGCTCCCAGGAATTCATCGCACAGGACCGCGCCAATCTCGCCGCTTGGGCGAAGTCGGGCGTGAAGCGTCTCGGCGTCTACGATTACCTCTACGGCGCCGACGTGGCCTCGCCACGCGTGAACTTCACCGCGCTCGTCGGGTCGATCCGCGCCACGCATACCGCGGGGGCGATTGGTTGGTATGCCGAAGCTTATCCGCTCTGGGCCTTCGACGCCCCGAAGCTCTGGCTCGCCGCCAAGATGCTCGAGAACAAGAATGCCGATTCGAGCGCGCTCCTCAAGAAATGGTTCGACGCCGCTTACGGGCCCGCCGCCGCGCCGATGCTCGAGGCGTATGCGCTCATCGAGTCCGGTTGGCGCCGCGACGCCCAGGTCGGCGGCAAGGACGCCTTCCTCCGCCACTTCCGCGATCAGCGCGGCGCGCTCGTGCTTTCCGACAGCGAAGTCGCGGCGATCTCGGCCGCCCTGCGTTCGGCGCAGGATGCGCAAATCCTCGCCGTGCGACAGACTCCGAGCCTTCGTCGGCAGGCCTGGCGCCTCCAGCAGTTCGCCGACACGTGGGCGCTCTATCTCGGTTACCGCGAAGCCGTGCAGGCGCGTCAGGTCGTGCCTGATTACAGCGCCCGCCTCGCGGCCCTGCGCCATCTCACCGCTGCCGAATCCGCCTACGCCAAGAAGGAGTCTGCCTTCAACCGGGTCTGGGGTGCCTACGGCATGCCGGTCCGCTGGAGCACCTTCCCCGCCGAGAACCCACGGGCGCAGTGGTCCGAGCGCTACCTCGTCGAAGGCGATCCGGCTCCGCTCGAAGCCTGGGCCAAGACGGACGTCCCGAACGGCTGGCTCGCTTATCGCGTCGCGCAGCAGTCCGAAGCCCCTATCGCCCTCCGCCATGACTTCTCTTCGCCGGAGTCAAAGGACGCCCTCGACCTCGCCCCCTCCTCGAAGAACAAGGCCGACCGTCTCGGTGCCGGTTTGCGTCTGATCGCTCCCGCCGGGAAGGTCGGCCCTATCGTCGCTCCGGTCGCACTCCGTGCCGGTCAGCTCGTCCGCCTCCAGCTCTGGAGCTGGGCCGAGCGCCTGGACGTCGCCGAAGCCCAGGTGAGCGTGACGCTCCGCTTCAAAGGCCCCGGACGCACGTCCGAGATTACCCAGGTCTGTCAGGCTCGCCAGACCGTCGTCCCCGCGATGACGCCCGCCTGGGCCACGTCGCTCGAATATGAAATCGCCTTCACCGGCGGGGCGTTCATCCAAGAGGCCACCGTGCAGCTGATCGAC
>CAIYEN010000270.1 GCA_903925205.1 uncultured Opitutia bacterium | reverse complement strand
GGCGGTCGAGAAGAACGGGTCGAGCCGCAGCTGCGGGGCCTTCTGCTCGCGCAGCTTGGCGACCTTGTAGGGCGGTACGGCGCCGGTGATGTGGAGTTCGCCGCCGCGGAACGCGCGCTCCTCGGCGAAGAGGTCGGAGATCGCGCGGAATTCGACGGCGTTGAGCGCGACTTCCTTGGCGTTCCAGTAGAGCGGGTTCTTGCGCACGACGACGCGGCGGGCGACTTCCCATTTCTCCAGCGTGAAGGCTCCGTTGCCGACCAGCGCGCCGGGGCGCGTCCACAGCGTGTTGAGCGAATCCATCTTCCCGTGCTTGAGGATCGTGGCGGGGTGCACGGGGATCCAGCTATGGTGGCAGAGGAGCTGCAGAAAATAAGGGATGGGGTCCTCGAGCTCGATGATGAGCGTGCGCGCGTCAGGGGCGCGGACGCCGACCGCCTTGAAGTCCTTGCTCTTGCCCGAGGCGAAATCCTTGGCCCCGCGGATACCGTGCAGCATCGAGGCGTATTCGGCGCCAAAGCTCGGCGTGAGCATGCGCTCGTAGCTGAAGAGGAAATCGGCCGAGGTCACCGGGTCGCCGTTCGACCATCGGGCATTACCGCGCAGGTGGAACGTCCAGGTCTTGCCGTCCTTCGACATATTCCAGCTCTCCGCGACGGCCGGGACAGGGTGCAGGTCCTTGGGGTCGTAGCCGACGAGGCCTTCGAAGAGGGCGGCGATGATATGGCTTTCGCTGAGTCCGGTAATCGTCTGCGGGTCGAGCCCTGAAGGCTCGGCCATGTTGTTGATGATAAGGTAGCCTTCGGCGGCCTTCTTCTCGACGGTCGTCTTTCCGTCGCCGCAGCCTGCGAGAAGGCACGCCAAGGCGAGCAGGGCGGCCGTCCATCGGTGCGCGGGGCGAAGCATGCGGGAGATTAGGCCTGGGGTCGGCCGGAGGGCAAGGCGTCTGGATGGGCTCTTTACTCCCTTCGGCGGGTTTCCTAGAAATGACCCATGATCACCCCGACCCGTCGCGACCTCGCCGTCGCCGCCCTGACCGCTTCCGTCTGCCTCGGACTCTTTGGTTTTATCGGCCAAGACCGCCTTGCCGCTACCGTGCCGGCGCCCAAGCCGATCATGGGCTCGATGGCCTTCGATTGGGAGAAACTGGTCGTTAAGAAGTCCAAGGTCGGCGAATCCCGCACCATCTGCCGCGCCCCGACGGCCACCCTCGACGAACTCGAGATGCATGTGACGACCCTAGACAAGGGCCAAGCACCACACCCGCCCCATCAGCATGCCGACGAGGAGCTCCTCATCGTCAAGGAGGGCACCGTCGAGGCGCTCGTCGCCGGCGCTTGGGTGAAGCTCGGGCCGGGTTCGGTCATCTTCCAGGCCGCGAATATCGAGCATGCGATTCGTAACGTCGGCGATGGCCGCGCGACCTATCACGTCATCAAGTGGAATTCGCCCGGCATGCTGGCCAAGCGCGAGGCCGCCAAGGCCGCGGCGAAATAAGCCAAAGAAAAAGGG
>CAIYEN010000269.1 GCA_903925205.1 uncultured Opitutia bacterium | reverse complement strand
CGCGGACGTGCGAGGCACATCGATAATGACCACCGTCGATCCGGCGTGCTTGAATTCTGCGGACACGACTTGGCTGGCCTTGCCCGGCACGATGGCGAAGGAGACGAGCGTCGGAGGGACATCGAGTTCCTTGAACGAACCCGACATCGAGTCTTTACCGCCGATCGCGGCAGTACCGAACTCCAGTTGGGCCTCGAGTGCACCCAAGAGCGCCACGAGCGGCTTGCCCCAGCGCGTCGGCTGGCCACCGAGCTTTTCGCAATATTCTTGGAGCGTCAGGCGAGCGCGGGCGGGATTACCGCCGGCAGCCGTCAGGCGCGCCAAGGACTCGACGACGGCGCAGACCGCACCGTGACCGGGGGACCACTGAGCGACCTCGGGGTTGAACCCGTACGCCATGACGGTGCAGGCATCGGTTTCGCCGCCCAGGACCGGCAGTTTGGCCGCCATGGCCTCCTGGGGGGTGGACTGGGTCGCCCCGCCGAAGGGGTGTAGGACCGTATTAGCCCCGATAGAGGCGTCAAAACGCTCCACCATGCCCCTTTGGGCGGCATTAGGGAGGTCGGACAGGGCCTTCTCAAGGTCAGCCCCAGAAACGGCCCCAGCGGGCGTTTGGAAGGGGTGATTGGCGGCGTCCGGGGCGGCGACCGCGGCCGTGGCCGTCTGGGTCACGCCATTGGTGTCGAGGAAATCACGGGCGATGTCGACGACCCGCTGACCGCGCCACTCCATGATCAGGCGGCCAGAGTTGGTGACGTCGGCGACGTGGACGGCTTCGAGGTTCTCGCGACGGGCGGCGGCGAGGAAGGCGGCGACGTCCTTGGGCTCGAGCACGACGGCCATGCGTTCTTGCGATTCCGACAACGCGATTTCGGAACCATCGAGGCCATCATACTTAAGCGGCACGCGGTCGAGGTGGACGTGCAACGAAGGCGCGAGCTCGCCGATGGCGACGGACACGCCGCCCGCACCGAAGTCATTGCAGCGCTTGATGAGTTGGCTGACCGCAGCATCGCGGAAAAGGCGCTGCAGTTTACGTTCGGTCGGGGCGTCGCCCTTCTGTACTTCGGCGGAATTCTGGAGGGCGGTTTCGGTGTGCTCCTTGGACGAACCCGTCGCGCCACCCACCCCATCGCGGCCGGTGCGGCCACCAACGAGGACAATCACATCACCAGGGACGGGCGCTTCCCGACGCACGCAGGCACGCGGGCCGGCCGCGACGACGGCGCCGATTTCCATGCGCTTGGCGACGTAGCCAGGGTGGTAGTGCTCGGACACTAAACCGGTCGCGAGGCCGATCTGATTGCCGTAAGCAGAGTAACCAGCAGCAGCGCCGGTGGTGATCTTACGCTGTGGCAGTTTGCCCGGCAGCGTCAGTTCGTACGGCGTCAGCGGGTTGGCGGCGCCCGTCACGCGCATGGCCTGATACACGTAGGAGCGGCCGGAAAGCGGGTCGCGGATCGCGCCCCCCAAGCAGGTGGCGGCACCCCCGAAAGGCTCAATCTCCGTCGGGTGATTATGCGTCTCGTTCTTGAACATGACCAGCCACTCCTCGACCTTGCCGTCGATCTCAACGGGTACGACAATCGAAGCCGCATTCACTTCCTCGGAATCTTCCATGTCGTCGAGGTGGCCCGTGCGCTTGAGTTCACGGCCCGCGATGGTCGCAATATCCATGAGGCAAACCGGCTTGCCTTGACGGTTAAGGCCGAGGCGCACCTGCTGGTAGCGGTCCCAGGCGGCCTTGAACGGGGCGAGTAAAGGCGACGGCGCGAACTCCACCGAAGTAAGCTCAGCCAAGAACGTCGTGTGTCGGCAGTGGTCGGACCAATACGTATCGAGCAGTTTAATCTCCGTGAGCGTTGGCTCGCGGTGGGCTTCGGCGCGGAAATGCTTTTGGCAGAACTGCAGGTCGGCATCGGACATTGCCAGGCCGAGGGACTTACGCAGGGCGACGAGTTCGTCCGTGGAATGAGTCAGGAAGCCCTTGAGCGTAGCCACGGCAGCGGGCACGGGAGCCGCACGGCGGAGTGAGCTAGGCTTGGCCAAGTCGGCTTCACGAGAGTCGACCGGGTTGATGAGGTAGGCCTTGATGCGCTTCAGGTCTTCGGCCGAGGCGCCGCTGACGACGAACGTGCGGGCGGCACCGACGACGGGACGCTCCCCTCCCCCAACGATTTGGAGGCACTGGGCGGCGGAGTCGGCACGCTGGTCGAATTGACCAGGCAAGAATTCCACGGCGAAAGCGGCTTCGCCGGCGGCCAAGGGAAAGGATTCCAGATGCACGTCGTCCACCGGCGGTTCGGCAAAGACCGTCGGGATCGCCTGGCGGATGGCCTCGTCGGTAGCCCCTTCGACGTCGTAACGCTGGAGGATGCGGAGACCCTGCAGGCCGGCGAGGCGGAGGGAGTCCCGGAGGTCACGGAGGAGCCCTTCAGCTTCGGAGCGGAAGGCGGGCTTCTTTTCGACAAAAAGGCGTTTCATGAAGTCAGCCCCACTTTGGGAGAATAATGGGGGGAAGGACGATAAGGAAATGCGGCGGTGCCGCTTACGGCGGTGCCGAGGGGACTGGTGGGCTGAAAGGAGAGCGAAAGGCGGACCGGGGACCGGAATGGTGGTAGGGGCAGGATTTATCGTGCACTCCCCATCAGGAGGGCGCGGCGCAGCCACGCCCCTACCCCACTGCATCGGGGCTAGGTCAGCACGCCGTGCTGACCCTACCCTCGCGCCCTAATGGGACGCGCCCACAAAAAAGCCCCGGGCGGGCCCGGGGCTTTGAAGTTAACTAAGCGTGCCGCTTACTTGGCTTCGGCGTCGGTCTTGCGCTTGCGGCGGCGGATGGCGGCGAGGGCCAAGGCCAGGCCAGCGAGGCTCATGCCGTAGGTGGAAGGCTCAGGGATCGCGGTGAGGACGATGGCGCCGTTGACGCTGTCGTTGGACACCGTGAACCAATCGGCCTGGGCCGAGACGCCGTACTTATCCTTGAAGTTGGCGTAGTTGACCGTGAAGAGGTCGGCCACATTCGTCACGCCGTTGCCCAAGGTGAGCGTGCCATACGTGAAGAGCGTGAAGTTCTTCGAGCTATTCCAAGCGAAGTCCTGGGTGGCCAGGTTACCGCCCGCCGTGTTGCCGCTGTTAAGCGAGACCATGTTCAACGTCATGCGGTTAGCCGAGGACAGCGCCGAGAGGTTAAGCGCACCCGTGACGGCGACGGAGTCGAAGCCGACCCCGGCGACGCCCGTGCTGTCCTTCATCGTCATCGTGTAGGCCGAGCCAGCACCGAAGCCGAGGCTCGTGAGCGTACCCGAACCCTTAGCGGTCGTACCCGACTCGAAGACGAGCTTGCCCACTTGGTCGGCCGTAACCGCGATGGACTG
>CAIYEN010000268.1 GCA_903925205.1 uncultured Opitutia bacterium | reverse complement strand
GGCTTGCCGCGCTTGAGTTCCAGTCCGCCCAGGATGCTCATCGTGCCGAGAGGGTCGGGGTGGCCTTCGCCGAGGGAGTCTACTTCGAGCGTCAGCACCGTGCGATAAAGGGCAGCCGCCTCGTCGAGTCGTGACTGACGGTAGCAGAGGCCGGCCAGCTGCGTGCGTAGGTTGATGATGGCCGCGTCAGAACCGCGAGGCCATTCCTCGAGAAGAGCGAGCGCTTCGCGGTAGAGCTTCTCAGCGCCGGCGAGGTCATCGGCCGACATCCGTAGTCCGGCGAGTTCGCGGCGGAGGTCGGCGGCGGCGGAACGTTCGTCGCGGGACTTCGTCTGCTGCAATGCGACAGCCTGAACTAGCAGGGCCTCGGCTTCGGCTTGCTTGCCTTCGGCCCGGCAGGCGGTCGCCTTTTGGCGCAGGGCTTCAGGGCTGACGGCTGGGGCGAGGGAAGTCTCGCGGCAGCCGGCCGAAAGAATCGCGAGCAGGATGAGCGCGATCCGTGACATCAGTCTCCGAGGAAGCTGGCGTCGTCGCACTGCGCCTTGAGGTACGGTGCGTTGCCATCGACCTCGACCGTCAACGCATGGTTGCCGGCGGGAATCGAGGCGGCGAAGGCGCCGTCCTTGAGGTCGATGGACTTACCGTCGAGCCAAGCGGCCTTCACGCCCGTGAGGACGAGCGGCTTCTTGGTGGCCGCGGCGGCGGTGAAGCGGGCCGTGGCGTAGAGGCGACCAGGGTTGAATTCCTTGGTCAGCTGGCCGTTGACGAGCGTGTAGACCGGGGTGGCGGCGGCGGACTTGGCGAGGGCTCCGGGCGGCTGGTCATCGAAGACCCAGAGGCGAGCGACGTTGCCCTTGCTGGCATCGAACGGACCGGGTTTACCGATCTCGCCGAGGAAGGCGTAGAAGTTACGCTTGGAGACGCCCAGGATGCCGTCGGAGAGTCCGGCGGGCATGATGCTGCCGATATTGTCGCGGCTCACGATGTTGGCCTTGAGGATGGCGAGTTCGACGCCGGGGCCGGGACGGATGAAGAGTTCGGTCGCGTTCTCGCGCGCCGGGATGCCGACCATCTGGCTGCCGTCCTTCATCTTGAACGAGAAGCCGTGGTAGCCTTCCTTCACCTTCGCGGCGGGATTCAGCACGCTCTCGATGATGTAGTCCAGCGGGGCGCTGGCGCCGATGCTGCTGAGGTCGGGGCCGAGCTTGCCGCCGGCGCCGCCGATGGCGTGGCACAGCGTGCAGCCGGCCTTGCGGTAGTGGATCTCGCCGTCCGCGGGGTCAGCGCCCAGCTTGATCATGTTGATGATGCCGGCGATTTCAGTTTCGAAATTGCG
Source organism: uncultured Opitutia bacterium (assembly GCA_903925205.1). Lineage (GTDB taxonomy): Bacteria > Verrucomicrobiota > Verrucomicrobiia > Opitutales > UBA953 > UBA953. The sequence continues at coordinate 696 of CAIYEN010000268.1, read as the reverse complement.
CGGTCCGGTCTTGGCGCCGGTGAGAGGCTCGATCGTCTTCACCAAGGCGACGCCGCCACGGCCCAGCGAGCGGGCGGACTGCAGCGCGGCGGCCAAGTGTTCGGCGCTCAGGCCCTTGGGGAAATCCTTGGCGAGGCGCTGGGAGAAACCGCCGATCTGGAAAAGGTTGGTCCAGACGGCCGCGGCTTCCTCCTTCGACTTGATCTGGGCGAATACCGAGGGGATGGCCTTGTAGGCTTCGCCCGGAGCATGGACGGCGAGGGCGGGGAGGGCGTCGCGACGCACCGCTGACGGACGGGCTTCGGCGGTCAGGCTGCGGAGCGCGGCGAGCGAGGGCTGCTGTCCGATGTTACGCAGGGCGGCGATGGCAGTCTGACGGAGCGCAGCTTCCTTTTCACGGCCGGCAAAATCGCCGATCTTCGGGACGAACTGGACCAACTTCCACTGGCCCGCGAGGCGGACGCATTCGACGAGTAGCTTCGGTTCGGTCTGGTAATTGAGCAGGCCGCCGAGACCGGAGAGGTCGCCGTTGGGACGGACGTTGCGGGTGCCGGCTTCGGCCAAGGCGCGGGCGACGCGCTGGCGCGTCGTAGGCTGCAGTGAGGCGTCGTTGATGAGGGATTGATAGAGCAGGCTGGCTTCGTCGGCGGTGCCGGCCTTGCCGATCAGCTCGATCCAAGGTCCAGAGCCGGCGGC
>CAIYEN010000267.1 GCA_903925205.1 uncultured Opitutia bacterium | reverse complement strand
CGATCGCGAATCAGGGCGAGTTGGCGCTCGTCCAAGCCTTGCGAGAGGAGCAGGGCGTCCGAGGCGGTGTTGATGTTGGTGTCGCCAAAGGTGTAGAGGCTCACGCACTGCTGGAAATCCCGGAGGAGTCGCGTCGGGTTGCCGTCTTCGTCGAAGAAGAAGTCCTTGGCGACGCCGATGGTGCGGAGTTCTTCAAAGGAGCGGAGGGGGCGTCGCGCGGGCTTAAAGGCGAGCTTGGCCCGCTGATAAGCCGCATCCGTGGCTTCTTCTTCGATGGATTCGTACTTCTTGCTGGTCCAGGCGACCATCGCATCGGCCACCCGCTCGGCGTCCCGCTGCTCGAGCCCGAGTGAGTAGAGGAGCTGGATGAGGGTGTTCTTGTCTAAGGTCGAGAGTGGGAGCTTACCGCTTTCGTCTTCATACTCGAAATTCACTTCCAAGCCGTCGCGCACCGGAATCCCCGAATACTTGTGCGGGTCATCGTAGCCCTGGGCGGGGTCATGGACTTTATTCAGGTCGATCGAGCGAATCTCCGCGATGACGGCCAAGGCGAGTTCGAGCTCCGACATGGCCTCCACGCGCAGGCGCGAGCGGTCGACCTCCCGCGTCGCCATCGCGAGTTCCAAGGAGTTATCCTCCATGAAGCGCGCCAAGAGTAGCGAGGCCAAGGTGATGAGCACCAAGACGACGACGATCACGGATCCGCGGCGACGTTGCGGCCTCATGGGCGTGAGGCGCCAGGGCGCTTGATGGGGAGGTCCAGAATGACTTCCGATTTGAGTTGGCCGCGCGCGAAGCGGAGGCGGACGCGGGCGGGTTTCTGGTAGGCGGTGCCCGCCACGTCCTTCGCCGGTTCTTCTTCCGTGCTCCACTTGCGGAGGTCGGTGTCGTAGTAGTCGTAGCCGAGCGAAGCGACAAACGGCGTGAGGATGGTTTCGTGGACGTCGTTGAGGTCGCGCTCGAGTTCGAGGCGCGATTGCCATTGTAAGATGAGCCCACGCTCGGGGTCGGCGTAGAGCGAGAAGTCGACGTCGGGCAGCGGGGCTTCCGGCCAATCGGCCAGCCGGCCCGCATCGGCTAAGTTGAACGCGAGGCGCGGGGCATTGGTGCCGTCCGCAGCCCGGACTTCCTTAATCACAAAGCCGACGGCGCCCGGGCCGCTCGTGGAGGCTTCGAGGACTTCGCGGACTTGGCGGGTGGCCGCACGGACGTGCTGGTCAAAGAGGCGTTGATCGCGCTTTCCGCCCCAGAGCTCGCTCATGGAGAAGAGGAAAGTGTTCAGCGTGACCATCAGGATGCCGAGCAAGGCGAGCGAGACGAGGGTCTCAAGCAGCGAGAAGCCGCGGGACTGGGCGCGGGCGTGACTCATTGCTTGGGGAGGGGAGCGACGGGGCCGCGGCCGCCTTGGTTGTTACCGCCGCCGTTGCCACCGCCAAAATTATTGCCGCCGCCCGTCGGGGCACCACCGCCACCGTTACCGCCACCGGTATTGCCACCGCGACCACCACCCGTGTTGGCGCCACCATTATTGCCGCCGCCGGTTTGGCCACCTTTGCCTCCGGGGTTATTGCCGCCGCCATTATTCTGGCCGCCTTTACCATTGTTGCCGCCGGGCTGATTGCCTTTGCCGTTATTGTTGCCCTTACCACCTTGGTTGTTGCCGCCGTTGGTTTGGCCGCCGTTGCCGCCCTTGTTGTTGCCGCCACCGAGGGGTTTCTTCGGGGTCGCCGCGCTGATGAATTGGGTACCGCCGCCGGTCGCTTCGTCGTAGCCGCGCTCTTGGAGGAGGCGCGCTTTGGCGGCGTCGCGGATGACTTTACGGTCCGAAGCGGTCGACCAGGTTGGACGGAGGAGGAGGCGGGTCTCTTCCTTCATCTGGATGAACTCGCCACCGGTTTCTTTTTGGATCTCGGCGCTGAGCGTGACGGCAAAGAGGTCGCTGACTTCGGTCGGCTCGACCTTGCCCTGCCAGCGCGCCATGCGGTCTTCGGGGAGGTAGATGTCGCCGCCAGTTTCAATATCGTCGAAGTTGACGGTCTCTAGTAACGCCGCCCGGCACCGGGCCATGTCTTCCGCGCCAACGTCATACTGCTTGAGGGCCTGGCGTCCGAGGAGGACGTTCGAGTACGCGGCGCCTAAACCCACCGCGGCGAGCGCGAAGATGGCCAAGGCCACGAGGACCTCGATGAGCGAAAAGGCGCGGCGGTTCATTTGGCGTCTTCCGCCGGCAGCGGCGCACAGGTTAAGGGGTCGATGGGAATGACGCGGCGCGCTTGGTTCCGGACGATTTCGACGCGCATGCGGTCACAGGTCCCATCAGGGTAGAAGCGGATGCGGGTCAACGCCCGCTCTTCGACTTGGCCACCGAGCAAGATCGCTTCCTTGACTTCGGGGGCGATGATCTTGACCCGGGTGTCGCCCGCGACGGGTAAGGTTTCCTTCTGTTCGTTGAAGGTATAGGAGAGGACGGTGTCTTCGCCGTCCGCTTCGATGTCGGGTTTCAGCTCGATGACTTTCGATTGTTCGACGGCTTGCCGACGGACGGTCTGGAGCAGCGCCATGAGCGCTGACTCCGGGTCATCGCGTGCCGTCCCCTTGAGCAAGGATGCCGAGCCGCCGATGAGGACGGCCGCTAACATGCTGATGAGGCCAAGCACGAGCAGCGTCTCCAACAAAGTGAAGCCGCCGCGTGCCGAGCGGCCCGCACGAGACTGGTCCGGGCGCTTTACCAATTGCCGATGTCGTCAGCGGTGTCCGGAGCCTTGTCGCGACCAACCGAAAAGAGGTCGTACGACTCGGTGTTCTTCGTGCCTGGGTAGCGGTACTGGTAAGCCGCACCCCATGGGTCGAGCGGGAGCGCGCCCCCCTTGGCTTCGACGTATGGGCCGCGCCAGCGGTCCTGCTTGCCTTCCGGGGCAGTGATGAGGGCCTTGAGGCCTTCTTCCGTGCCCGGGTAATCGCCGAGGTCGATGCGGTAGCGGACGAGCGAGGCCTTGAGCGATTCGTTGACGAAGAGCTTGGCGACGCCTTCTTGGCTCTGGCCCAGGATCTTGTCGATGTTCGTGACGGCAATGCCGACGAGCATGCCGACGATCGCGACGGCGATCAGAATCTCGAGCAGGGTGAAGCCCTTGCGCAAGGTGCGGCGGGCAGAAGTGGTGAGTCGACGGTTCATGGGGGAGGAAAGGTTGGGGCGAGATTACTTGCCGCCGCGGCTGTTGCCACCGCGATTGCCGCGGTCAGCGTTGCCAGAGGAAGCGGCGCCGGTGGTGGGCGCGGCCGCGGTGTCGCCGCCGCGTGAGAAATTACCGCGGTCCCGCTTGCCACCTTCGGTCGGCACAACGCCGCCTTCGGCGTTGGTCCCACCACCGCCACCATTCTGGCGATCCATGCCGCGGGCCTTCATCTGCTCGCGGAAGGCCGCGATTTGTTCAGGGGTGGGGGCTTGCCCGCCATTGAAGCCACCGCGATTAAAGCCACCACCCTGCTGGTTCGGGTCGACGCCCGCTGCGACCTGCGGCATCGGTGCCGCCGGTGCACCGACGGCCGGAGCCACGCTGATGACGGCCTGCTTCAGCGAGAGCTTCACGGGCTGACCCGCGTTCTCCAGAATGATGGAATCCGTGTCGGCGTCGTAGCTCTTCACGCTGACGGGCACGAGGCCGGCCGGAGCGTCCCCTTGCGCGACCCACGCGGAGAGCTTGGTCGTGGTGTTGTAGATGCTGAAGTAGGTGACGCCGTGGTCGACATACATGCCGCGAAATTCGAGGTTGCTCGGCTTCTCCGCGACAGTCGCGCTCTTGCCTTCGCCGAAGGGCGAATTCTTCACGAGGGCGTCGAGATCGACGGCGCCAGCGATGGCCGGCAGGGTAGCCAAACCAGCGACGAGCAGGAGCTGACGGAGGGGGGAGGTGACGCGTTGCATAAAGGGGGGTAGGGGTGGGTAACTTTAGAACCCCAAGCGGAGTGTTTGGTTTCGTAAGTTCTTGTCCAATCTCGCCTTTTCCTAGGCGGAAATCGGGGGTTTTTACCCTGGCACCCCGGGGCCGCCCGCGTCCCCACCCCCGCGTGCCCCGTTTTTTAAACCTAAAGCCTTGGTAATCATTGTTTTATGTAAAATATACGCCTCCAGTCGCTTTTCCGGGTTATTTGCGGAAGTTTGCAACCATCTCCTCGCCCCCTTGTTTTACTACCAGTGACTTCGTCCTTCCCCTTCCGTCGCCCTTGGCGCTTGGCTGGTCTCCTTTTGCTGGGAGCTGGGGTAGGGTCGGCTGTCGTGGCCGCCCCGACCCCGGACTTCAAACAAGGGGTTCAGCCGTTCTTAGAGAAGTACTGTTACGATTGTCACGGCCACGACAAGACGAAGGCCGACCTGAACCTCGAGCTGTTTAAGGACGCGAGTGGTTTCTACCGCGATCAACGGATTTGGCGCCAATTAGTCACCCAGGTGGTCGCCGGCGAAATGCCGCCCCCCGAACGCAAGACGCGTCCCTCCCAAGCCGAAATCGAAGCCCTGCAGGGCCAAGTCAAAGGCTTGCTCGGTCAAGCGGTCGCCCAAGCGAAGGTGGACCCCGGCAAGGTGACGGTCCGCCGCCTCAACCGGACGGAATATAATAACACCATTCGCGACCTTTGCTACGTCGACGGTAACTTCTCCGTCGACTTCCCGGCCGACGACACGGGCTACGGCTTTGATAATATCGGCGATGTGCTGACGTTCTCGCCGGTCCACCTCGAGCGGTTCATCGCCGCGGCGAAGGTGGTCGCCGAACGTGCCATGCCCACGGCCGAGCAAAAACTCGATGTGCTCAATGTCGACGGCTATAACATGCAGCCGCGGGGCCGCTCCGAAGACCAGATGCGCATCTTCAATGCGGCGACGTTGACGGCGACGTTCGATGCCCCGCGCGAAGGGGAATATATCTTCCGCGCCCACTTGGTCGGCATCGGTAATCCCGGCGATCAAGCGGCCATCGTTAACCTCGTCGTCGACGGCAAGACGGTGGGCACGCAGACGTTGAAGGTGAAGACGAGCCGCGGCGCCGAAAAGGTCGATGCCAAGGTGAAGCTGACGCCTGGTAAGCACGCCCTCGCCGTGACCTGGACGAACCCGCCGCCCGAACTGTCCTCCGGCAGCCGCCGCCTCGGGACATACCGTTACCAGTTACTGGGGCCGACCGACACGCGCACCGATTTGCAACGTAAGTTAGCGACGTTCGCCGAGGGCAAGAAGGGCGACGACCGTGCCCGTGCGATGGTTAATTTGTTCGTGAGCCGCTCGTTCCGCCGGCCGGCCACGACCGTGGAGGTCCAGCGTTATACCAAGGTGTTTACGGCCGCCGAGACGGCCGGGGGTTCCTGGGAAGCTGGCGCCCAAGCGATGATTTCCGCCGTCCTCGCTTCCCCGAAGTTTGTCTTCCGCATCGAGCAGGATGAGCAGCCGTTCGCTAAGGACGCCCACCCGCTCTCGGAGTTCGCCCTGGCTTCGCGCCTGAGTTACTTCCTGTGGGGTTCGATGCCCGACGAGGAATTATTCGCCCTCGCCAACTCCGGCAAGTTGTCCGCCAACCTCGAGGCCCAGACGACGCGCCTCCTTAAGGACAAGCGGGCCCAATACTTGGTGTCGGGCTTCGCCCTCCAGTGGTTACAGACGCGCCGCTTGGCGCTGGTCACGCCCGATGCGAAGATGTTCCCCGAGTTCGATGATGCCCTGCGCACCTCGATGATCCGGGAGACGGAGCTCTTCCTGTCGGAGATCGTGCGCGAAGACCGGAGCGTCTTCGACATCATCGACGCGGACTTCACCTACCTGGACCGTCCGCTGGCCGAACTGTATAAGATCCCCAACGTAGAGTCGCGGCGTGCAGGCGATTTCGTGCGCGTGACGTTGCCCAAGGGCGAGCGCGGCGGGGTCCTCACCCAAGCGAGCATCCTGACGGCGACTTCCAACCCCGACCGCACGTCGCCCGTGAAGCGCGGTAAGTGGATTCTCGAACAGATTCTCGGCACGCCGCCCCCGCCCGCTCCCGCCGACGTGCCCTCCCTCGAGGGCCAGAAGCAACTCACCGGAAATCTCCGCCAACGCCTCGAACAGCACCGCGCCAACCCGTCCTGTGCGTCCTGCCACAACCGCATGGATGCGCTCGGTTTTGCGTTCGAGAAGTTCGACGCGATCGGCCGCAACCGCACCATGGATGAGGGCGTGCTCATTGATACCGCGGGCAAGCTCCCCGATGGCCGTGCGTTCGCCGGCGCCACGCAGTTGAAGTCGGTCCTCAAGGCCGACCACGAGAAATTTGTCCGTAATCTTTCGGCGAAGTTGCTGACCTATAGTTTGGGCCGCGGGCTGGAGTTCTACGACGAGCCCGCCCTCGATAAGATGGTGCTTTCGGCTGAAAAGGGCCAGAACCGCTTCTCGGCCTTGGTCATGGCCGCCGTCCTGAGCGACCCCTTCCGCCTCCGCCGAGGCACTTCGCAGGTTGAAACCGTCCAGCCACCCGCCAAAAAGAAGTAACCCCTCTCCGCCATGCTCCACGATAAAGTCCTCAGCCGCCGCACCGTCCTCAAGGGACTGGGCGTCACCCTTGCGCTGCCTTGGCTCGAGAAGATGGGGATGCAGACAAGCTGGGCCGCTGGCAACACGCCCATCGCTCAGGCCGCGCCCAACCGCATGGCCTACGTGTACATTCCGAATGGCGTGATTCCGAGCGGCTGGCGCGTCCCGACCGAAGGGGCCCTCCCGTCCAAACTGCCACCCATCCTTAACCCGCTGGCGGACTTAACGAAGGACTTCTCAATTCTCTCCGGCCTGACGGCCGACAAGGCCCGCGCCAACGGTGATGGCGGTGGTGACCACGCCCGCGCGATGGCCGCTTACTTGACCGGCGCCCAACCGCGTAAGACCGACGGGGCTAACATCAAGGTCGGCGTCTCCGTGGACCAAATCGCCGCCGCCCGCATGGGCGACCGCACCCGCTTGGCTTCCCTCGAAGTCGGCGCCGATTCCAGCAAGATGGCGGGCGGTTGCGACTCCGGTTATAGCTGCATCTACGAGTCGAACATGTCCTGGCGCTCGGCCACCCAGCCGATGCCCAAGGAAGTCAGCCCCAAGCTGATCTTCGAGCGTCTGTTCGGTTCGGGCACCGACCTCGACCGCGCCCGCCGCGATGCCGAGCGCAAGAGCGTGCTCGACGCCGTCCGCGACGACTTCCGTGAATTGAACGTGCGCCTCGGTGCCGACGACCAGCGCAAGCTCGACGAATACTTCACTGCGGTCCGCGAAATGGAACTACGTATCTCTAAGGCCGGCTCCTCGGCGGCCCCCAAGCTCCCCGTGGGCGTCAAGGCCCCGACCGGCATCCCGCAGAGCTACGAGGAACACCTCCGCTTGCTCGCCGACCTCATCGTCTTGGCCTTCCAGACGGATACCACGCGCATCTCGACGTTCGTCTTCGCCAACGAAGGCAGCAACCGTTCGTACCCCTTCATCAACGTGCGCGAGGGTCACCATAACCTCTCCCACCACGGCAATGACCCGGAGAAGATGTCGAAGATCCAAGACATCAATATTTTCCACACCACGCAGCTGGCCTATTTCCTTAACCGTCTCAAGTCGGTCAAGGAAGGCGACGGCACGTTGCTCGACCACTCGATGATCGTCTACGGTTCGGGTAACGGCGACGGTAACCGCCACAACCACGACGACTTGCCCATCCTCCTCGCCGGCCGCGGTTGCGGGACCATCCGCCAGGGCCGCAGCATCCAGTACGGCAAGGAAACCCCGTTGAACAACCTCTGGGTCTCCATGCTCAACCGCATGGACATCCGCGACGTCCAGTTCGGCGACAGCTCCGGCGAACTCAAGAAGCTGGTCTGAACGAGGTAAGGGCGCGACTGCGTCGCGTCCGTTGTGCGGCATCCTTCAGCCACGCATCCTATCCGGTCCCCGGTTCCCCTTTTCGGTAGAGAGAGAGGACTCGTTGGCTCGTTGATTGGTTGAATAGAGGTTGTGCAACTGCCTGGGGTAGGGGCGCGACTGCGTCGCGTCCGTTCGTCGAGTGACTTCCAAATCTCGACTTAACTTCGCGGGCTCCGCCCGCGGGGT
>CAIYEN010000266.1 GCA_903925205.1 uncultured Opitutia bacterium | reverse complement strand
GTGATGGCGTCGACTTCCTGGGCGTCCTTCGAGGTGCCGAGGGTCGCGAGCACGAGGCCCTGCGTTTCGCCACGCTGGAAGAGCGAGGAACCATGGACGCGGGGGAGCACGTCGACTTCGCAAGAGATCGCCCGGAGATCCTTCGGGGTGCGGCCGTCGGCGCGCTCACCGCTCTGGATGATGGCATTGCGGTAGACCTTTTCCTGGAGTTTCTCGAAGGCCATCTTGATCTGGCGGGCGTCGAAGACGTCGCCGAGTTCAGCCTTACAGGCAGCCTTGGCCTTCTCGACCACGGCCTTGACGGCGTCGCCGCGCTCCTTCTTGGAAGCGAGGAAGATTGCCTTCTTGAGAAGGTCGCCTTCGTTGGCGACGCGTTCGCAGATGGCGAGAGCCTTGGCTTCGCAAACGACGAGCGGGAACTGGCGCTTCGTCTTGGAGTACATCGCGGCGAGCTTACGCTGGGCAGCGATGATCGGCTGGATGGCCTTCTGGGAGTATTCGAGGGCGGCGATGAAATCGGCTTCCGGGAGCTGATCCGCGGAACCTTCGATCATCATCATGTCCTTCTCGTTACCGACGTAGATGAGGTCGAGGTCGGACTGGTACTGCTCTTCGTGCGTGGGGTTGACCACGAACTGGCCGTTGACGCGGCCGAGGCGGATACCGGCGATTGGACCGTTCCAAGGGATGTCCGAGCAAAGGAGCGCAGCGGAAGCGCCGTTCACCATGAGCACGTCGGAGTCGTTGATTTGGTCCGCCGAGAGGAGGAGGCCGATCACCTGGACTTCATTGAGGAAGCCTTCAGGAAAGAGCGGGCGCAGGGGGCGGTCGCAGAGACGGGAGGTGAGGATTTCCTTGTCGGAAGGCTTACCTTCGCGGCGGAAGTAACCACCAGGGAAGCGGCCGGCAGCGGCAAACTTCTCGCGGTAGTCGACGGTGAGGGGGAAGAAGTCCTGGTCAGGGGAACGCAGGTCTTCGGCGGCGGTGGCCGACACGAAGAGCGTCGTTTCGCCCTTGCTGATGGTGACGGCACCATTCGCCAGACGGGCGATGGAACCGGTGCTGATGGTGATACCGAGTTCGTCGATGGTCACGGAGTGTTTCTGTTTCATGGTATTTTTTGCGTTTTGCGCGTTGTGCCAGGCGGGATTGCCCGGCGGTTTTGGTTGGGGGGTGAAAAGCGGACGTCCCAGCGGTGGCTGGGACGTGCAAGCAAGACCGACCGCAGAAGCGGCGGGCTTACTTACGCAGGCTAAGCTTGCTGATGAGGGCGTTGTAACGGTCCAGATCGCTCGACTTCAGGTAAGCCAAGAGCTTGCGGCGGCGGTTGGTCAGCATGATGAGACCGCGACGCGAGTGGAAATCCTTACGGTGGGTACGGAGGTGATCCGTGAGGTGGTTGATGCGGCCAGAGAGAATGGCGACCTGAACTTCAGGCGAACCGGTATCTTTGGCATCCTGCTGGTGCTTCTTGATGATATCAGACTTATCGAACGACATGACTTTGGGTGGGTGTTTGGGTTGAGTTTGGCCGACTTGGGAGAAATTCCCGAGGACCCGCCGAATGGCCGGTACCTCCGTCTGGAAGGAACTTTCGTTCCTCGGCCAGCGTGAGAAGGGGTCCACCCTTCTCCCTAACGAAGTGAAGCCGAATTCGTGACAGGTCGCCCCCCTCGAGGCAAGCAGGAAACCGCCCCCGGAAAGACTTATTCACACCCCCCTACTGGGGTCAGTTTTCAGTAAAAATAAGGTCGTAGCCCAGGCAAGCGGCCAGAAGCAGGGCCACCTGACCCGGCTGGCTGGCGGAGGCCGGGGCGAGGGTCAGCTGGTAGTTATCGGCGGAGGTAAAGAACTCCTTGGCCAGGCCTGCCCACTGCTTGTCCATGGTACCGATGACCTGACCGGAGCCGTCGACAAGCTCACGGGTCCAACTCATCCATTTGCCGCTAAAGCTGCCAACCTGGCGCTCGTTGGCGTCCTCCACGATGAGCTCGCGCTTGAAGGAAATGAACTTCGTGCGGAGCAGACCGAGAAACCGCCCTTGGCCATCGAACACGCTCAAGCGGGTACGCCAGAACGTGAACGGCTTTTCGATTTTCAACGCCACCGTCTTGCCGTCCGCCTCATAGACCACGACGGTCGTCGGCAAGAGATTCTTGTTGATCAAGAGCCGGACCCACGCGGCCTTCGGCTCTTCCTTGGCCAGACCGAGCTGAGCGCCCGTGACGGGATCCAAGAGATCGTAAGCATCCGTCAACTTCATGAAGCCCACGTGCTCGCGGATGAAGAAGGTCGAACGGCTCAGCAACGACGGAAGGGGTGGCGGCATTTCTTGCATGCCTCCTTTCTCGGAAGAACCGCCCGTTTCGTCCAGCGAGAAACGGCCTCAGAAGGCCACGTCGACTTCGTAGACATCGCCCGGCCGGCGCGCAATGGCCTCGATACGGAAGCCATTCGGGTCCGGGATAATTTCGGCGAGGTCAAAGGACCGGACCGACTTCGGTAGCCCCTCGAATATTAAAGTGAAGACGTAGGGCTTCGTGTAATCGAGCTTCGTCCAATGCGGGTAGAGCGAAATCTTCTCAAAAGACAGTAGCCGGCTGGTATGGTTCGAGTCGCGATCGAGGAGGAAGGTGCTCTGCCAGACCCGCACCATTTCCGTGGTGTACGCGGGGACGCGGACGTGCACGACGACGGGCTCCCGCGGCTGGACCGAGGTTTCCTCCGCCGTCTCCGGCCGTACCGTGGTCGTGGTCTCCGCTGCAGGACTCATCCCCGCAACCTATGGCGCCCCCGGCGGCAGGCAAGCGAGGGCTGACCAGATTAGCCCGTTGACTCCCTCCCCTTCCGAAAGCGAAATAGGCCCCATGGATAACGGCTCAACGGATAAACCCGGCCTCACTGGGGCAGAACGCAGCAAGCTACGTAGCCTGGCGCAAACGCTCGACCCCAAGGTCTTCGTGGGTAAGGCAGGCATCAACGAGGGTATCTCCAAACTGCTCCTGCAAGCCTTCAACAAGGCCGACCTCGTGAAGGTCCGCTTCACCGCCGAGCGCGATGCCATGGAAACCCAGATGCAGGAACTCGCCCGCCTCACTGGCAGCGAGGTCATCGGCAACGTCGGCCGTACGGCGACTTTCTTCAAGTTAGGTGAAGCCGCTGAAGACGACAGCGAATAAGCCATGGATGCCGCCAGGTTTCAGTCGCAGCACGACTCCCTGATCCAGGCCGCGGAACTGGCTTTACGAACCTTGACCCCGGCCGCGGATACGCGCCCGGCCCGCCTGCACGCGGCCATGCGCTACTCGCTCGAGGCAGGCGGTAAACGCTTGCGCCCCGTGCTCTGCCTTGCGGCCGCCCAAGCCTTCCAGCCCGCCGCCGACGCCCGCCATGCCGCGACCGCGCTGGAGTGCATTCATACCTACTCGCTCATCCATGATGACCTGCCGTGCATGGATAACTCCGATCTCCGCCGGGGCCGGCCGTCCTGCCACAAGGCTTTTGATGAGGCCACCGCCCTGCTCGCCGGCGATGCCCTCCTGCCCTTGGCCTTTGCCTTGCTGGCCGAAGGCTATGCCGACCGCCCCGAACTTTCGCGCCGGCTCGTCGCAGAGCTCGCGCACGCCGCGGGCTCGACCCTCTTAGTCGGCGGACAGACCGAAGACATGGGTGGGCTCGCCGCAGGTGCCGACGCCGACCGGCTCGAATTCATCCTGCTCGGCAAGACGGCCGCCATGCTCAGCGCGCCGCTGGCCATGGGCGCGCTCATCGGCGGAGCGAACGCAGCCGACGTTGAACATTGCCGCCTCGCCGGCCGTGCCGCCGGCATCGCCTTCCAATTGGTCGATGACCTCCTCGATGGCTCCGCCAATGCGGCTCAGCTCGGCAAGCCCGTCGGGGCCGATGCGCAAAACGGCAAGTTCACTTACCCTGGCCTGCATGGCATCCCCGCAACCAAGGCTCGTATTCAGGCGCTGACAGACGAAGCCAACGCCCACCTCGCGGCGTGCCAAGGCGACACGTCCTTCCTACTCGCGCTCATCACGCGGATGGCCAGTCGCGACCGCTAAGAGCCGTGCGACTTAGTCGTCCGAGTTCACGACCGTAGACGGCAACTGCTCAGGCAGCCAAGCATAGTAGGTACCGAGCCAAAGCCGCCAGGCGAACGCATGGATGAAGGGGGGCACGATGAGCGCCGTCGCCGCAGCGATTTTCATCGCGGTCAGGCCGCTGACCCAGCCGTGGCTCAAGCAGAACAAGAGCACCGGTAGGACGCCGAACGCGGTGAGCCCATAATTCCAGACAATCGCCCCGAGGAAGAAACCTTCTTTTCGCCGCAGCACCATGCCGCAATGCCCACAAGCATCGGGGGTATTCGAAAAGCGACGCCAAAAACCTTTCGCCTGCAGCGGCCGGACCGGTTGGCGACAATTGGGACAGAGCCCACGGGCGCACCGAAGGAAGATGTCAGGTCGAAAAGCCACCCACTGAGGCTATGCCCTACGCGGCCCGTGTAAAGCAAAGGGCCGGCCTCCTTGCGGAAACCGGCCCTGATATGCTGACTAAGGTCGGTTATTCGGCGGCCGTTTCACCCACTTGGAAGCGGGTGAAGCGAACGATCGAGACTTCTTCGCCAACCTTCTTCGAGAGTTCGTCAACGAGCTGGGAAACCTTCTTATCGGGGTCACGGAAGAACGACTGCTCAAGGAGGCAAACGTCGGCGAAGTACTTGTCGACGCGGCCCGAGATGATTTTCTCGATATTCGAGAGCTGCGCCTTCTTGCGGGCTTCGGAAGCGACGAATTGCTTTTCGGCAACCACGATGCGCTTTTCGAGTTCGGCAATGACTTCGGCGTTCTTGGCTTCCTGCTGTTCGACGAGCTGGCCCTTATAGTCTTCGATCACGCGCTTGCACTCTTCGATCGCCTTGTCGGCTTCGGACTTGGTGAACTCGAGGGCGATTTCACGCTCCTTAGCGACGACTTCAGGGGAAACTTCTTCGCGACGGACGAAACGGCCGTTGTTGGCGACGACCTGCATCGCCATCTGGCGAGCGAAGTCGGCCACTTCGGCGTGCGAAGCGCCGGCAGCGGACTTCGTCGAGAGCTCGATGAGGACGGCGATCTTGGCACCCGTGTGAACGTAAGCCGAGACGCGGCCGTTACCAGAGGCAGCAAACTTCAGGACGCGGGAGACCTTGAGGTTCTCGCCGATCTTGGTGACCTGGTCGTTCAAGTAGTCGTTAACCTTACGGGAAGCGTCCGCGTGATAGGGCTGCTCGAGTAAGTTGTCGACGCCGTGCACGGAAGCTTGACCCACGAGGTCCTTGGCGAGGGCGACGAAGGCTTCGTTCTTGGCCACGAAGTCTGTTTCGCAGTTCAGTTCGAGAAGCGTCGCGAACGAGCCGGACGCATCAACCTGCACGGCAAACATGCCTTCGCTGGCCTTGCGGTCAGCCTTCTTGTTGCGGGTCGCAATTCCCTTAATCCGGAGAATTTCGACGGCCTTCTCCATGTCGGCGTTAGCCTCGGTGAGGGCCTTCTTGCAATCCATGAGGCCGGCGCCAGTACGCTGGCGCAGCTCGTTGACCGTCTGGGCGGTGATGGCGGACATGGCGAGATTACTTAGTGGTCTTGCGCGGACGGACAGCCTTCACGCCACCCTTGGCTTCTTCGCCCTCGGAGCCTTCGCTCGCCTTCATCAATTCATCGGAGATGGTGACTTCGGGCTGAGCGTTTTCGGAGGATTCGCCACGGGAAAGAGGCGTGACGGTCTTGCGCGGGTTGGCGTCGACCTTGCGGCGAGCCAGACCGTTCTGGACAGCCTGCGTGAGGACTTCAACCACGAGGCGGATGGACTTGGCGGCGTCATCGTTGCCCGGAATCGGGAACTTGAGGACCGACGGGTCAGAGTTGGAGTCACAGAGGCCGATGACCGGAATCTTGAGGCGGTTGGCCTCATTGACGGCGATGGCTTCATGCTTGGTGTCGATGACGATCATCGCAGCAGGGATTTCGCGGTACTCCAAGAGACCTTCGAAGTTGCGCTGCATACGGGACATTTCGCGACGAACGGCGGCGCCTTCCTTCTTGTGCATCTTGGCGAGGGAACCGTCCTGCTCCATCTTGAGGTAGGTGCGGTAGGACTCGAGCGACTTCTTGATGGTCGCAAAATTGGTGAGCGTGCCACCGAGCCAGCGGTTGACAGCGAAGGGCATGCCGGTCGCCTTAGCGGCGGCGCGGACGACTTCCTGGGCCTGCGGCTTGGTCGCAACGAAGAGCACTTCCTTGCCCTTGGCGGAGACTTCTTCGAGGTAGGCAGCAGCGGCGGCGAGGCACGCATGCGACTTCTCGAGGTCGATAATCGACACGCCGTTACGGTGGTCGAAGATGTACGGACGGGACTTAGGATTCCAGCGACGGGTCTGGTGGCCGAAGTGCACGCCAGCGTCGAGGAGGTCTTTTACGGTGATGTTCATGGTATTTTTAGCTCCGTATCCTGCTTCTTGCCGAAGGAGAGGACGTTGGATCAGGTGTATTTGACTGCAGTTTTGTTTAGGATGTCGGAAGCAATCGGCGGTCGCTTCTAACGGTGGAATGGGGTTTCAAACACTCCTACCCCCCTCTGGCAAGGGAAAAAGGGGTGTTTTGGGCTGACAACCCACAAGGGGGCGGCACGTTCCTTGGTTCATGTTGTGGGTCTACCGCATCCTCTTCCTCCCCCTCCTTCTGCTGGCTTCGCCCTATTACTTGTGGCGGATGGTCCGACGGGGGGGCTATGGAGCCGGCTTTAGCCAGCGGCTGGGCTTCCTTCCCGCCCTCCCCGCCCACCCCAAGCGCGTCTGGATACAGGCGGTCTCGGTCGGAGAAATCGAGGCCGTCGGGCCCTTGCTGCGCGAGCTCAAGGCGACTGGCCAAGTCGAAGTGGTGCTGACGACGACGACCAGCACCGGCTACCGGCTCGCCCGCGAGCGCTACGCCGAGCTCTGCACCTTCATTGGTATCTTCCCAGTGGACTTCTGGCCTTGTAGTGCCTTGGCCTACCGCCGACTGAAACCCACGGCGATCGTACTGACGGAAGGTGAACTCTGGCCTGAACACTTGGGGCAAGCCCGTGCCCGCGGTCTACCAACGTTACTCATCAACGCTCGACTTTCCGATCGCTCGTTTGCACGCCACCAAAAGTTCAACTGGGCGAGCCGCGGCTTGCTCGCGGGCTTCACCTGGATTGGCGCTGGTAGTGAAGAAGATGCCCGGCGCTTACTGTCCCTAGGCGCCGAACCCGCCCACGTCGATGTCACGGGCAACTTGAAATTCGACGTGGCTTCCGAAGGACCGCTCTCGCCGGGGGAACGCCTGGTACTCCGCCATGCGCTTGGGTTTGACGGTATCGAACGTAGCGTGGTGCTGCTGGGTTCGTCGACGTGGGAAGGCGAAGAGGCACTCTTACTCGAAGTCGTCCAGACACTGCGGAGCGAGGGTGTCGATGCGCGCCTATTGCTGGCTCCACGACACGCGGAACGCCGCGACGCCGTGGTCCGCTTACTCGCCGACAGCGGGCTCGCCTTCCATCAACGTTCGACGCAAGGCCCCACCGCCCCGAGCGGTACCATCGTCCATCTTGCGGACACCACCGGCGAACTCCGCCAACTGACCCGGGCCGCGGACCTCGCCTTCACCGGCAAGAGCCTCGCGCCGCATGACGGCGGGCAGACGCCGGTCGAATGCGCGGCGGCGGGGGTTCCGGTGGTCTACGGACCGCACATGACGAATTTCAAGGCCATCTGCCAAGGCCTCGAGCAAGTGGGTGCGGCGCGTAAGGCCGACGATGCCGCCGGTGTCCGCCACGCCCTGATTGCCTTGGCCTGCGCCCCAGCAGACCGAGCGCGCATGGGCCAAGCTGGAGAAGAATGGCACGCGGGCAACCGCGGGGCCTCGCACCGCACCGTCCAAGCTATCTTGGCTCAGCTCCGGTAAGCTTCGCGGAGTTTGATGGCCTCGGTACGCAACGCGCCGCCAAGGATAATCTCCCGTGCCCTGGCCGCACCGGCCGCGGGATCCTTCGCGACATCGGCCACCCATAGGGCCGTACCCGCGCTGAGGCAAAGGGTATCCAGTAAGCCATCGGAGACGCCGCCGACCAACAGGTCGGAGAACATCACCAAGTTTTCTTCCGGTGTCCCCCCACGGAGGTCGTCAACGGTGCATTGCTTGAAACCAAAATCGCCCGGTAGCCAGGTCGCATCAATGTGTGCTAATTCCCCACAACCGCGCACGCGG
>CAIYEN010000265.1 GCA_903925205.1 uncultured Opitutia bacterium | reverse complement strand
GTGCTCAAGCCATCGGACTCCGGTGACATCGTCGACTGGCTGGAGGACAATGTGCACGCCATCCCTGACTCGCCGATGCCCGGGCCGTTCCGATCAGAGCGGACGCCGTGGATTGCCGAAGCGCTGCGGATTGCCGCCGACCCCGAGACGCGACTGCTGACCATCCTCGCCAGCATCCAATCGGGAAAGTCTCTCTTCGCACGCTTGTTCACTTGCCACATCATCGCCAACGCCCCCGGCCCGACCATGGTGCTCCAGGCTACGGACCCCGAGGCCAAGGACTTCGCCCTGCGTTACCTCCGCCCCGTGTGGGCCAACTGTCCGCCCGTGAAGGAACGCATCTCGCTCGACGACATGGACCGCTCGACAACGACGGACTTCGACCGCATGACGCTCTACTGTCGCGGCATCTGGAACGAGGCAAACCTTCAGCGACTATCCCTGCGTTACACTATCGCCGACGAGTGTTGGATGGCACCTCCCGGTCACTTAGCCGAACTGAGCGCGCGCGTCACGGCCTTCGGCTGGATGGGCAAGCGCATCTTCATGTCGCAGGGTGGACGGGCTGGTAGTGAGTGGCATCAGCTACACGAAACCACCGATCAGCGTGACTGGAACTTCCGTTGCCCAAAGTGCGACCACCTTCAGCCGTGGGTGTGGGAGCAAATCCGCTTCCCCGAAGACGCCAAGGTCAGCGGGTCATGGGACTTGCAACGGGTCAACGCTGGCACGACCTACGAGTGTGCGTCCTGCCGAACGCTCCTGCCTGACACCAACGCCACGCGCATCGAGGCCAACGCCCGCGGCAGCTTCATCGCCACCGCCGCGTCGGTCAACTCCGGCCACATCGGCCTGCACTGGAACGCCCTTGCGACAATGAGCTGGGGCGAGCTCGGAGTGCTGATGCTCAAAGCCAA
This sequence comes from uncultured Opitutia bacterium, assembly GCA_903925205.1. Lineage (GTDB taxonomy): Bacteria > Verrucomicrobiota > Verrucomicrobiia > Opitutales > UBA953 > UBA953. The sequence continues at coordinate 27,240 of CAIYEN010000265.1, read as the reverse complement.
AGAGTCGGTCGACCAGTACGGCGACGACAATGCCCGGATGCAATTCAAGCAGAAGCGTTTAGCGATGCCATGGAGCGAAGAGGGAGGCGAGATGGTAAGCACCGTTGAGGCCGCCAACTACAAGATGGGCGACGCATGGGACGGCGAGGCTATGATCTCACCGAAGGGCCGCGTCATCGAGCAGACGGACGCACCGCAGGGCAGTATCCCCTTCCGCACGATGGGCGTCGACGTTCAGCGCGGCCACTTCTGGGTAGTCATCCGCAAATGGAGTAAGACCGGGCATAGTCGGCTGCTGGCCTTTTCCCGCATCGAGTCATGGGACAACGTCGAAGCCTTTGCCAAGCAGTACGCGGTCCACCCTGCGATGGTCTTCGTGGACTCGGGCGACAACACAACCGAAGTCTACCGCGAGTGCGCGCGCCGCAACTGGAAGACCGCCAAGGGGTCGGGCTCCGAGGACTTCGCCGTGACCGACAAGGACGGGAAGACCAGCCGACGCTACTATTCCGAGAAGCAAGCGATCGTTGTCCCTGGCATCCCTCAACGGGCCATCCTCGTCTCGCACTCAAACCTCGCCGGCAAAGACCTCCTTCATGGCCTCCGAGCCCGCAAGGTCTGGACATTTGCCCTAGATGCCTCACCCGAGTATGTCGAGCAGCTGAACTCCGAGGTACGCGTCAAAGACCGCCGGACGGGCAAGGCCCACTGGATACTTCCCCAGGGCAAGAAGGACAATCACGCCCTCGACTGTGAAATTCTCGCCTTACTGGCCGCAGTGCGCTGGGGCATCGCTGGCAGGGAAACGACTGAGACCGACTTGACTTCCCAATGACCCTTGGCAACCTATCAGCAAGGGACGCGGCGCCAATAGTTGCGGGAAGGAAGAAGCTCGTGGCGTGGGTTGGTCGTCGCGTCCCCCCTCTCGGCTTCCATTCTGGGCAAGTTTAAATGGCCTCTGGACTCTTCATCGGACTTACGGAATGCGAACTGCTCGACATCAAAGCCAAGGCTGTCGCGCTCATTACCGAGGGTAAGACGCTGATGTCCTATTCCGACTCTGGCTCCTCGGCCTCCAAGCAGTTTGCTATGCCTCCAAAGGAAATGCTCTCTGAGGCCATGTTTGCCCTGAGCCGCCTCGACCCTGCCACTTACGGCACGCGCACTACGGTCATCTCGACCTCTTGGTCTACGCGTCGCGACTAATCTATGGCCCCCCGCAAGACCAAAGCCCCCACTGTCAGCCTCCGCAAGCCCGTCCTCAAGGCCGCGGCTGTAGCGCCTGCGCTTAAGCCACAGGCCGCTACGTTTGATAACCAGGGCAGTGGCTTCGGTGGCAGTTACTCGGGCTGGCAGAGCACGATGTTCTCGAACGCTCGCCGCGCCATCTTCGGACAAGCACCGGGCGACCTACGTCAAGACCTGACGCCGTGGAACCGCATGGCTATGATCCGCAAGTGCCGATGGGCGGAGCGTAACAGTGGGCTGTTCAAACAGATTCTGGCCGATATGGTGCTCTATTCCGTGGGCGATGGCATCAAGCCCCAGTCCCATGCGTCGACCCCTGAGATGCAGGAACGCTACGAGGCCTACTTCGCAGAGAAGGGTAAACGTATAGACATCACTAACCGCTTCTCGTTCTACCAGTCTCAGGCTATCCTTCTCCGCGGTATGGTCCGTGACGGTGACTCCTTCGCAGCCAAGGTTCGCAACGGCGCTGGCGATGCTAAGATTCAGCTGATGGAAGCCCACCGCGTAGGCGACCCGCTCGACGAGACCGTGGTTATACCGGGCATCCATGACGGCATTATTTTTGGCCCCTATGGTGAATATGTAGCCGCCAATGTCTACAAGTCTGACGGAAGCAACCGCCAGATTCTCGCCCAATCAATGATGCACGTCGTCGACCACGAGTACGCATCCGGCGCCCGTGGCGTTCCTCTCCTCCAGCACAGCATCAACTCTATCCAAGACGAGATGGAGATTCTCGCCCTCGAGAAGCAGGCCGTGAAGGACAACGGCGACGTGGTCCGCACCATCCAAAAGCAGGGCGGAGTTTTGGATCAGGACACGGCCAACGAACTTGGCGCGCTGAATACCCCCTCTTACACTTCTATCGCTAACACGATGGGCGGCAAATTGCTGGTGCTTGACCAGGGTGAGTCAATGTCTTCCTTCCAGAGCAATCGCCCCAACTCGACCTTCGTAGGATTTCTCGCAGCCATAGAGCGCGACATTGCTCAAGGTGTCCTGCCTTACGAGTTCGTAGGCGACTCCTCGAAACTGGGTGGTGCTACCGTCCGCCTTATTACGGCCAAGGCTGGCCGCGTCTTCAGCAAATACCAGACCATTATCATCGAACAGTTCTGCGTTCCTACGTGGGGCTACATCATCGGTCAGGGCATCGCCGCCGGAGAAATCCCAGACGACCCAGATTGGGCTTCCGTCTCTTGGACGACCCCTAAGTCCGTCACCGTCGATGCTGGCCGCGAGGCCGCCAACGATCGTGCCGATGTCGAGATGGGACTCCTGTCCATGTCTGAGCTCTACGCCCAGCGCGGCCTCGACTTCCGCACCGAGATGCAGAAGCGCGCCGCCGACATGGTTTATATGCAAGACCTCGCCGCCGAGTACGGCATCCCATTCGAACTGCTCTTCCGTCCTTCGAACACGCCCATGGGTACCGTTGAAGCAGTCGACCAGGCTGACCCGGCTCCTGACGCCAACCTTTCCGAATAATCATGCGCTTCCTCACTAATGGCCTATCGGGCCGCGAGCCCCTCCTCATCGACCCGGCCAAGGCCAAGGACCACGCTGTCCTGGCTGAAAAGTTTGGCTTCACCGATATGCTCGCCCAACTGTTCGGCGTGGCCCCAAAGCCCTACGTTACCGCGGACGGCATCGGCGTCATCCCTTGCGTCGGCGTAATCGGTAAGAACCTAAGCCCTCTTGAGAAGATGATGGGCGCCGTGGATGTGAACGACTTGGCTGACGCGGTAGACGCATTCGCCGCTAACCCGGACGTCCAGAAGATTGCCCTGCAAGTATCTTCCCCTGGCGGCACGGTCACGGGCGTCGAGGAACTCGCCAACAAGGTCCGCTCGGTCGGCAAGCCCACGATGGCCTACACTGACTCCGAATGTTGTTCCGCCGCCTATTGGATTGCTTCGGCCGCTGATAAACTGACTGCCAGTCCCTCGGCTACCGTCGGGAGCGTAGGCGTGTATATGGCCATCCCTGACTACTCGGCCGCCGCTGAAATGGCTGGCATCAAGATGGTCGTCATCAAGTCCGGCAAGTTCAAGGGTGCTGGCATCGAAGGCACGTCCCTCGACGAAGGCCAACTTGCTAACCTTCAGGAAAGCGTCGACACGATCCACGCTGAGTTTAAGACCGCGGTGAACATGAAACGCAAGATGGTGAAGGCCGACGCCATGGAAGGCCAAACCTTCTCGGGTAAGCAGGCCGCCGCCCAGGGACTAGTGACCGGGCTGGCTGACTCCTTCTCCAAGGCTATTGCCTCATTCTAAGCCATGCCCCGCATCTTCACTGACATCGATGACACAATCCTTAAGGACGGCCAGCCTGTCCAGAAGGTCATCAACTACATCGACGAAGTGGCCGAGGAAGTCGTCGTCCTGACGAACCGCCCCGAGTCTGATCGTAAGAAGACCGTGGCTGACCTTGAGGCCATCGATTTCGAGTACGATGCCCTTATCATGAATGACTCCGGCGCTGAAGCCCCTGCCTTCAAGGCTGGCATCATCAAGGCCGAGATCGACGCCAAACGACCCGTCGACCTATTCATCGACAACCGAGCCGACACTCGCAAAGCCGTTGCCGCACTTGGCGTCCAAGTCATGGACCCGGCTGATGTTCCTGATATTGCGGAAGAAGATAACGCCGAGGAGATGCCTTCGCAAGATGCTAATAATTCCAAACCCGCCAAGTATATGACCATCGAAGAACAGCTCATCGAAGCATCGGCCGCCCTCTCGGGCCTCACTGCCGAACGCGACGACCTACGCGCCACTGTCGAGAAACTTACCGTTGGCGCCGCCGCGGAACTCGAGCAGCTGAAAGTTGAAGCCTCCGTTAAGGACGTCTCCATCGCTTCCCTCACCGAAGTCGTCAAGACCATCGAAGCCGAAGCCGCTGCCCTCAAGGCATCCGCCCTCGAAGCTGAGTCCATCAAGGTCAGCGCCTCCAAAGAAGCCGCTAAGATTGCGGCCTCCGTTGGCGTCACCCCGGTTGCACTTCCCCAGGGCGACGGTGCTCCTGCCGAGGCCGTCAATCATTACGCCGCTTTCATGGCTCTCCCAGTTGGCTCCAAGGAACGCAATGCGTACTTCGAAGCCCATCGCTCGGCGATCATCAAGGCCGCCCTCTAATTTCCCTTAACCCTACCTAATCACATATCATGTCGAACTCCATCACCGCCGCCCCGTCCGTACTGTCGGCTGGCGTCCTCTCCGCTCTGAAGAACAAGCTGCCCGTCCTCTCCGGCATCAGCTCAATCTTCTCCGCCCGTCCCGGCTCCACCGGAATGAGCATCGTCGTGCCCCTCATCGGCACCTCCACCGCCACGGCCTTTGGCTCGGGTGGTTACCTCACTCAGGACGACGCGACTGTCACGCAGGCCACCGTCTCCCTGACTCAGTACAAGATTTCCAGCCGCTTCACCCCTTCGAACCTGAAGGACTACGGCGCTGACTTCTTCGTGAATAACTTCGTCCAGACCGCCTCTATCGGTCTCGCCCAGAAGGTCATGGACGTCATCAACGCCCAGGTCACGAACGCCAACTACAGCGTCTCCACTGTTTCTGGTGCTGACCTCTCGTACGCTGAACTCATCGCCGTCCAGAAGACTCTCGATGACGCCAAGGCTCCTAGCCCTCGCTACGCAGTGCTCAACAGCGCCTACATCGCTGGTCTCCGCTCCGATACCACGATCGTTGGCAACAACGTCCTCGGTGCCTCCATCATCCGTGATGGCGACCTCGGTGTCATCGCTGGTGCCCGCATCTACCAGTTCGCTAACCTCGCTGCTAACAGCGAAAGCCTCGCTGGCTGGGTTGCTGGACCGGACGCTATCGCTTTTGCGAGCGCGTTGCCTGACTCGATGGACATCCCTGGCTTCGAAGTCTCGAACGCCACCGACGCTGATACCGGCCTCGGAGTGCAGGTGCTCGTCGGCATGGAACAGTCTGGCTTCCTGAACGTAACGGCTACCCTGATGTTCGGTGCCGCTGTCGGTCGCGCCACCTCCCTCGTCCGCCTCAAGACGGCCTAATCGGCTGCCTAACGGCGAACTTAAGGGGCTCTTCACGGGGCCCCTTTTTTGTGCCTTCCTCCCAATCTCGGCAAGGGTATGAGTCTTTACTCAGAGTTTTTGGCCGACGCTAAGGAGATGATCGCGGACTTCGGCGTGGCCGGGTCGGCCGATGGTGGCGACATTACCTTCTCTTGCCTTATCTCTGACCCAGCCGTCCAGACAGTCCTCGAAGCAGGGGGGTATTGCGAGCGGACCCAGTACTCGGTTAGGGTGCCCGCTGTAACGGCCTCCTGGAGCCTCCCAGACGGCTCTACGGGGGCATCGGCGGCCCTACTGTCGGGCGGTGTCCCCATCCCCAGTCTAGGCCAGGGGAAGAAGATAGTCGCCGGAGGTAAGACCGTCCGCATCACGACCCAGACCTACAAGCCTGCGTCGGCTTGGATTACCCTCATCGTCATCGACGATAACCAGTAAGCGCCGTGGTTAAGGTCGCACTAGATCAGACCTCCGTTAACAAGTTCATTGCGACCTTGCAGAGGTTTGCGGCCAAGACCGGGCAATCCATGCGGGATGCCACTCTCGAGCAGGCCGCCTTGATTTGCCAAGACGCGGCGACCTTCACCCCTCCGATGCCCAAGGGCGGTGGCCGTGGTCTGTCTAAGGCCGCCCAGACCGCAGGGGATAACGCCGTAGCTGGGGACATCCGTAAAATCTTTGTGGCTGCCAATGACCGTAACACTAACTCAGCCTCGGCCTTGCTTACTAACCAACTCGCCTACGCCACCAAGGCTAACGACTATTCCTTGTTCAATAAGGTCATCGGCTCCGGCACGCTCCAATCACTCAAGGGCCTATCGCCCATCATGCGTAAGATTGCTAACGACCAGGACTACGCTCGTGCTTTCAAGAAGGCCAAGAACTACTTTAACACGACCAGCCCTCAGCGCTCAGAATATGGCCAAGGCTATGTCGGAGAACTAAGGGGACCGCATGACCGCATCAAAGGCAAGTTTGGTGGCCGTATCGGAAAGAATGTGCGCCCGACTAAGGTTAAACTACTTGTTGAAAGCAAAGGCGACCTTTCGAACTACATCAAGCAACGCCAGGAGATGGTCGGCCTAATCAAGTCGGGCTGGGCCTCAGCCTTGCGATCACTTCCTAAGCCCGTCATTAATGGCATACCCAAGAACTTCGGCGTAGACCTGTTAAATGTAGCCTGGATTAATCGGCATACGAGCATTCGCGGTACTAATAGCCTAGTCGTCGATAACCAGGTCAAGAGCATCGAACTCACCGTTACTAACACCCAAGGTAACGTGAACAACATCGGAGTCGACGCCTCCGTGATTCCTCTAGTCATCGCAAATCGGCGCAAGCAAATGGGCCTACGCATGCGTAAGCATCTAAAGGATGCAGCTTCCGCCACTAAACTTTCTTAACCTTATGGGAACTCCCTCCATCCGCCACATCGTCGAATCTACCCTCGCTACCTATCTCGAGGCCCAGACCGACCTAACTAGTATCGCCTTTCTCACCGGAGATAGCGCGACCACCCAGACGATTCCCAAGGCCATCGTCCTTTGCGAGTCAGCCCGAGCTCCTGGCGACCTCCCCGAAGGCCTAGGCAACTTCTCCTGCGCCGTCCGCATCACCCTGTTCTCGAACGCCGACGACACGACCCTCGCCGATCACCGTCTTCGTTGCGCAGCGCTCTCGGGTAATATGCGTGACCTTGCCTCCATCCAAGCGGCTTTTACCACGGGCGGTGACGCGTCCTGCTATGACGTCACCATTGGCTCCGAGGACGAGGGTGTCGAAGAACGCTCTTGGGCAACTTCGTTCACGTTTGATGTGTTAGTGGTGTTCCCTGAAGCCTAATTCCAAACTGACCAAAGATATATGGCCGCCATCACTAACGGAACAACTTGCCTCTATGGTGTGGCAGGTGCTGTCACTAACCTCTTCGTCCAGAGTTACAGCGTCACATCCTCGTTCAACCTCGAGGCCACGGTGGTAAATGAAGATGGTTTGACTAAAACACAGCGCCTTGATGACAGAAAAACCGAGCTAAGCATCGAAGGTATTTGCAAAACGGACACAGTACCCGTCCTAGGCGCCACAATTAGTTTCACCATAAACGCTAAGACTGCTTATCCGTCCGGAAGTGCTTCAGTTTCCTATGTTGGAGTTATAACTAAGGTCGACGAGAAGGGATCCAATAAGGGCTTTACCTCGGTCACTATCACGGCCATCGATTACGAAGGCATTACGCCTACTCCTTAATTGCCTTTAGCCCAAGTGGGCTATCCTAGGCGGTATGGACAAACGGTTCCTTAACGCTTTCATCGACCCGGCTCCCCTTCCTAGGATGTTGGGTCGAACTCTTTACCCATGGTGTCTTAAGTACCGGGTAAGATTAATGGCCTTTGAGTCACCGCTCATTACGGGCTCTTGCGGCATAACCCCAGCGGACTTGCTCTTTGCCTGTCAGGTATGCGCCGATGAGGAAGTTGGCGGACGCCTAGGATGGAAGGACCAGTTGAGAATCATGCGCCTGATGCGTAACCCTGCCCGCTTTGAAGCATATCTTAAAGCCTTTGGGGACTACATCCTAGTGCCCCACTGGCCCAAGTTTTGGGAGCAGACGTCCAAGAAATCTGGCGGCGGGAATAAGGGCGTCCCGTGGCCGTTAGCAATCGTGGCCAATCTCATCGTTTCTGGCATCGAAGAAAAACGAGCGTGGGAGATGCCCGAGTGTCAGGCCATCTGGCTGAACTCTGCCCTGGCTATAGCCAAAGGGGCGGATGTGGCCATCATGTCGCCGGAAGAGGAAGCCTTCATGGCCGAGGAGGAAGCCAAAGATGCCGCGGCGGCTGCTTCCAATCCTGCAAAGGTAACGACTCCCTGACGAATATGGCCGACGCAGATCTATCAGCAAAAATCTCGGTCTCATCTGAGGTGCCCGAGGCCATGGACAAAGCCAAGAAGGCTACGGTGTCTTTCGCTAAACAGGTCGAGGACATCCAGAAGAAGTTCAGCACGGCGTTCAAGGATGTGTTCCTTTCGTTCCTTGCGCCCATGGCATTGCTTGGAATTGTTATAAATTATGTTGGTAAACTAATAGACGACAACCGCAAGAAGCATGAAGACGCTAATCAAGCTGCTATTGACGGTACGAACGCCTTGATGTCTGCGGAAGATAGGTATTTTGCCAATAAGCGTAACAATGAAAACAAGGCCTTTAAGGATGTCGAGCAAGCCAATACAACCCGCGAGGATGTCACCAAAAGTTTCATAATCGCTGAACGCGACCGAGCCTTTGAAGTAATGTCAAAAGAACAGCAGGCCGCATTTTTAAGCGGCACTAGCATGAACGACATCGCAAAGGACCCTGAGTATCAGAAGAAAATCCAACTTCTTATTGCGGAGGACATGAAGAAGAACCCGCTTCCAACACCCGGAACCCCATTCAATCCTCCATCAGGCTTCTCCAACGTCGTCGGCGTCGGCCCTAACCCCGTCATCGAAGCCATGTCCAAACAACTAGAGGCCCAGCTTGAAGCCAACCGCATCCTAGAACAGATCGCGGCTGGAGTGCCTTCCAGCAACTCCGGTGATTTTACTAAAGATAATTCCTCACGGTAACCTCTCCGACTAACCAATCTTAACCCTATCTTAAAATGGCATATGTATCCAATGGCGACGCGTTAACTGATTACGTAGCAATCCCTGGCTGGTCGGTCAATATTGATGCGTGGGGCCTCTGCACTGCTTCGGTCACTTACAAAGTTAATTCAACCGTTGATAAAGTTAGCCCGCTAGTTGTCGGAGAGGCTCTTGATGACGATGCATTCGCATTTATGAAGGCGCACAAGTCTTCATCTAAGTATGACGGGATGAACATCGCCACGGTGACGATTGACTACGTGGGCATCTGGCCGGGCGGAGACCCAGAAGACCCTTCAGCTTCAACCGTACCGCAGCTCTTCTCGGCGTCTTCATTGTCCTCGGATAACATTACGACCCACGAGAACTTCTTCACAGCCGCCGCCGACTATAGCGAAGTCATCTCCGGTGTATCATTCTCGGCTGACACTATGCCAGGCATTGGTCCTGCTGTTAAAAAGTTAAACGCGGACGGCACTATTGTTCCTGTCCCATGTCACCTGACGAATAACGGAGCCGCCTTTGAAACTGCTACTGGCGGCCGCTTCATCGGCTTCGTAGATCCCGCGTTCCCGGCCTTCTACGGTAAGACAAACTACCTGACCCCTACGGCTAACTTTACGGGCATCGTCTACACAACCGACGAAGAATTGGTCGGTGAGTTTGTTAACAAAATGGGCTGGGTATCGGCCACCAATGACTGGGCTGGGACTCTACCTAAACTCGTACCCAGTTACATGGGCACTGATTTTGTTGGAAACCTTGGCTCTCAGTTGCTACTGTCTCAGGCATCTGTTGAAGTCTTTGCGGGCGCTATCTACAAAGTCAGTTTCGAGGTTAAGTTCTCACGCGAAGGCTGGCACCCGGCTGTTTATAAAGACATTGCACCCACAGCATGAGCATCCAACAAGGCACCGGGTACGGGTTTAACTCAAACGGTAAATCTTTCACCATCAATGTAAACCAGCCGTGGGTTGACTACTGCGACATTGCAGCGCCTCCTCCCGAAGAAGGTCGCCCCCTACAGTTTCAAATAGATGTCACTAATCTAGCGCTAACCCCGGCCGACCCACCCGAGTGGTTCCTGACGGTTGTCCCTGGCGTAGTCATTACCGCCCCGATTGGTACGAGCACATGCATTCACGCCGAATGGATTGAAGATATCGACGCTCGATGCGATCCAGTTGGCGGAGGCATCGAAGACCCAGAGAGTCCGACGGCAGTCTACCTATTCAGAATTACCACTGACGGGACAAGCGAGTTCATCTTGTGGGTAGGACCAGAAGGTGACTATACCCCAGGCTGTCCGGTGTCGCTCCCCGATAACATTGCCCCGGCTGGCACTTATAAGGCTCAGGCTCAACGCGTCGGTGATGCTACTTTGTCGGATGGCGTTTGGACTATCAACCAAGTGCTACAGGGAACGATTACCTTCCCAGATTACATCGATAACTCACACCCATTTAAGGTGCGCCTGAAGGGGTCAATCCCAGTTTCCGGACCTGTTACATATACGGTAGAAACAGGTGCAGTTAATAACTCTATCCCGACTAACGTGACGGATGATGTAGAGGTAGACATCAGCCACGACAATTTCATCTTCATTCAAACATACGTGGGCGCTGGAACACCCGGCATATTCCCTGATCCAGATACGTTGACAATTGAGGTAGACACGACGCCTTCCGTAGACTCAAGTACCTCAGCCTCGGTGGCCATCGCTAAGATTGATAGCGGTACGGGGAAAGTCCATCAGCTCGTAACCGGGTCGCTCTGGGGCAGTCGCATTTCGTACGGCACTTATTATAAATACTACTGGGCCCGAATCTAATGGGTGAGGATGCTTTAACGTGGGCCAAGTTATTCATCGCAATTAACGTGAATACCCCGGCAAGCCCCATCATTTCGGCTGTCGCAAATTCGGATAATCGGGAGTATGTCTTACAAGCACCAGGAGACCCGATACAGTGGCTTATTTCAGACTCTGGCACCCCAATGCTATCTGACGCGGGAACATACTTTTATTATCCCTATGTGGTCATCGCCGACGACTATCAAGACCCCGTGACGCTGGATGATTATTATCGTCTATATGTAATTGGTTCTGGCTTCATAGATGACATTAGGCCGAATGCCATTGGAGAGTTTGTCACGTTTGACGATGACGATTCCACTACCGTGGCCATTGACTCGGACGCATTCGTAGGGCTTTACGATTCAGGTGCAGGCACCTTTTTCCAAATGGGTAACGATGGAAGCGCCTATGAGGCCAATATCGTCAGCATCGGCAAGATGATGGCCGTAACCTAGGCCAAAGGGGCTAATACCCACCCCCCCTTCCAATCGGGGCAAGTTTGAGACCCGATGAGCTGCTCTAACACCGTAACCGTATCGCAGGGCAACTCCTTTGCCTGCACGTTCACATGGACGCCAGGGGATGCTGGCCCAGCTGATTTGCTCACGACAACGCTGTCCTCAACCTTCATTGATCGCGACGGCGCGGCTTACCCCCTAACCGTTACCACGGCCAATGACGGACTATCCTTCACGGTGGTCTATCCGGGCGATACCTCCAACTGGGCCCTCGGTACGGGAAGATGGGACATCAAGTTCTACTTTAGCTCGACCAGCATTACTCGGAGCGAAATCTTCCGCGTTCACGTCATCGACTCCGTCACCGTCTAATCGCCGACGCCATGCCGACCGCGACGATTACATCCACGGAGAATACCTTCGGGACCATTTCAGGCACATTTGCCTCCAACCAGTCCACCATCACGGGGACTATCTCCGGCATCATCACGGGTACTTTAGAAGGCTCAATCGGCGTGCCCGGACCTCAAGGTATCCAAGGCCCTACTGGCCCCGCAGGCGAAGGCGTAGTGGCTGGCGGTACAACTGGGCAGGTACTGTCCAAGATAGACGCTACGGACTACAATACCCAATGGTCCGACCCTGTGGTCTTTGACGGTGGCAACATCACTGGACCGATTACGATGGAGAACGAGACAGATCGTAGCGTAACGTCGGCTTACGGCTACAGTTGCGAAAACCTCAACAACAACCAGCAAAACTTATCGCTTAATTATGCTGCGCTGTATATTCAAAGTTATCCGTCAGCGATGCAGGTCACGGCTACCGCTATAACCTTCCCGGATAGCACGACTCAAAGCACTTCGGCAACAAATCTCGGTTACATTACCGATGCCCCTGCGGATGGCCCAATCTATGGACGGGTCAATAATTCTTGGACACCAGTTTACGCATTCACGGGTGGTCCGATTACCTCTCCCATTACCTTAACGGATGGCTCTATGGTTACGGGCTTTGAAAGCGGCTCCTTCTATGTCAATCGGACGGACGGCTATTCTGCCGCGCTTCAACTGAACAGCCTTTCGCTTTCCTCCGATACGCAGTCCATCGGTATTGCGGCGGCTGGCATCACTTTTGCGGACGCTACTTTTCAAAGCACCGCCGCTAACCCGTTTGACGGTGGCGACATCACCGGGCCAATCACGATGCACAACGGGTCGTCCGACAGCGAAATGTCGGCCTCGGTCTTTGGCGTTGAACTGACATCCGACACTACGCAAAACGCTTCTCTGTCCTACACCGGGCTAAACGTTCAAATTACGGGGTCGGCCCTGAGTGTCACGGCTACCGGAATCACGTTCCCTGACGCTAGTACCCAGACGGTGGCCTTCCCTGGCTTCACTGGCTACGCCCCCCTTGAGTCTCCGGCATTTACGGGAACCCCGACGGCCCCAACGGCCACGCTGGGCGACGACTCCACGCAGATCGCCACCACGGCCTTCGTCCAAGACGCCGTCATCTCTGGGTCGGCCCACGCTGAAACGCTCCAAGCCACGGTCCGTAATAACACCGGGTCGACGCTGGCCTCGTTCACGGTGGTCTACATTTCAGGCGCGGTAGGCAATAAGGCCGCCGTAGCCAAGGCCCAAGCTAACTCTGAAGCGACCTCCTCGGGTACCTTCGCCGTCACGGAGTCGAGCATCGCCAACAACGCCGACGGCATCGTCATCTCGGCAGGCGTCCTGTCTAACGTGGACACCTCGGCCTTCACGGACGGGGATAAACTCTATCTATCCCCTACGGTGGCGGGCGGGGTGACGACTACGAAGCCTTCAGCGCCGAATCATCTGGTGTACGTTGGCGTGGTCACTCGCTCGCACCCGACGCAAGGAACGGTATCCGTGCGCATAGCCAATGGCTTCGAGCTCGGAGAAATCCATGATGTCGCCATCGCCTCAGTGGCCGACAAAGACCTGCTGACCTACGAGTCCTCTACGACCCTCTGGAAGAACAAGTCTTTCGGGACGCTCGGGCTGGCCACGCTCTCCAGCCCAACCTTTACGGGAGTGCCTGCCGCGCCTACTGCCAGCGTTGGCACGAATTCGACTCAATTAGCCACCACGGCGTTCGTGACGGCGGCGGTCCCGGCGTTTGCGACCAATGCTCAGGCTCAGACTGGGACTTCGACCACAACGGCAGTGACTCCGGGTTCCCTTCGCTGGGCTGAGATGAACCCTAGGCGTTGGCAAATCCCTCGGGCAGGGTTTGCTTCCTCAACGTCTGGAACAGGTGCGATTGTCTACGCTGGCTCAATCACGACTTACATGGACGCCGGAAGCACGTCCACTGGCAGGGCATCCGTGAGAAATTACGGAGCTGGTCAGGTCGACCAAACATTTAATCTCTACGACAACTCCGTCACAGGTGCGCCTTCGTTTTCAAATCCACTTTGGATTTCTGGCAAATCGGGAATGTATAACATGACCGACGCCAACCTCACTTGCCGCGTCACCTTTGGTAAGTTTGACGGAACTGGAGTCGGCGACCTTTCAATGAAGGGAGTCGGCTGGAAGTTCACGGGCGGCTCATCCACCCCACTCATCTTGCAGGTCCACAATGGGACAACCTTATCCAATGTTAATAGCAGTTTCACGCCTGTTACAAACGGTGCTTTCAATTGGAATATCTATTCTGACGGGGCTGGCAATGTCACGCTCTACATCAATGGGAGCTCAGTAGCGACGTCGGCAAATGGACCGACGGGTGCGGCCTCTGGCACTGCTGTTATTTATCAGGAGGAAATTGCTTTCAGCGGTACTCCTGCCTTGGGGTACAATAACCGCTTAATATCAACAAGAGGAGCCATCATATTTGGAGCATGATCACTTATAAAATAACCAACATTATGGGAGTGCAGATGGATGCCTCCGTCAATCCTCCGGCTATCGTCAAGGCATTGTTCCCATCGGCCGAACCGCAGTCGGTTGAACTCTTGTCTAGCGATTGTACCGTCACCTTCGACGCCCCCCAGACCCCCGTCGACCTCGGCCCCCTCGTTAAAGTCGAAATCATCGACACCCCTTCTCTATGACCGCCCTCATCATCGGTATCGTCATCGGCCTCATCTCCGGCCTGCTGGTCTATCGCAACAACGTCGCCCGCTCGAAGGACATCGAGATGAAGGCTCGCGCCGAACTCGACGCCGACAAGGCGAAGGCGAAGTCCATCCTAGACCACCTCAAGGGTCGCTAAATCCGTGAGACCGTTACTCCTGGCTGTCTCCGTCCTGCTGGGCGCCGGGTGCTCAACGTCTCCTGCTCCGCTTCCCCTCCAGCCCGAGGCCCCAACTGCTAAGGCCGTCGTAACAACCCTAGGGGCTGACCTCGATAAGACGGATCACCGCGTTGCCTCGGCCCTCGTCGCCATCGAACGCAACGCCGACAAGCCCAAGGTAGTCGTCTCCGAATCCCGCCTAGCCCAATCCTATCTTCCCCAGCCCCCCGAAGCCGAGGTGGCCTTCGCTATGGCCCGAGCCACCAAGGCCGACCCGCTGGACTATAAGAAGCAGATGGAGTTCGGACGCAAACTCGCCACCGCCGTCAACTTAGCCTGGGACAAACTAGAGGCCAACCAAACCGAGGCCCTCCGAGTCTCGCAGCTGAAGGACGCTCGTATCGTTGAACTAACAAAGGCCGTTGAGCAGGCCAAGAAGGATGCCGCGTCAAACCTCTGGACGCTGGCAGGCATCTCCGTCGCTGTCCTCGGCGCTGTCGCTATGGTCTTCGCTGGCCCTCGCATCGGGGCGACCCTGCTTGCTTCTGGTGCCGCCATCGGAGCCTTCCCGGCCATCTCCGAGTCTGAATACTTTTCCTACATCGTCGGAACGACGCTCACCCTCGCCGCAGGCCTCGCCGTCTACTGGCTCTGGGACAAGGTTCGCGATGACGCAAACAAGTCCGAGTATGAGCCGCCGAAAGTCTAACCCAGTCAAGGTGGTCTGGAGAAAACTCGGCAAAGAGAAGGCATGGGGACAAGCCACGATTGGCGAAGGGCTGGTCGAAATAGATCCTAGGCTCGGCGCTAAACGTCAGCTCGAAGTCCTCATCCACGAGGTTACTCACCTCTGCCACCCCGGTATGTCGGAGACCGAAGTCGACCGCACTGGGAAGATGATTGCCCGCGTCCTTTGGGCCGAGAACTACCGCCGCGTCGTCATGGACGCCAACGCCAAGCCGCCCCGCATCTCATGACCACGGAGACCTTCACGACCATCGTAGTCCCTGGCATTGCTTCGCTAGCCTACTTCTCCGCAGGTGTGGCCTGCTTCATCGCCCACCGCCCCGCCCTAGCCGTCATGTGGATTTGCTACAGCGTTGCCAACATCTGCCTTCTTTTGACCGTCCTCCGCAAATGAGCGCTCTACCTTCCCCTCCTACCCCCGACGATATGCCTGTCGCCCTCCGCGACATCGTCTTCGGCGTTCTGATCGGTTCAGCCGCTTGGCTCGTGCGCTACCTTTGCTCCCCCGATAAGTACTCGATGGGCTACATCCTGCGCCGTACCGCCACCGCTGGCCTGACCTCGCTCCTAGTCGGGATGGCGACCAAGGGTTATTTCTCCTCCGAGGGCATGGCCTTCGCCGCGGCTGGATGTGCGGGGTACGCCTCGCCCGAGCTCCTTGACCTCCTTTTAGCCAAGATTAAAGGCTTCAAGAAGGCCAAGTAGGGGCAAGGTATCGCCCAGACGGTCCAAGGCCCGCCACGGCCCAGCCAGAGGGGTCTAATACCCCTTGACGGACGGACACCTAGGGGCATGCTGAACCAAGTCGGGTAGGGGTACGTTCGTTTACGGCGGCCCCCACGACCCGAGGGACACTGATTGCCCTGGCCCCTTATGGGGTCACAGGGTATTTGCGGTAAGGTGCTTGACTTGGTTCTGTTTCTGGGAAAGAACCTTTATCCCATGACCAAACTACTCGTCTACCTCGCCATCGCCATCGCCATTGCGGCCTACATCGTCGCTCTTGCGGACGGCCCAAACCTGCTCGACATCATCAACAGCCACTAATTTCCCACCATGCCACAACGCTACACGCCCAAGATTATGACTAACACCATCACCCCAAAGCCAGATACCACTTGGCTCCTCACCCGCCCGGTCACGCTGAGCCTCGCCCGCCGTCTGGAAGGAAACTTCTACCAGATCGCGGCGCTGAACGAGGCCAGCAAAACCCTGCAGGACGCCGCTGACGCCATCGGAATTAACAAGCCGACCTTTATTAACTACGTCTCTGCTATCGGCATCAAGTGGTCGAATAAGAAGACCTACGCTAAGCGTAACCCGAACCGCTTTAACGCATGAACATCATCCGGCCCGATTCCCTGCACTGTCTCTGGTGGCTCAACCCCTGGTCAACGGTCCGTTATCTCCACGCCGCGGCCACGGCGCTGAAGGCCTACGCTGACGGCCTCGACGCCGCCATCGAGCTGCAGGACGGTATCATCTCCGAACAGTTTGCGGAGATTACGGCCCTTAAACTCCGCATTGAGGACATGAACGATGCGATCATCTCCGGCACCGCCATCACCCCCGACGCTTGCATCCATGAGTGAACTTATCCCTATCAAAGTTGCAGAGCAGGCTATGGCCGTGCGCGATGACGAAATCACCCGCCTCAAGGCCGAGGTCGAGAGGCTCCGCAAGGCCGGGGAAAATGCTGACAGAGAAAGCATGAGCGATGAATACGATTTAAATAATCAAAGCCGCATAATCAACGGACTACTGACAGACAAAGAAAGAATGCAGGAAAAAATTGACCGACTAATGAATGCAGGAAATCTCTTGGCTTTTCATTACATCTCACTTGGTCGTAAATTCTTTCCAGACGACCCGTTGCCATCAAGCATCACTGTCTGGAACGCCGCCAAGGGGGGCAATCCGAGCGTATGAGCGTCAAGCGATACGATGTCGGGATGACAGAGGAAACCAACAGCCGAACAGGTTTCTACGCATCTTACCCAAGGGTCTATGAAGCCGAGCAAGGTCGATATGTCGAATACGAAGACTACGCCAAACTCAAAGCCGAGGTTGCCCGCCTCCTGGCATCGTCGTTCGTAACCGCCGTTCCTTGCGAACATTACGAGCGAGTCGTCAAGGCAGGGGATGCGATGGAGAAATGGATTAGATTAACATCAGAACAAACGATTACAGGTCATCTTCCTAAATCCATTAAACGCTGGACAGCCGCCAAGAAGGGCAAGCCGAGCGTATGAGCGCCTTCCAACATTCCGACGGTATGCTCGCCCTGCTCTCCGAACTTTACGAAATAAACGAGCGAGTGATGTGCGGGGATATCGTTTCGGCTAAGGCCGCCATCGCCAGCACCCGGATGAAGAAGTGCCTCAACCATTACCACGAAGCGATCAGCGAGGACGGCGGTACCAAAGTCTGGCTTCGCGTCTATGTCGCCGCTGGAGGCTGGGTGGGCATCAATTACTCTTACGAGCTCGACGGCGTGACTATCGAGGGAAGCCAAACCCCTAGACGGATATGACCCGCCTATCGGTCATCGCTCTGTTCTTCCTGCATTTCAACACCGTGAAGGCCGCGGCTTCCGACGCCGCTTTCCTTGAGGCCATCGCTCAAGTCGAATCTGGGGGTAATCGTAAGGCCGTAGGGAAGGCCGGAGAGCGGGGGCAATATCAGATAGGTCGGGAGGCTTGGGATGACGCCAGTGCCCGCCTAGAGGCCAAAGGCACCCATCACAATCAGTGGTCAAAGTGGCGCAACGCAGTTGTGCAGGACATGATAGCGGCCCAGCACCTGCTTACCCTCCGGGAACGGTTTGCCTCCGTTGGCATCTCTGACCCGACCCCAGAACAATTAGCCCTGGCTTGGAACCGTGGCTTCACTGGGGCCCGCCGCCTACGCTGGAAGTCAAACGACTACGCGGTAAGGGTCGGTAATCTTTTCCGCTTGTCCTCGGTCAAACGCTGACAAGGGTCTTACCTCATGGCCCACATCATCGTAGCAATCGACCCGGGCGTTAACGGAGGCATCGTGTGGTCGGTCAACGGTGATCCTGTCGAGTGCGTGAAGATGCCCGGCTCCGACATCGAAGTCTGCCAACTGCTGGCTGACCTCAGCTGCAAAGCCAAGGACGCGGAACTGTTCCTCGAGGAGCCGCCCCTCTTCGCCGGCAAGAACATCCCCGGCTCGGCCATCGGCAAACTAATGTGGAACACGGGCGTGCTCTACGGCGCCGCCGTTGCGATGGGCTGGAAGATTCACCGCATCCGCCCTGCCATCTGGCAGAAGGCCCACACCTGTGGTACCAAGGGCGACCTGACCACGACCCAGTGGAAGAACAAACTTAAAGCTCGGGCTGCCGAACTCTTCCCCGCCGTCGACGTCACCCTCTGGAACGCCGACGCCCTCCTGATCTACGACGCAGCTACCCGCCGCGCCATCAACTAATCTCCCCACCTATGAAGAAAGACACCAAACATTCTGGCGAATACCGCATCATCGCTGACTCGTCATACATCGTATTACCCGACCAGAAGGTCGCCCGACTGCTGACGCCCACCGTCCGCAATGGCGTGACCTACTACAATCTCTTCGTCCCTGGCTACACCCGGATGTCCCTCGACGACATCGAGGCCACCATCAAGGCAGGCGAAGTCACTAAGGCTTCCGAATAATTCCCACCATGAGCACCACGCCCCCCAACAAAACCGCCACCGCCTCACTCGTCGCCGCCCTCGCGGCCCTTGACAATGTGAAGGCCAACAAAGTCGTTAAGGCCAACTTCACCGCTAAATACGTATCCCTCGATGCGTTACTAGACGCAGTGAAGCCCGTCCTACTCGACCACGACCTTGCACTGATCCAAACGCTCGTTAGCCAGGAGGGAAAGGTCGGCGTGTCTACGGCCTTCCTGCACATCTCCGGTGAGCGCTTCGACTTCGGTACGCTCCTGATGAAAGCCGAAGGCCTGACGGCCCAACAGGTCGGCGGATTAATAACCTATGCTCGCCGTATGTCTATCTCCACGGCCTGTGGCATATCAGTCGACCTCGATGACAACGGCTCAGAAGCCTCTGGCTTCCGTTCTGCGGCCGTTACGAGTGTTGCCCCTGCCT
Source organism: uncultured Opitutia bacterium (assembly GCA_903925205.1). GTDB lineage: Bacteria > Verrucomicrobiota > Verrucomicrobiia > Opitutales > UBA953 > UBA953. Next base: position 7,842 of record CAIYEN010000265.1, on the reverse strand, counting down.
TCTCCCCGACCCCTCGCTCTCTGACCAAATGAACCCCGAAGACATCTTCAAAAGCCTAAGCGACGACAATCAGCTGCGCACTGCCAAAACCAAACTGGGTGCCGCCCTGCAGGCTGGCGACTCGATGGCCTCGGCCCTCCGCGTCATCGCTGACCTTCCAAGCCTAGACGGCGCCACGCTCGCCATCATTCGCCAAAACATCACCCGCTGGGAAGACGCTACTCGCCGCAATGGCTAACCCAGTCCCGAAGAACGTCCTCAAGTATATTGAGGCCCTCCGCCGTCATGAGACTTTTTGCCTTGTGATCCATCTGGACGGCTTCCCCTATCTCGAAATCAACACCCGCAAGCAGGCTGATTTCATGACCGACCTCGCCAAGTGGAAGAAACATACCCAGCCAACTTTGCGCCGTTCCGATGTTCGTTATTTCACAGTTGCCCCAACGGGGGAGATAAAGGAACTTACTTTTGCCCATGACGAACCGAGATAACATTTTGCGATTAATCACGCAGATTTCAGCAGGGCTTTATGTCCTGCCCGGCCAGCCTCATACGGCCTCCCGCCTCGACGCTGACTTTCGCACGCTCGAGAAACTTTCTGACGCGGCTATGATGGAGTTCAATGCCATCCACCCCGGTGAAATTGACGAGGCTTTCAAAGTCAAGGGCCTCCACGATCGTCTCCACGCCGTAGTCGTTCAGCTACGGGCTATCCGTCACGCTCTGGATGTGGCCGATAACGCCGCCGAGAAGGCCCTCCAGGCTGTCCGTGAAATTAGTGCCGCCGTTGAGGAATCTAGTCCTGAAGACGACGCTCTATAATTTTTCCACCACACCACACCATGCGTATCCCACCCGACATCATCACCCACCGCGTCATCTATGATGGCATCCAAGCGCTTAATTACAGCGGCTCCAAAGAGCTGCTTAAGTCACCGGCCCACTACCAGGCCTACCTCAACCAGGAGCGCGAGGAGACCAAGGCCCTCCGCATGGGCTCGCTCATCCACTGCGCCGTGCTCCAGCCCGAGATGCTCAATGAGAAGTTCATCACCGCCCCCGAGTGCGACCGCCGCACCAAGGACGGCAAGGCCACCTACGAAGCCTTCCAGTCCAGCCTCAAACCTGGGCAGACCGTCGTCTCATACGAAGAGTCCGCCGAGTGCCACATCATCGCCTCCGCTGCCAAGGCCGCCCTCGAGCGTATCGGCGTAGAGTTCGAGATGACCGAGTTCATGTTCACCACGGATCACTGCGGCGTCCAACTGAAGTGCGCCATCGACGGCATCGGTACTGATGGCTATCTCTACGACCTTAAGACCACCGAAGACGCGTCCCCTGCTGGAATCCTCAAGGCCATCCGGGCTTACCGCTACAACCTTCAGGCCTACTTCTACCGCCTGTGCTTCGAGACCGCCTTTGAGCGCCGACTGCTAGGCTTCCGCTTCCTCTTCATCGAGAAGACCCCGCCTTACGCGACCGCTGTCGTGGAGATTGGGCCTGAGCTGATGTCCTACGCCTGCTCCGACTTCGAGAAGGCGCTGCAAGCCTATCGCGAGTGCACGACCCTCAACGAGTGGCCCGCCTACGGTGACGCCGTCCAGGTCATCGACATCAAGGGCCCGTCGTCAGCACCCGCCCCTATCCAATTCGCCTAATTTTCACCACCAACATGACCACCAATAACAATAACGACCGCCCGCCCCTCACGTCCATCTCGACCAACGGCACCTACAAGCTGAAGCTCATCAAGCCGAAGTTTGAGAAGGTCAAAGTCTGGGAAGACGGCACCGTCTCCGCCCGCCTCTTCTTCGTCGATGACAATGGCTTCTGCCTCTCCAAGAACTTCTCCAGCAAGTACGGCAAGGCCCTCGCCATGCTCGTCGGTAAGTTCTCCGGCAAGTTCACCAACGAGATCAGGCTCGACGCTACCGCGGCAGAGTACCTCGAGTACATCGGCCCTGCCTGCGGCCAGACCATCCTCGTCGGCGTGGAGTGCGAAGCCAATGGCGAATACAACGGGAAGCCCCAGTTTAAATACAAGATGACCTATCCCAAGGGCACCCAGAAGCCAATCATCCCCGACGCCCTGCCCCCCGAAGGCGTCCCCTTCTAAACGTCCATGACCGAAGCACCCACGCCCCCCATGGCCGCCCCAACGCTCGTACTCATCGCTGGCTTCGCTAGGGCCGGGAAGGACACTCTCGCCTCTGGGCTTCTTGAGTGGTCTACCCGCCCTGCCGAGCACATCAACTTTGCTGACGCGCTTAAAGAGGCTGGCAATCACTTCATGGATTACCTCGGCCTCGATGGTAACTTCATGAACGAGGACTTCAAATGCGAGAACCGCGACGCCCTAGTGAATCTAGGTAGGTTTGCCCGCCGTCTCGATAAGGACGTCTTCGCCCGCCACTTCGCTAACTGGTGCCCGGTCATGAAGCATCACGATCAGTTGTCGCCCGAGACCGTAGTGGCTTCCGACTGGCGCTACATCAATGAGCTGCGCGTCTGCCAGGATATCCTCTGGGAGAAGGGCTGGAAGGTCCGCACCATCTACGTCTCGACCGCTGGGGTCGGCCCGGCTAACGACGAAGAACTCGACAGCATCGCAGAGATTCGTGCCTCTCACCTTTTCGACCAAGAGTATATCTTTGCCCCTAATGCCCGTAACCAGATTATGTCGGAGGGACGACTGCTCGCAAAATCATGGAGACTCTAACCCCTGACACGATTGCGTGGGCACGCCGTATTGGCCTGTCCCCTAATCGCGTCGCCTTCCTTGCGGCCTGCCCGAAGTTCACGGTATGCGGTGAGCACGCCCGCCATCGCAAACTTGAAAGCACTAACCCGAACCGCTATATTATGAAGTCTGGTGCCAAGTATTACTTCCGCGTTCATAGTCGCACCGGAAAAGACACGGTCATCCCGCTGGGTTTTAATCTTAATGAGGCCCGCAGTCAGCGAGACATACTGCTCACCGAACTCAAAGCCAAGAAGGTGGCGTTCACCGCATGAGCACCCCAACCCGCTTTGTGGCCTTTGGTGATAACCATGGTGACATGGTGGATGACCAGGCTACCGACGCTCTCTGTGAGTTCATCAAGGACTACAAGCCCACCGTCCGCGTCCACCTAGGCGACTGCTTCGACTTCCGGTCATTGCGCCGTGGGGTTGGGAATGACGCTGAAGGGGCCGAGTCCCTGATGTCCGACATTCAAAGCGGTGAGGAGTTTCTCGCCCGCACAAAGCCCACGGTCTACCTCATGGGCAATCATGAGCACCGTGCCACCGCCCTGCAACACACCTCGGGCTCGGCCATTGTTCGCGACTATTGCGCCGACCTCGAGGCCCGCATCAAGACCGCCGCTAAGAGCTGCGGGGCTAAGACCATCCTGCCCTATCACGCCGAGAAAGGTGTCTATCGCCTAGGCCCTGTGGCCTTCGTTCACGGCTACGCTTACGGCCTCAATGCCACCGCCGAGCAGGGCAAGCACTACGCCGATCGGGGCGGGGCTCTCATCCACGGACACACCCACACACTTAGCCAGGTTAACTTGACCAAAGCCGAAGGCGGGGCCGCGTTCAGCGCCGGATGTCTATGCCAGAAGGAAGCCATGGCCTACGCGTCACACCGTCTTGCTACCTCCCGCTGGGGCTCAGGCTTTGCGGCTGGATGGGTGGACGGTAACGACTGGAAGGTCTGGCTAGTCCACAAGGTCGGGAAGTCTTGGATATGGCAGACGGACCTCCGCATTTTCACCCCGAAGACCAAATGAGACGCGTCATCCAAGTTACCTCACGGAAGGGGCCCATCGACCCGATGCTCGCCGCGATCATCTCGGAGATTCACAAGACCGCCGAGAAGCCTGCCAAGGGATTCATGACAAAGAATGAATGGGCAGAAAAATGGGGCATCCATCGCTCGCAAGCCTCCCGTTATGTTCAACAGGCTTTAAAGACCGGGATGATGGTCATGCAATCTTATCGCGTCATGCTCAAGGGTCGCATCACCAAAGTGAAGCACTTCGGTTCACCTTCCCGCAAAGCATCTTGACATCGGGCACCCACGCCCCAAACCCCAACCCCTTCTTCCATGACTCCTCCGAACAATGTTCCGGCGGAACGCCACCTTCTCGGCGTTATCCTCCGTGAAAATCTCCCCCTGCCTCCAGCGCTCAAGGCCTCCGACTTCTTTGAGCCCGTTCACCGAGACATTGCCGGCGCCGTGCTCTCGCTGGCCGTTGACGGTATCGCCCCTGACGAACTGACCGTCAGCCAAAAGCTCCGCGACATGGGCTCGCAAGTCCGAGCTGAGACCGTCTCGGTCATGGTCAGCGACTCGGGCTCATCGATATATCGGACAGAACATGTCGACCTGATTGCCAACGCCTCCCTTCTACGTCAGGCCTCCGACATCGCGGCTAGGGCAACCAACCCTGACGCCCTGCTCGACCACTATGCCCGGCTCAGCGAGCAGCGCAAGGCCACCAAGCGCGAGAAGGACATCGGCGAATGGTTCGACCTTGAAGCACTCGACACCTTTGACCCCCTTGAAGATGCGACGGTGCTCGTGGGCAAGGCTCGACGCTGGCTGTGCGAAGGTTACGCGGTTTCCATCGTCGGCTTCTCTGGCACGGGCAAGTCGTCCCTCATGATGCAGATCGCAACCTCTTGGGCCCTAGGCCAGTCAGTCTTAGGGCTGGCTCCCGTCCGTCCGCTTAGGACGCTCATCTTGCAAAGCGAAAACGATTTCGGGGATTGCGCCGAGGCCTGGCAGGGTTCGACCATCAAAATGACCGAAAGCCAAAAGGCCAAGTTGCGCGAGAACATCGCCATCGTCCGCGACTCAAGGCACATTGGCAGCGCCTTCCCTGAGTTCCTTGAGAACCTCATCTTACGGCACCGGGCCGAGGTGGTCTGGATTGACCCGCTCCTAGCTTACGCTGGCTTCGACATCGCCGACCAGTCCCTGACGACCGAATGGCTGCGCACTCAGGTCGACCCAGTCCTTAAGCGCACGAAGGCCGCCATGATCTACATGCACCACACCACGAAGCCCAAGTCGGCCGACGACCTAGACAGCATGACACCACAACAACTTGCCTATTTAGGCGCCGGCTCCGCGGAGTGGACTAATTTCAGCCGGGACGCAGGGTTTTTATTCCGTACCAAGGGCGAGCCCGCGCGGTACAAGTTTGGCTTCTCGAAGCGGGCCTCGCGCTGCGGGCTTGAAGATGTTGACGGCAAGCGCTCGAAGTCGGGCTTCATCTACCTACAGCACTCCCCCGACGACAAGGTGCTCCGCTGGGAGCATGCACCGACTGGCATGGAGGTCGCCCCCCAGCGTACCGATTTTAGCCCCGCTAAGGGGTCAAGGAGCCGTCCTGACTCCATGTAAGGGCACTGACCCCCTCAACGCCCTGACACCCCCCCTATTCCCGCCTAATCATGACCTCGGCGCCACGGTATGCAACTCCGTCTCCCACAGGGGGAGTATTTAATAACGCTACCCCCTCTGCTGGCGCGGCGGGGCGTATTAAATAAATTAAGCCGCCACCCTACCGAGATGTCCCCGCGTAGACCTTTAACCCCGGCTCAACTGAACCTCCTCCGCATCCGCCGCGAACTGACCGCTCGTCGACGCTGGCTTTGGAAGAATAAGCGGCACCTCATGGAGCAAGCCCAGGCTAAGGCCTCGACCCGGGCCACCGAGATCCGGCAAGGGGTAAACCTTTACTGCATAGAGACCGTTAGGACATGGCCGGCAGACCTTACTCCTAAGCAGCTCGATGAATATCTTTTGACCATGCCCTACACGCGCAAGGGAAAGAAGAGGCGAATGAAAAGAAACTCCCTCATCCGACGGCTGCGCACCTTAGGCCTCATTGCCTATGTGCCTAGTCAGAACACCTGGCACAACCTTTGCCACTTGCCCGCAGGGTAAGAACCTTTCGAATACAAACGTGGCCAAGCGCGCTAAACTCAACGACCTAACGGCCCCAGCGCCGGATGCCAAGTCGTTTGACGCGTGGTTTTTTGCTCAGTCCAAGAAAGAACAGGAAAGGATGAGGGAGAACGGTGTGCTGCCTTACCGCGAGATGGTACCGAGTAAGCACGTCTTTGCCATCGACCCGAACAACCGGGCATGGGCCGTTACTGATGCGCCCATTGAACGTACTGAGGTTGATGCGTTCATCTCTCGCGATCATGTAGGCGTAATGCTTCGGGCCTTCATCGATGCACTCGCATGCTCTGACTCATTCTACTTCAGGCGTCACGTCGAGCTGATACGCTGGGCGCTGTCTCTCCCTGGCTGTCTGTCCTCGCGTACCATCGGCGGGATGTATGGTCGGTCGCATTTCTGGATGCGCAGTCGAGCGCGTGAGATTCAAATGCGCGTTAACTCTGACGCGTGCGGAGTGTTTCCTCACGTGAATGCCAAGCGGGACAAGTTCAAGCAACGCCGGTGAAAACAGGCCATATACCCCCGGTAAACAGTATTCTAAGCACCCACCCCCTTCTGGCGTGGCCCGACACCATGCAAGTTTCGTGCATGGTCAAATGACAAAAACACCCTGTTGACAATGAGCACCTCTGATTCCCAAACCCGCCAACGTTCCGCACTTGCTCGTCTTGAAAAAGCAAAGCGAGACGCGTCAATCGTCGAAGCATACCTGCGCTGCGGGACAATCCATGACACTCGCAAATGCATACACTTTGCTCACTCACGTGAGGTGATCCGCAAGGCCATCACTAAAGCCGGAGTCTACGACAAATGTAAGCGTGACCAGGTCATAATGAAGCGCATGGAAAGCCGTGAGTCTATCTGCAAGACTAGCATCTACCAAAAGTCAAAAGAGTTTAAGACAGAGATGAAAATGCAGTACCAAATTGCCGACCAACTAAAAGCCCTTGGAATTAACTTTGAAAGAGAGGTTCAGATTGATGGATGCCAAATGAGGGCTGACTTTGTGGGAAGCAATTGGGCAATTGAAACAAAGAAAGAATGCACTTCGCAGGGTATGCTTACGGCTATGGCTCAATGCTTAGTCTACCGAAAGCACCTTAATAAACCTTTTGTCTGCACGCTGCTTCCTGACGATGTAGACCCGGGTTCCTTTTATGTGAGCGAGTTGCTGTCGCACGGCATCCCGGTCATCAAGATGTCTCAGCTGGTCTGGTGGGTGAACACAGTCCAAAACGATGCCCAGCCAAACTGAGATTGCCGAGGCCCTCGGCCTGACGCGTCAACGCATCTCTATCCTCGTCAAGAAGGGTATGCCCATCGACTCGGTCGAAGCGGCCACCGCATGGCGCCGTGCTCAAGACGATGCCCGGGTAAGGCGTGCGCCTACGGCCCCCGAGCAACTAGACGACGGCTCCCTGGCTGACACGATCAGCGAGCATCGTGCCTTGGTCGGTCGGGCTCGAGGAGTCTGGCAAGCGGCCATGGAACAGGGCGACCCGAACCAGGGCAAATACCAGTCAGCTTATAACGCTTCCCTGCGCTCCCTAGTCCAGTTGGAAGCCGAGCAGGAGCGTCGCCTCATCCTGGCTAAAGATTACATCAGCTCGAAGGAGGCCGGCGAAGCCATGCGGGAACTCGCATCAGGCGTGGTCAACCGCCTCGACAAACTTGCCCTCGACGTGGCCGAAGGATGTAACCCCGAAAACCCTGCAAAGGCCGTCAAAGTTTTAGAGGCTTGGGTGCGCCGCGTGAAGGCCGAACTCTCTTCAGCCGATGAACAAGGCTGACCTGCTCCGCATCGGGCGGGACGTACTAAAGCCCTCAGACTCCGGCGACATCGTCGACTGGCTGGAGGACAATGTTCACGCCATCCC
>CAIYEN010000264.1 GCA_903925205.1 uncultured Opitutia bacterium | reverse complement strand
GGCGCAGTCGGCAGCGTTCTTGGGGACCCAGACGCGACCGTCGTTACGGAGCGACTCGGACATCAAGGTGAGCTTGGACTGGTCTTCGCCGTGCACCGGGATGCAGGTGGGGTGAATCTGCGTGTAGCAAGGGTTCGCAAAGCCCGCACCGCGGCGGTGGGCACGGAACGTCGCGGTGACGTTGCAACCCTGGGCATTGGTCGAGAGGTAGAAAACGTTACCATAGCCGCCCGTGCAGACGACGACGACATCGGAGGACCAGGACTCGAGCGCGCCGGTGACGAGGTCACGCGTGACGATCCCCTTGGCCTTACCGTCGACGAGGACGAGGTCGAGCATCTCATGGCGCGTGTACATCTTCACCGTGCCGAGACCGATCTGCCGGGAGAGGGCCGAGTACGCGCCGATGAGGAGCTGCTGGCCGGTCTGACCGCGGGCATAGAAAGTGCGGGAAACCTGCGCGCCACCGAAGGAACGGTTAGCGAGTAAACCGCCGTATTCACGGGCGAAAGGCACCCCTTGAGCGACGCACTGGTCGATGATGTTCGTAGAGACCTGGGCGAGGCGGTAAACGTTTGCTTCGCGGGCACGGTAGTCGCCACCCTTGATGGTGTCCTGGAAGAGGCGACGGACGCTGTCGCCGTCGTTCTGGTAATTCTTGGCGGCGTTGATGCCACCTTGCGCGGCGATCGAGTGCGCGCGGCGCGGGCTATCCTGGTAGCAGAAGCAGGAGACCTCGTAGCCCATTTCGGCAAAGGAGGCAGCGGCGGCGGAACCCGCGAGGCCCGAGCCGACCACGATGATGTGGTACTTACGGCGGTTCGCCGGGTTCACCAGGCGGAGCTTCGCCTTATGGTTGTTCCACTTGTCGGCCAGCGGGCCGGCGGGGGTCTTAGGGTCGAGTTTCATGGGACTTACTTCAGGCAGCCGGTGAGGACGGCGAGAGGGATGGAGATGAAGCCCAGGGCGACGATCCAGGCGTACAGGCTGGCAACGCAGTCGAGGCGGGAGCGCCAGCGCTCATTGCGCAGGCCCAGGGTCTGGAAAACGCTGCTGATGCCGTGGCTCAAGTGCAGGCAGAGCAGAATCATGCTGACGATGTAGAAAAGGGCCACTGCGGGCTGGGCGAAGCCGGCGAGGAGCATCTTATAGACATCATCGCCGAAATCGACGCCCCCGAGGGCGACCGTCCGGAAGGTGTAATGGAGGAGGTGGAAGACCACGAAGGCCAGAATCACGATACCCGAATAGGGCATGGTGCGGGAGGAGAGGCTCGCCCGGCGGGTCGCATCGACGGCCGGACCACCCTCACGGGCGGCGCGATTTTCCAAGGTCAGCTGAATCCCCGTCCAGATATGGGCGATGGTGCTGAGGATGAGGACGACGCGGGCACCCCAGAGGAGGCCTTTGTTGGCATGCAGCCAAGCCGCGTAGGCGTTAATGGCGTCGCGACCCTTGAACATCAGGAGGTTACCCGACATGTGGCCGAGGACGAAGCCGGCGAGGCCGAGGCCGGAGAGGGCCATGACGACCTTCTTCCCGATCGAAGCGGACGGCAGCAGGAGCAACAGGAACTGGCGGACATAAGGAGAGGAGGTGGAACGGACGGGGTGCCTTAAGGCAAAACCCATCAAATAGGTGGAGCGACCTCTGCCCACCACGGACGGGGGGTTGCGGGGAGGTATTAGCCAGGGGCGGGGTCGCCGTGAAAAACGCTCATAAGCCCCCGGTCACGCCGGGCGAAGAGCCGGAAAAACCGCTTGCCTCTCTTTTGCGTCCCAATGACATACGAAAGTCCAGACCGGCCTACCGTCACGCGGACCAGCCGGTCTTATCTTTTTTGCCCAATTTACCACCTGCCCGACCTATTTTCATGAAGTACATTTTCGTCACTGGGGGGGTCATCTCCTCTTTAGGCAAAGGCCTCACCGCCGCCTCCCTCGGTGCCCTCTTGGAATGCCGTGGCTTGAAAGTGCGCATTCAAAAGTTCGACCCCTACCTCAACGTCGATCCGGGCACCATGAGCCCGTACCAGCATGGCGAAGTTTACGTGCTCAACGACGGCGCAGAAACCGACCTCGACCTCGGCCACTACGAACGCTTCACCTCCGGCGTCCTCTCGCGCCTCAACAGCCTGAGCTCCGGGCAGGTCTACGAAACCGTCATTCAGAAAGAACGCCGCGGCGACTACCTCGGCAAGACGGTGCAGGTGATCCCGCACATCACCAACGAGATCAAGGATCGCATCCTCAAGGGCGGCGAAGGCGTGGATGTCCTCATCACCGAAATCGGCGGCACCACCGGCGACATTGAAGGCCTGCCCTTCCTCGAAGCGCTCCGCCAATTCCAGCACGACGCGGGCCGCGAGAACGTGGCATTCCTCCATTGCACGCTCGTTCCGTTCATCAAGGCCGCAGGTGAATTAAAGACCAAGCCTTCGCAGCAATCGGTCGCTAAACTGCGTGAAATCGGCATCCAACCCGACTTACTCGTCTGCCGCACGGATCGCCCGATTGGCGAAGAAAACCGCCAGAAACTCTCGCTCTACTGCAACGTTGGCCTCGACTCCGTCTTCGAATGCCGCGACGTCGAGCACTCCATCTACGAATTGCCACTGCAGCTCGCCGAACAGCGCATCGACGAAGTCGTCGTCAAGCGTCTCGGCTTACAGTGCGCCCCCATCGACATCGCCCCGTGGCGCGAAATCGTCCGCCGCCTCCTCGAACCGAAGCACCACGTCCGCGTCGGCGTCGTCGGCAAATATATTGAATTACAGGATGCGTATAAGTCGGTCTACGAATCCATCGTGCACGGCGGTATCGCCAACGAAGCGGCCGTCGAAATCGTGCGCATCGATGCGGAAGACCTCGAGACGAAGGGCACGGCCCAGCTTGAAGGCCTCGACGGCATCTTAGTCCCTGGTGGGTTCGGTAACCGGGGCATCGAAGGCAAAATCATCGCCGCCCGCTTTGCCCGCGAACGGAAGATTCCTTTCTACGGCCTTTGCCTCGGCATGCAGATCACCGTCATTGAATTTGCCCGACACGTGCTCGGCCTCAAGGACGCGCATTCCACGGAATTCAACCCGCAGACGACCAACCCGGTCATCCATCTCATGGAGTCGCAGAAGAACGTGGTCACTAAGGGCGGCACCATGCGCCTCGGCCAATACGACTGTGCCCTGACCCCGGGCAGCAAGTCCCGCGCCGCCTATGGCCAGGACCTCATCCAGGAGCGCCACCGCCACCGCTTTGAGTATAATGACGCTTATCGCTCAAATCTGGAGGCGGCTGGACTCATCGTCGGTGGGACCAACCCCCAGAGCGGCCTCGTGGAGATCGTGGAGGTCAAGGACCACCCGTTCATGGTCGGCGTTCAGTACCATCCAGAGTTCCAGTCCAAGCCGAACCGCCCCCACCCTCTTTTTGCGGCCTTTATTAAAGCAGCGGTTGTGAAGTCCCAAAGCTCTTGCTAAGTAGGTAGACGAATCCGGGTCACCCGGACGCTGTCAGGTCAGTTGTGCGCGGAGAACCGCTAGGCGCGGTTTTGCGTCACCCCACTTTTTAACCCCACCCCCATGTCTAACACCATCAACGCCGCCGGCACTTGGGTGCCGCGTCTCCGTGAACAGGTCGCCCGCGTCGTCGTCGGCCAACAGTACCTAGTCGACCGCCTGCTCATCGGCCTCCTCGGCAATGGCCACGTCCTCCTCGAAGGCGTGCCCGGCCTCGCAAAGACGCTCTCGGTCCGTACGCTCGCCCAGACCGTCCAGGCGAACTTCGCGCGCATCCAGTTCACGCCCGACCTCCTCCCGGCTGACATCGTCGGCACGCTGATCTACGACCCGAAGTCGGGCGAATACAGCGTCAAGAAGGGCCCGATCTTCGCGAACTTCATCCTCGCCGACGAAATCAACCGCGCGCCCGCCAAAGTGCAGTCGGCCTTGCTCGAAGCGATGCAGGAACGTCAAGTCACGCTCGGTGGCGAAACGCACCGCCTGCCGACACCGTTCCTCGTCCTCGCCACGCAGAACCCAATCGACCAGGAAGGCACCTACCCGCTGCCGGAAGCCCACGTCGACCGTTTCATGCTGAAGCTGAACATCGGCTACCCGACGCGCGACGAGGACCGCAAGATTCTCGACGCCATGGCGACGACTTCACCCAAGCTCGACGTGACCCCCGTCATCTCGCAAGAGGAGATCCTCGAGGCCCGCAAGGCCGTCGACGCCATCCATGTCGCGGACCCCGTCCGCGACTACATCGTCTCCCTCGTGCTCGCGACCCGCGGCCACCACGAAGGCGGCCCCGACCTGAAGAAGTTGGTGCAATTCGGCGCCTCCCCGCGCGCGACGATCAACCTCACCCTCGCCGCCAAGGCCTGGGCGTTCCTGCAAGGCCGTGACCACGTCACGCCCCAAGACATCAAGGACATCGCGCCCGACGTGCTCCGTCACCGCCTCATCCTCACGTATGAAGCGGACGCCGAAGGCGTCGACGCCGATGCCATCGTCCGCCGCGTCCTCGACGCGGTGAAGGTCCCTTAATCCTCCCGCCGCCCGCGCCCCGTGGACCCCGTCGTCCCGACTTCCGCCCAGGACACCCTTCGCCGCGCCCAGCGCGTCGAGGTCGTGGCCATGCGCATGGTCAACGACGCGATGGTCGGCGCCTACCTCTCGCGCTACAAGGGCCGCGGGACTGATTTCGAAGAACTCCGCGAATACGTGCCGGGGGACGACGTCCGCGCGCTCGACTGGAACGTCACCGCCCGCACGGGGAAACCATTCATCCGCCTCCACCGCGAGGAACGCGAACTGACGATGATCCTGGCGGTCGATATCTCCGGCTCCGCAGGTTTTGGGTCTGGCCGCGTGACCTTGCGGGAACGCGCCGCCGAAGTCGCCGCCGCCCTCGCCGTCTCCGCGCTCAAGGCCGGTGACAAGGTCGGCCTCCTGCTCTTTACCGACCGCGAAGAACTTTGGGTCCCCGCGAAGAAGGGGCGCCGCCATGTGCTGCGTCTCATTCGCGATGTCCTCGAACACCCACCGCTCGCCAAGCGAACGGCGTTCGCGACGCCGATGCGTCGCCTCGCCCGGGCCCTCAAGCGCCGCGCCATGGTCTTCGTGGTTTCTGACTTCCTCGCCGGCCCGGAAGGCGACGACGCTATGGCCGCTGCCGTCGGTGAGCTCAACGCGCGCCACGACACGGCCTGCGTGCAGCTCGTTGACGAACGCGAACATACCTTGCCCGACGTCGGTATCGTCGCGCTGGAAGACGCCGAAACCGGCGAGATCCGCGAGGTCGATACGAGTTCGGCCAGCCTCCGCGCCCGCTTCACCGCCGCCGCCCAAGCCCGCTTGGCCGACACCAGCGCCGCGCTCAGCCGCGCGGGCGTCGACGTGGTCCGCCTCGATGCGGAGGCCTCGGTCGCTCCCACCTTAAGCCGCTTCTTCGAGCGGCGCCGTCGCCGATGATCTTCCTCGCTGCCGATGATGCCCCGCTGGTGCTGCAAGGTCCCCGTGCCACCATCCCCCCCGGCTGGTGGGAATCCTATTGGGGTGTGCTGGCCTGCGGCCTCGCCTTGGTCGTGGCGCTCGTACTCCTCGAGATGGCTCGCCGCCGGCGCCAACGTCCGGCGCTGACCTCGGCGCAACAGGTCCTCGAACAAGCCTTGCAGCAAGCCGCGCGTACGTCGGGACCCGCTGCCGCGGCCTTGGTCTCGCATGGCCTGCGGGACTTCCTCGCGTCGACCGATGCCCAGTTGGCGGCCAGCCTCTCAACGGAAGAACTCGCCGCCCGACTGAAAGTCCTGCCGCTTTACCTTCCCGCCCAAGGCCTCTTGCTGACCGCCTTGCAAACCGCCGACCTTGCGAAATTTGCCGGCGCCACCGCCTCGCCGGATATCCTAATCGCGCAGGTCCGCGAAGCCGTGCAACGCGTCGAAGCCGCTCGCCGAGCCTTCGCCATCCAAGCCCAACCCCGCCCATGAACGAACTCGGTTTCGAATTCGAACACCCTTGGGTGCTGCTCTTCCACGCGCTGCTCCCGCTCTACGCGTGGTTACGCGGGAAGTCGGGCCAAGCGGCGGCGCTGCTGTATCCTGACGTCGGCCTGCTCCGCGCCGTGTCGTCCCCCGTGCGTGAAGCGGCTGGCTCGCTCCGCATCTTCCTGCGCCTCGCTACCGTCGCGGCGCTCATCGTCGCCATCGCTGGCCCGCGGACCGTCAGCAAGGAGATCGAACGGGAAACCGAAGGCTTGGACATCATGCTCGTGATTGACCTTTCCTGGTCGATGATGGCTTTGGACATGAGCACGCCACGGGAAGAAGTCACCCGCTGGCAGGCAAGCCATAGCGTCATCCAGGAATTCATCGCCAAGCGCCCCGATGACCGTATCGGGGCCGTCGTTTTCTCCGGTAAGCCCTACCTTCTGAGTCCCATCACCATTAACCGCGACTGGGTGAGCAAGGGCGTCGATCGCATGCACATCGGCATTATCCGCGAAGCGGGTACGGCCATCGGTGACGGCGTGGCCATGGCGCTCGACCGCATGAAGAACCTCAAGGGGAAGAATTCCAAGGTCCTCATTCTGCTCACCGACGGCGATGACAACATGAGCAAGGCGATTCTGCCGGTGCCTTCGGCCGAACTCGCCGCGGCCCTCGGTATCCGCATGTATACGGTCGGCCTCGGCAAGAATGAGCCGACCGTGCTGCCGCAGTTCGACCTCCGCACCGGCAAACTCATCCGCGATCCGTTCGGCAAGACGATCCCCATGCAGACCATCAACCCAGCCAACTACGATATGTTGGATAAGATGGCGAAGCTGACGAACGGACGTTTTTACCGCGCGCTCGACAAAGACGAACTGTCCCGCGTCTACGAAGAAATCAACCGCCTCGAACGCACCGAGGTGAAAATCCGCGAAAGCGTCACCTACGAGAGCCACCGCTACGCTTGGATTGTCGCGGCCTTCGCCCTGCTCCTCGCCGAACTCCTCCTGGGCCTCTACCGCCCGCGCGCGCCCTGAGCCATGGACTTCGCCGACTTCCATTTTGAGTCCCCTTGGCTCCTCGCCGTCGCCGCCGTGGTCGCCCTCGGCGGCTTCGCTGGCCTGCGCTGGACCGAGCACCGCCGCCGCCACGGCTTAGCCGCGTTTGCGGCCGAGCGCCTGTTGAGCCGACTCACCGCTGGGTACTCGACAACGCGTCGGTTGAGTAAGGATGTCGCCGTGACCTTAGCCATCGCCCTGATCGGCGTGGCCTTAGCGGGACCGCGCTGGGGGGTGGAAATCACCGAACAGCGCGCCACCACGGAAGACGTGGTCTTCGTCCTCGATGTCTCGAAGTCCATGCTCGTCGCGGACATGCGCCCCAACCGCCTCGCCCGCGCCAAGGCTTCCATCGGTAACTTCGTACGCCGCAAGGGCACGGGCAGCGTCGGCTTAGTCGCCTTCTCGGGCCAAGCCTTCTTGCAGTGTCCGTTGACGCGCGACTACGACGCTTTCTTCCGCACCCTCGATGAAACCGATACCGCGAGCATCCAGGTGCCGGGCACGGACATCGGCCGCGCCCTGGAGGAAGCAGAAGCGGCCTTCGCCAAAAACCGTAACCGTAAGCTCGTCCTCCTGCTCACCGACGGGGAAGACTTGGAAGCCGGCGGCATCGACGCCGCCAAGAAGCTCGCCCGCGAAGGGCTCGTCGTCCACGCCATCGGCGTAGGCACGCCCGCGGGGGGACCCATCACCGTCATCAGTGCGCTCGGTTCGCCGGACACGCTCAAGGACGCTGGCGGCGAAGAGATTCGCAGCCGGCTGGATGAAGAAACTTTGACCAAGGTGGCGGAAGTCACCAGCGGTCGCTTCGTCCGCCTCGGCCAAGCCGGCGAAGGCATGGAGGCCCTCCGCCTTGCCATCCAAGCGGGCACCGACGGCACCGGGGCGACGCGCCGCGGCGTCCCCCGAGAAGAATGGTTCCTGTCGCTGGCCCTCGCCTTGATCGTCCTCGAATCCCTGCTGTCCACCCGCCGCACGTCCAACCGATGAAATCGCTACTCCCCTTGCTCCTCATCGCCGCCACGGCCTACGCCGCCGACAAGGTCCCGGACGAACTCGGCCTGCTCGACACCCGCGAACTCCACAATCGCGGCACGCTCCGCCTGCAACAAGGCGACCTCGTCGGCGCCGAGGAAGCCCTCAAGGCCTCGTTAGCCCGCAACGATGACGTGCTCCGCCTCCCAGCCCTCCATAACCTTGGCCACGTGCGCTTCGGCCGCGGTAAGGCCACCCTCGGGGGCAAGACGGTCGGTGACGTCACCGAACTTTCCATCGCCCGTTCCTATATCGAGGCCTCCGACGCGGATATCTCTGATATGAAGGACCAAATCGAGATCATCGACAAGGCCAAGGCCGCAGGCAAAGAACCCGACTACGTCCCCGCGGTATCCGCGCTCGGGGGCGGCATCGGCACCTACCGCACGGTCAAGAAACTCATCCCGAAAGAAGAAGCGATGGTCGCTAAGCGCGCAGGCGTGATCGCAAGTTGGATTCGGTCCGTCGGCGATTTCCGCAGCGCCCATGAACTCGATAACCAAGACCAGCCGTCGCTCCAGAACGCCGAGGCCATCGAAGAACTCTTGCGGGCCTTGAAGAAGGAGACCCAAGCACTCGAAGAAACTATCGCCGACCAACGCAAGAAGCAGGAAGAACTCCGCGAGGTCATCCGGGAACTCGCCAAGCGCATCCCGCCGGACAAGCTGCCGCAGAACGCCGAAGGCGAAGGCGACGACGACGAAAATTTCCTCCCCGAGGGCATGCAAAAGCCCAAGAACGGCAAGGGCGGCAAGACCGACCCCCGGGAAGGCCAAGAGAAGCGGATGTCCGAACAAGAAGCCCGCAGCTCACTGGAAAGCCTGAAGGGTGAATTCGGCCGCAAGATGCCGACCAGCGACCAGCCCGGCAACGGCCCGGGCGGCAACAAGCCTTCGAGCGATTCGAAGAAGAAGGATTACTGAGATGCGTGCCTTCTTCGCCCTCCTCGCCTGTTTCGTCGCGACTAGCCTCGTCCGCGCCGAGAACCATGTTACCTGGGAGATTACGCCGCCAGTCTGCGGGCCGGGCCAGCCCTTCCGCCTCCAGGTCCGTATTGAGTCCGATGATGTCCTTGGCCCCGCCAATCAAGTTGGCAAAGAAATCAAGCCGCCCCGCGGCATGGCACTCCGCTTTTCAGGCCAGGTGTTTCGCGCCAACGCTACGGAAGCGACGCTGAACTTCTCGGGCGTCGCCCCGGAAGAAGAAGGCAACTACGTCCTGCCGGCCTTCAACGCCCGCTTCCCCTCGCAGATGGTGCTGGTCCCCGCCATCACGCTCATCGTCAGCAGCAAGACCGGCTACCGCAAAGAAGGCCGCGCCCGCGCCGAGCTCGTCCTGCCGGACCGCACCTTCTATGTCGGCGAAAAAATCGCTGGGAGCGTGGTCATGCGGGGTAGTGAACAGGAGACCGTGACGGGCACGTTCGGCCTCGAATGCGAGGCCGAGGGTTTCAACTTCCAGACCGAAGGGTCGTCCTTCACCCAACCCCTGCAAGACGGGCATGGCCTGACGAAGACCTTCGAGCTCACGCCGATTCGCGCGGGCCAAGGGGAGTTTAACCTGAGCGGTATCATGCTCGTGAACACGGGCGACCGAATCAGCTCACTGAACACTTCTGGCCGTGATCGCCCGTTTAACTTCCGCCGCAAGCTGACCGTCGAACACGTCCCGGAAACCGGTCGGCCCGCCGACTGGGGTGGCTCCATCGGCAAACTGGAAGTGACCCCGCCCGACCTCTCCAACCGCTTCCCGGAGGTCGGCGAACCGATTAAGCTGAAGCTCACGCTGGTCGGCGAAGGTAACCTCGAGCGCATCGTCGCGCCGGAGATTCCCGGCTCGGACACGTGGGATATCGCCCCGACCTCTGAAAAGCGTCAACGCCGCGGCGAAGACCGCCGCACGTTCATCTACACGCTGGTGCCACGCCTCCCAGGCGACCTCAAGACCCCGGCCGTTCGCTTCTCCACCTTCGACCCCGACACGAAGAAATTCGCGACCGTTGAGTTCGTCTCGGTCGCCGTGAAAGTCAGCGGTAACGCCCCCGCGAAAGTCGAACTCGTCACCATTGACCCTTCCGCCAAAGTCGGCACTCCGGCTGCCAAGACAATCACTGGTTTGCTCCCGCCCACGGTCGCCGCGGGCGCGAAAGGCGTCACCAAAATCGAACCCCTCGCCGCCTCCCAGCCTTTCTGGTTCTCTAATAGTTTAGCCTTGGGGGTACTCCTGCTCGCGACGGCGGCCATCAGCATCGTCGGCTACCTCGCCGCCCACCCCGAAATTCTGATCCGACGCCGCGCCCGCTTTGAACTCCGTCGCGCCCGGGCC
>CAIYEN010000263.1 GCA_903925205.1 uncultured Opitutia bacterium | reverse complement strand
TTAAAGACGCTTGGTCATCGCCGGCCGCCAGTAGGGCTGCGAAGGGACTGCCCGCCTGCGGGTCCTTCCGGGACTGGATATACTGCATGCGCCAGTAGGGGTGGAGATGGTTCGGCATGTCGGCGTGGGAGCGTGATAAGCCCGCCCAAGCCCTCAGGCAAGCGGGATAGCCCTGCCCGCCCATCCAAAACCTTGCCACCTCGGCTCGGACTCTCCTATCTGGGCGCTTCATGGAAACTTTGCCCGGGACCTACGACTTCACTGCCTGCGAGCATCGCTGGCAGGCTTACTGGAAGCAGCACGCGACCTTCCGCACCGAGCCTATCTCCAGCGGCAAGCCGAAGTACTACGTCCTGGACATGTTCCCCTACCCGTCCGGCGCCGGCCTCCACATCGGTCACCCCGAGGGTTACACCGCGTCCGACATCTTGGGCCGCTACAAGAAAGCCCAAGGCTTCAACGTCCTCCACCCGATGGGCTGGGACGCCTTCGGCCTGCCGGCGGAACAGCACGCCATCGCCACCGGCGAGCACCCAGCCGTGCAGACGCGCCGCAACATCGATAATTTCCGCCGCCAGCTCCAGATGCTCGGTTTCGCCATCGACTGGGACCGCGAACTGTCCACGACCGACGAAAATTACTTCCGCTGGACGCAATGGATCTTCCTCAAGCTCTTCCGCCACGGCCTCGCTTACGTTTCGGAAAAGCCCGTGTGGTTCTGCCCCAACCTCGGCACCGTACTCGCCAACGAGGAAGTCCAGAACACACCGGAAGGCCCGCGCTCGGAGCGTGGTAGCCATCCCGTGGAACGTCGCCCGATCCGCCAGTGGGTGCTGCGCATCACGGCCTACGCCGACAAACTCATCGAAGGCCTCGACCATGTCGATTGGCCCGACTCCACGAAGCGCCTCCAGAAGAACTGGATCGGCAAATCCGAAGGTGCCGAGGTAACCTTCAAACTCGCTGGCCATGCGGACACGCTGACAGTCTTCACGACGCGTCCCGACACGCTTTTCGGGGCGACGTACATGGTCATTGCGCCTGAACATCCGCTCCTCGAGAAGATCACTTCCGCGGAGCAGAAGGCCGCCGTCTCGGCCTACGTAGCTGCCGTCCGCAACAAGAGTGACCTCGAGCGCACTGACCTCGCCGACAAGAAGAAGACCGGCGTCTTCACGGGCGCTTACGCCGTCAACCCCGTCAACGGCGCCAAGATTCCCGTCTGGACCGCCGACTACGTCCTCATCACCTACGGGACGGGTGCCATCATGGCCGTCCCAGCGCACGATGAACGCGACTGGGAATTCGCCAAGCAGTTCGCCCTCCCCATCATTCAAGTCGTCGGCTCCAAGGACGCCATCGACGTGAACGAGCAGCCATGGACTGAAGACGGCCCCATGGTGAACTCCGGCCCGTTCAACGGATTGTCTGCCACCGAGACCAAGCAGAAGATCACCGCTGACCTCGCCGCCAAAGGCCAGGGTAAGCTCGCCGTGAACTTCAAATTACGCGACTGGCTGTTCTCGCGCCAACGCTACTGGGGCGAGCCCTTCCCCCTGCTCTGGGTCTCCCGCGAAGACTACGCCAAGATCCCGGCCGACTCCGAGGTCCGCGAATTCCTGCCGAAGGAACCCGTCACTTGCCAACTGAACGGCGTGGAAGTCTGCGCCGTACCGCTGACGTCCAAGCAGCTCCCGCTGACGCTCCCAACGGTCAAATCCTACCAGCCTTCCCCGACCGGCGATTCACCGCTGTCAAAGGAACCCGAATGGACCGAGGTCTGGTACGACGTGGCCACCGGCGCCACGGTCGCGCAAGCGCAGGCCCAACCGGGCCCGCTCTGGGTCAAGGCTTCGCGCGAAACCAACACCATGCCCCAATGGGCGGGCTCGTGCTGGTATTACCTCCGCTACCTCGACCCGCAGAACGCCAAGGACATCGCCTCGGCCGAGGCGCTCAAGTACTGGGGCTGCCCCGACTTCTACATCGGCGGCGCCGAGCACGCGGTACTCCACTTGCTGTACGCCCGCTTCTGGCATCGCTTCCTGCATGACATCGGCGTCCTCCCGACGGCCGAGCCGTTCACGAAGCTCTTCCACCAAGGCCTGATCATGGGCGAAGATGGCGAGAAGATGTCCAAGAGCCGCGGTAACGTCGTCAACCCCGACTCCATCGTCAAGGACCACGGCGCCGACGCACTCCGCATGTACCTGATGTTCCTCGGGCCGCTCGAAGCCTCCAAGCCTTGGAGCTCCGAAGGTATCTCTGGCATCACGCGCTTCCTCAAGCGCCTTTGGCGCCTCTCCGTCGACGAGGCCACCGGCGGCCCGTCGACCAAGATCAACGATCAGGCCCAGGAGCCTGAGGACTTCGTCCGCGAACTCCACCGCACCATTCAGAAGGTCGCGAAGGACATCGAGACCCTGCAGTTCAACACGGCCATCTCGCAGATGATGATCTTGATGAACGCGGCCGAAAAGGCTCCCGCCCTCCGCCGCGAAACCGTCGAGACCTTCGTCCGCTTGGTCGCCCCGTTCGCCCCGCACGTCTGCGAAGAAATCTGGGCACGCCTCGGCCACCAGGAAAGCGTCAGCTGCGCCGCTTGGCCGAAGTTCGACCCAGCCAAGCTCATCGAATCGACCGTCGAAATCATCTTCCAGGTGAACGGTAAGGTCCGCGCCACCGTCAAGGTGCCCAAGGAAACCACCAAAGAAGCCCTCCTCGCCATGGCGAAGGCTGACCCAAGCGTGCAGAAGTTCCTCGAAGGGAAGCCAATCGTGAAGGAGATCGTCGTCCCCGGCCGCATCGTGAACCTCGTGGTCGCCGGCTAAGCGCCGACAACTACCGCAAGCAAAAGGGCCCCACTGGGGCCCTTTTTAATGGCAATAAAAACCGCGGCTTAGACCTCAGCCATCTCGAGCTTCGGCACGAGCAGGTGGTGAATCGTGAAAGCCACGACGTACGCAAAGGCACAGAAGCTGAAGAGGATTGCGTAGCCACCGGTCGGGTTGGCATCGAGCACCATGCCAGCGACAATCGGGAAGATCATGCCGCCAATCGAGCCAGCGAAACCACCGAGGCCGGAAACCGAAGCCACCGCCTTCTTGGGGAAGGTGTCGGAGACCGTGGCGTAAATGCTGGCCGACCACGCTTGGTGAGCGGAAGCCGCAAAGGCGATGAGGAAGACCGCCTCCCACATCCCGAGGCCACGGACGAAGAAGATCGGCAACGAACAGAGCGCGAAGATGAGCATCGAGACCTTGCGGACCTTCACGATGTCGAAACCGCTTTCGGCGAAGCGCTTCACCAGCCATCCCGCGAAGATGCTAAGCACTGTGACGATGGAATAGAGGACGACCAAAGGCTGGCTGAACATCCAACCAAAGAAGGCGAGCGGATCAAGCAGGCTGGGAACGACCCCCAAGGCCTTGAGGTCGAGGTGCTGCTCCTTCTTGAAGTAGTCGGGGAGCCAAATTAGGTAGAACCACCAAACAGGGTCCGTCAGGAACTTACAGACCATGTAAGCCCAAGCTTGGCGCGTGTTGAACAAACTACCCCAAGAAACCTTTTCATCATCGGCCGGAGAATCGTCGGCCTGAGCAGGCGGATTACGGAATAGCGGAATCCAGAAGAAGACCCAGAGGATGCCAGCAATGCCTGCGATGACGAAGGTGGAGCGCCAACCCCAGGCGGCGGCAATCGGCAACACGACGAGCGGGGCAACGACTGAGCCGATGTTGGAGCCGGAATTGAACAGCGCGTTAGCGAAGGCGCGTTCGGCACGTGGGAACCACTGGGCCACAGTCTTGATGGCCGCAGGGAAGTTACCGCCCTCCCCCAAGCCCAGGAACACGCGGGCTACCCCGAAACCAAAAACGGTGCTAACCGCGGCGTGACCAGCGGCGGCCACCGACCAAAAGACAATCGAAACTGTATAACCAATCTTGGTACCAAAGCGGTCAATGAACCAACCAAAACCGAGTAAGCCCAGCGCGTAGGCAAACTGGAAGGCGGAGTTGACGTACCCGTACTGTAAATTGGACCAACCGAGTTCTTTATCGAGGTACTCCGGCTTGATCAGCGAAAGAATCGACCGGTCGATATAATTGATCGTCGTCGCGAAGAATAGCAGGGCGAGGATGATCCAGCGGTGGTTCGAGCGGGGGGCAGGGGTAACCTCTTGCATAGGGCACTAAATGACCCACGGCTTTGGGCTGTCCACCCTAGACTTTCTTTGACTCCCGAGGGGAGGCGGGTTCATGTGGAAGGCACCCATGAAGCCTCGTATTCTGCTCACGACCACCTCTTTCCAAGATACCCCCGGTGAACACCACAAGTTGCTGGCCGAAACGGGCTGGGAAGTCGTCACCGCCCGCGGCCCACTGAACGAAGCCGACACCTTAGCGCTCATGGGTAGCTTCGACGGCTACATCTGCGGCGACGACATGATCACCGCCGCCGTCATCGAGAAAGCCCTACCCCGCCTGAAGGTCGTCTCTAAGTACGGCATCGGCGTCGACAAGATCGACGTCAAGACGCTCACCGCCAAGGGCATCCCCCTCCTCTTCACCCCGGGCGTCAACCACACGACCGTCGCCGAACACACCTTCCTCCTGCTGCTCGCGCTCGAGAAGAACTTCTACTTCCACACCGACTCAACCCGCGCTGGCACCTGGAAGCGCAAGACCGGCCGCGAACTGCTCGACAAGACCATTGGCATCATCGGCATGGGACGCATCGGAAAGGAAGTCGCCATCCGCGCCCGCGCCTTCGGCATGAAGGTCGTCGGCTTCGACCTCTACTGGGACGAAAAGTTTGCCGCGCAGTACGACGTGCAGCGCGCCGCCACGATGGACGACGTCTTCGCCGTCTCCGACTACCTCTCCCTCCACACCAACCTGACCCCCGAGACCCGCGACCTCATCCGCGCCGAGAACATCGCCAAGATGAAGAAGGGCGTCCTTATTCTCAACTGCGCCCGCGGCGAAATTGTCCACACCGATGACATCGCGGCCGCGCTGAAGTCCGGCCAGGTGGGCGGCTACGGCACCGACGTCCTCGACGAAGAGCCGCCGCGCCCCGACCACCCGTTGACCAAGCTCCCGAACTGCGTGGTCACCCCGCACATCGGATCCCGTACCGCCGAAAGCGTCCAGCGCCAAGCCGTGGCCGCCGTGACCAACCTCATTCGCGCGATGCATGGCGAAAAGCCACTCGCCCAAATCAACCCAGAAGTCCCGGTCACGAAAGTCGTCTAACCCTCCCCTCTCCTCCCCACCATGAGCGAAGTCTTCTACGTCATCCCCCGCGCCGCCCACGAGGCGCTCGTCACCGCCGCCTACGTCAAGCGCGGCTTCGGCGCCAAGGAATCGGCCCAAGCCGCCCAGATGGCCAGTATGGCCACGCACCACGGCATCCGCACGCACAACGCGCTGAAGGCCCTGCACCTCGACGAACTCTTCGGCTCCGGCGCTAAAGTCCCGGGCTGCACGCCCAACGCGACCGTGACCAAGAAGGCCACGCGCTTCGCTGCGACCGAAGTCTGGGACGCCCACCAGAAACTCGGCCAAGCCGTCGCCGTCGATGCCATCGAGCGCTGCATCGAGCTGGCCGACCAATACGGCGTCGGCACGGTCTCCGTCGATAACGCCTTCCACTACCTCTGGGGCGGTGGCTACGTGATGGATGCCGCCAAGCGTGGTTACATCGCCTACACGAACTGCACCGCCACCCTCGCGGAAGTCGTCCCGTTCCAAGGCAAGTTCCCGACCCTCGGCACCAATCCGCATTCCTGGGGCTTCCCCACGACAAACGAACTGGGCTTCCCGATTGTCATCGATTGGGCCACGTCCGTCATCGCCATGGGCCGCGTCCAGGTGCTCAAACGCGAAGGCAAGCCACTCCCGCCGGACGCCGCTGTGGATAAGGACGGCAAGGTTACCCTCGACCCGAACGAAGCGGTCTCGCTCATTCCTTTCGGCGCGCACAAGGGCTATGGCCTTTCGCTCATCAACGAAATCGTCGCCGGCTACATCGGTGGCTCGCTCCCGACCATCCGCAGCCGTACGCACGTCCCGGGCGAGAAGCAGGCCTGCGCCTTCTTCTTCCAGGTGATTCACCCCGAGGCCATCAGCTCGGGCGCTTTCGCCCAGGGCCGCACCCAGGGGCAGAACGTTAAGGCCGTCATCGACGACGTCCTCGGCCACGGCAACGAGAAGTGCATGCTGCCGGGCCAGCTCGAAGCGACCTTCGCTGCACGCAGCCAGAAGGCCGGCGGCCTGCTGTTCTCCAAGGCCGAAGTCGAAGCGTTCAACGAGATCGCCGCACACATCGGCCATAAGCCGTTCGACCTCGCCGCCCTGCCCACGGGCTAAGCCTCCTGCTTCTCATCCACACCACCCTCCTTCCGACCATGTCCCTCAACATCAAGCCCGCTTCGGCCTGCGCCTTCGACCAAGTTTCCCTCGGTGAAATCATGCTCCGCCTCGACCCGGGCGAAGGCCGCGTGCGCACCACGCGCCAGTTCCAGGTCTGGGAGGGCGGCGGCGAATACAACGTCGCCCGCGGCCTCCGCAAGTGCTTCGGCCTCCGCACCTCCGTCGCCACGGCCTTCGTCGACAACGAAGTCGGTCGCCTGCTCGAGGACTTCGTCATGCAGGGCGGCGTGAACACCGACTACATCAAGTGGCGCGAGGACGACGGCATCGGCCGCACGGTCCGCAACGGCCTCAACTTCACCGAGCGTGGCTTCGGGATCCGCGGCGCCGTCGGCGTCCCGGACCGCGGCAACACCGCGGCTTCGCAGATCAAGCCCGGCGACTTCGACTGGGAAGACCTCTTCGGCAAGAAGGGCGTGCGCTGGCTCCACACCGGCGGCATCTTTGCGGCGCTCTCCGAGACGACCGCCCAAGCGACCATCGAGGCCGTGAAGGCCGCCAAGAAGCACGGCACGATCGTTTCCTACGACCTCAACTACCGCCCGTCGCTGTGGAAGACCATCGGTGGCCTGAAGAAGGCCCAAGAGGTCAACCGTGAGATCGCCAAGTACGTCGACGTGATGATCGGCAACGAAGAGGACTTCACCGCTTCGCTCGGCTTCGAGGTCAAGGGCGTCGACCACAACATCTCCCAGATCGAGACG
>CAIYEN010000262.1 GCA_903925205.1 uncultured Opitutia bacterium | reverse complement strand
GGGTTCCGTTGCTTCGGACGTCAACTTCCGCCCGGGTACGACGATTTCCCTCGGCGCTGGCGTTCGCTACAAGCTGACGGATAACCTCGCGGCTTCGCTCCAAGCTTCGTTGCTCCGTCAGTTCCGCGACAAGAACACCATGCGTCTGGATCCGTCGACCCAGCGTCAGGTCGCCGCTCCGACCAAGTCGGTCTACGATGAGGATCTCGAATCCGGCGGCCTTACGACGAGCGCTGCGGCGGGCCTGTCCTACAAGCTCAGCGCTTCCACGAGCGCCTACTTGTTCTACAGCCAGCCGATTGTGACGCGTAACTACGTCGCCAAGAGCGCGAGCTCGCTGGTCAATCCGGTACACGCCACCGCGATCTGGTCGCTGGGTCTATCGCACTCGTTCTAAGCGAACCCGCTTCATCGCCTCTCGAGGCCTGCCGTATGAGAATACCGCAGGCCTCTTTTTGGCCTTTTTACTCAGGGGAGGGGCCGCATCTTCCTTGCGACCGGGCCGTTCGCCCTCCTATCTGCTGGCTGTCCCATGTTCACCTGCAGCAAGACCTATCGCGATATCCCCTTCGCTCACCGGCAACACCGGCACGACGGGCATTGCTCGTTCCTGCACGGCCATAACTGGGGCATCGAGGTCGAGTTCGGCTGTGAGAAACTTGACGAGCGCGGGTTCGTGGTGGATTTCGGAGGCCTCGGTTTCCTTAAGACTTGGATCGCGGAGAACCTCGACCACGCCTGCCTCTTCGCCAAGGAAGACCCGGTCCGCGAGAAGCTGCTCAAGGATTACCCGAAGCTTTTC
Source organism: uncultured Opitutia bacterium (assembly GCA_903925205.1). Taxonomy (GTDB): domain Bacteria; phylum Verrucomicrobiota; class Verrucomicrobiia; order Opitutales; family UBA953; genus UBA953. The sequence goes on along the minus strand of CAIYEN010000262.1, from coordinate 1,580 downwards.
CGTCCGCTCGTCATCGATTCCGTTTCCACCGAAGGCATTGCGCAGTTTCTCTTCGAGACTTTCGATCCGATGGTCCGCAAGGAAACCGGTGGCCGCGCTTGGGTCCGGCAGATCATCCTGCACGAGGACACCAAGAATAAGGCGAGCTACCAGCCGAAGGCCTGACCATGGCTGAGCTCTACCCCGTCAATGAGACGTTCCTCAGTTGGCAGGGGGAAGGGGTCCATCTTGGTCGCAAGGCCTTCTTCATCCGTCTGCAGGGATGTCCCGTGAAGTGCGCCTGGTGCGACTCTGCTTCCACCTGGCACCCGCAGTTCGTCCCCAAGCCGGTCCGCAAGGCCTCCGCCGCCGAGCTGGCCGCCGAGGCCTCCTCCGCCCGTCCGGAATTCGTCGTCCTAACCGGTGGCGAACCTTGCATCCATGATTTGACCGCCCTGTTGGCCGCCATGGCCTCCGTCGGACTCAAGGTGCACCTCGAGACCTGTGGCGCCTACCCGATTGCCCCTGGGTTCGCCTGGGTGACCGTCAGTCCCAAGTGGGCTAAGCCCCCTTTGGCCGAATCCTTGGCCCGGGCCGACGAGGTGAAGCTCATTGTCGAAGCCCCAGACTCTATTGCCCGTTGGACGGAGGCGGTGGGCGGCAAGTGGCTTAGCCCGAACGTCTGGCTCCACCCAGAATGGTCCCGCCGGGCGGTTCCCGAGGTTTTAAAGGCCATAACCGAGCAGGTGAAGCAAGTCGGTGCGCCTTACCGGGCGGGTTGGCAGGTTCATAAGCCCTATTCCGCCGATAGTCTCGATCCGCGAGCTCGTCCGCCGGCCCCCTTGGGGGGTGATCTCGGCAAGGGTTTCTGAGTTCCCGGGGTGGCCGTCGTCACTGATGGGAGGGTGGGGTCGGGAGACTATCTTCGCATGGGAACTTTTTTTGCTTCACACGGGGGCGGAACCGTCATTCAAAACGACCTCATGAACCGAACTGCTGTGCTCGCTCTTGAAGATGGAACCATTCTTCGGGGCAGGGCGTTCGGGGCAACGGCCACCCTCTGCGGGGAAGTTGTGTTCAATACGAGTATGACCGGCTACCAGGAAATCCTTACGGACCCTTCCTACTTCGGTCAGATTGTCACGATGACCACGCCGCAGATCGGCAACTACGGCGTCAACGAAGATGACTTCGAATCCGCCCGCCCGCATGTCGCTGGTTTCGTCGTGCGGGAACTTTCGCCGATTGTCTCCAACTGGCGCGCAACGACCGACCTCGGTACCTGGCTCGCGAAGTATGGTATCCCTGGCATCGAAGGCATCGATACCCGTTCACTGACCAAGAAGCTGCGCTCCGCCGGCGTGATGAAGGCCTGCCTTTCCACTGAAGGCATCACCGACGAGGAAGCCCTCAAGCGCGCGCGGGCTTGGACGGGCACCGTCGGCGCCGACTTCGTTAAGGACGTCACCTGCAAGGCACCTTACCATTTCAACGCCACCGCCGGCGATTGCGAGGCCTTCACCGTCCCGGGTACGCACCTGAATAAGCCTAAGGCGCGCGCGACCAAGTATCGCATCGCTGCTTACGACTTCGGCGCCAAG
>CAIYEN010000261.1 GCA_903925205.1 uncultured Opitutia bacterium | reverse complement strand
CTGTTCGAAGCGCTTGGTCTCCTTCGCGACGGCGAGGTGGTTGAAGATGCAGCCGCCTTGGTTGTTCACGACGACGACGGTGAGGTCTCCGGCGTGGCCATAGGCTGAGAGTAATGCGTTGCTGTCGTGCAGGAACGTGAGGTCGCCGCAGAGGAGCACCGTGCGCTTGCCGTCGAGCGAGGCGCCCAGCGCGGTCGAGACGGTGCCGTCGATGCCATTGGCGCCGCGGTTACAAAGGACTTCAGGTCCGGGGCCGGGCGGGTGGTAGAACCACTCGAGGTCGCGGATTGGCATGCTGCTGCCGATGAAGAGGCGATCATCGGGCCCGAGGGCTTCCTCGAGCAGCGTGACGACGCGGCCTTCGAAGTTCCAATCCACGCGGGCGATGCGTTCGAGCTTCGTGCGGGCGTTCTTCTGCGCCTTGCGCCAAGCCACCAGGCGTGGGTTGTCCGTCGCCTTCGCATGTTCACCGCTCGGCGTGAGTGTGCCGTCGAGGCGCGTCCAGCGTCCATGGGTCGGGTCGACGTTCTCGCCGGCGCGGTTCACCTGCAGCGCGACGACATCGGCGTCCTTGAGCCAAGCGCGGAGCACTTTGCTCGTCGGAAGTGGCCCAACGAAGATCGCGGCTTCGGGGCGTAGCGTGCGGGCCAAGTTGGCGTCGCGCAGGATCAAGTCGTAAGCGGAGACGAGACGCCCGCTGCCAGCAAGGTCACCGCGCAGGGTGCCCGCGCCATCGGCGAGGATGGGCCAGCCGGTCAGTTGGGAGAGCTCCAGCAAGCCATCCGCGAATTCTTGGCGATCGGCCGGCGCATGGGGTCCGACCACGATGACCCCGCGGTCGGTCTTGGGCAGAAGGGCGGCCACGGAGGCCGGGGTGAGCAAGGAATCCACCTGGGCGCAGGCTGGCAGGGTGGTGAAAGCCCCTAAATCGAGCCCCGTAGGCGCCTTGTAGCCCTTTTCTGACTCGGAGGGCGGGAGAGGGTCCCGAAAGGGCAGATTGAGGTGTACCGGGCCGGCTAGAGGCCCTTGGGCACGCTGCCAGGCGTCTACCAGCAACTGGCGCCAGTAGCGGAGCTGCCCGAGGTCAGCGGATGGCACGGCGGCTTCGGTCGCCCAGACCGGGTAAGCGCCCAAGAGTCCGTTCTGGGTAATCGTCTGGCCCGAGTGGCAATCGCGGAGCTCGGGCGGTCGGTCGGCGGTGAGCACGAGTAGCGGGGTGGCCGAGAGACGGGCTTCGATGACTGCCGGCAAGTAGTTGGCGCCCGCGGTGCCGGAGGTGCAAAGCAAGGCGACGGGTTCGCGGCTCGCCTTGGCGAGGCCCAGTGCGATGAAGGCAGCCGAACGCTCGTCCAGAGCAACGGTCGTTGCGATGTCGGGGCTTTCGGCGAAGGCGAAAGCGAGCGGCGTCGAACGCGACCCGGGCGAGATCACCACGTGGCGTAGGCCGAGGTTAGCCAACGTGCGGACCCCGACGGCCGACCAGAGCGCGTTCGTGTTGGCGAATTTCGGCGAGCGGGCCATGCGTCCATCCAAACGGACGGCGAGGCCTCCGCAAGAGGGAAGGGGGTGTCGACGAGAGCTATTCCACACAGAAGGCCCGCTTCTTGGTCCCATCATGGGTTGAAGTCGTCTCAAAGGGTGGTAGTTTCTTGGCTTAGGTATGGCCGTTTTCCTGCACCTACTCCCTTTATTGGCCGTCATCGCGGCGTTGGCCTGCGTGATTCACGCGGTCTTTTGGGGCATGTCCTTCCGGGTAGATGACGATCATGTGCGTGTGGTCGTCTACGGATTCACCGTGCGCAAGGTGGCGTTATCAGATATCGAGTGGGCGGATCGCAGCTGTCCGTTATGGAATGAACACTACACGCCATCACTAAACCGGAAGAAGGTCGTCTGCCTGCGGCGTCGCACCGGTTGGATTAAGAACTTCATCCTCACGCCACCCGACCCCGAAGCATTCTTTGCGGAGTTGCGGGAGCGTGGGGTGGCGGTGAGGGAGTGAGGAGGGGATGGGGGATTGGGGATGGGGGATTGGGAACGGGGTTTGAGGTGCGGTCCCTACCTCGATGCGGGAGGAAGCATTCGGGGAATGCGTTGCGTTGAGCGAATGGGGTGAAGCGTGATGCTATGGGCATGCGCGTTGAATGGACGGTTGCGATGGCTGCGGACTTCGAGCGGCGCTTTCGGCGTTGCCGTAAGCGCTATCCCGATGCGTGCGACGCGACCTGGGCACGATTGCAGAACTTCTTGGACCGATGGCTGAACAACCCTTTGCTTGGTCCCGGGTTTGGTCTTCCCGGCTGGGTTCATGCGGAAGGCAAGGGGGTCTTGGCGGTCGATCAGGGTTCGCGGGCCGGCCTGACTCAATTACGGCTCTACCTTTGGTTGGATGAAGGAGAGCGTATCGTGTGGCTTTTGTGCATAGGGGATAAATCTAGCCAATATGCAGATATTGCATATTGCCACCATTGGGCGTTGGGCTTTAAGTCCGGTGATGAGGATTAAGCATTCCAAGGTGCGCACGTATCGCGATGTCTTCGCTCTCGCAGCGGATTTAGGTTATTCCGCAAAGTCCGTGGCTGGTCTGCGCCAGAAGGCGGCAGAGACCGACTTTACGGCCATGCTGGAGGCACGCCGCCAAGCAGCGGGCCTGACTCAGTCCGAAGTCGCCAAGCGCATGGGAGTCACCCAATCGACGGTATCGCGTCTGGAGTCAGATCGGTGGCAGGACCTTCGTCTGGGTGAGCTGGATGCCTATTTGCGGGCGTGCGGTAAGTGAGGGGATGGGGGATGAG
>CAIYEN010000260.1 GCA_903925205.1 uncultured Opitutia bacterium | reverse complement strand
GAGCTGGGTACTCTCGAGTACATAGATACCGCCCCCCACTTCGGCGGGGGCAAATTCAAAGCCCATCGGCATCGTCAGGCCCTCGGCGAAGCGTATTGCCTTATCGGCCTTGCCGTCGCCATCGGTGTCTTCGAGGATAAGGATGTAATCGTGGCCGTGTTCGCCTGGTTGCAGTTGCGGGTACGAAGGGATGCAGGCCACCCACAGGCGGCCGCGTTCGTCCCAGCGAATTTGGACGGGACGGACCACGCCGAGTTTCTCGTCGGCGAACAGACTGACGTCGAAGCCAGGACGCAGCTTGAAATTAGCCTTCTCTTCGTCTGGGGAAAGGGCGGCGGGGTCCGCGCGCGGTGGCGCCGGTGGCAGCGGAGCCGGGACGTTTGCGCGGCGGGCTAAGGCAAGGACGGTGGCTTCGGCGTGTTCGAGTCGGGGTAAGTGTTTCTTTAACTCGTCGACGAACGAAGGGCGTTCGGCGATGGACTTAGCAAAGGGCTGGGTGGTGCGGTCACCATAGGCAAAGGCCCAGTTCATGCAGCGCCACGTGTCGAACCATAGGCGGTTCTTTTCCACGATGGCCGCCCGTAAGGAGGGTGCGAGCTGCGCGGGGCTTCCGAGGGCCTGCGCGATGGCCTCACCGACGACCTGTGACCCGTGCGCCGTGAAATGCATCCCGTCACGAGTCAGTGGCGGCGGGGCGTCTTTGAGTGCGGCGAATAAGTCGACGAAGACTAAGCCGCGGCTTTGGGCGAGCGAGCGGGCGGCCGCGTTGAATTCCCTGAGGCGGGTGTTAAGCCCAGTATTGTCGGGAATACGCGGGTCGGTGGGTTTTTCAAAGGGGGCTGGACCGATCACCACAAGGCGGGGCGTCACGGCTGCGAAGTCTTGGAGCAGCGCCGCATAGGCGGACTGGAAGTCCGCGGAGGTGCGGGTGGCATCGAGTGCTTCCACTTGTCCAAACCAGGTGAACACCATCGTCGCACCCGCACCGACAAGGTTCTCGCGCCATGAGCCCCATTCCATCATGCGGTTTTGACGAAAGACCGTATCGCCTTCCCAGCTCATGTGCCGGAACTTGGGCGCCTGCTTCTGCCAATGCTGGGTGAGTCGCGCTTCCAATTCACCTTGGCGTTGCTCGAGTACCATGTTTTCTCCACCCGTGAAGACAATCACCTCTGCGGGGGTGACGGCGAATTGACGATCCGTGAAGGCAGCTGGTCGCGCCGGCGGCTTGGGCGTGGGACTGAGCCGTTCCATCGGGGCGGGCAGGGTGGCGGCCTCCAGCGGGCTGGGCGGGAGTTCTTCGATGGTGAAATCCTTGAAGAAGGCTTGGCCGCCGCCCGCGGAGGAAATTTCGAGCGCGAAAGTCCCTTGCTGGCGCCGTGGGGAGGGCTCGTGGTAGTCGGCCATCCGTACGCCGTTAACCCAGGTTTGCAGGTGAGCCCCTTCGGCCCGGACGCGATACTCATTCCAGTCGCCGGCTTTGATGGTTGCCGCGACCTTTTCTTTGGCTGGGTAGGCAATCATACCGCCTTTAGGCCCTTCCTTAAACAGGCCGCCATCGTAGCCCTGGCCGATGTCGCACTGCCATCCGACGATACGCTTTCCTGGGGTAAGCTCGCAGCGGAAGAAGAGACCTGTACCGACTTTACCTTCAGTCTTGGCCTTAAACGTTAGGTCAAAGTTCTCGAAGGATGGCGCGGAAGTTAACCAGGAGTCTACGGGCTGAGCGCGACCGCCGCCCACCATGGCGCCGTCTTGGACCTTCCAGAAGCGGGTGGCATCACCGCCCCAACCAGCCAGAGTGGATCCATCGAAGAGCGGACGGACTTTTTTAGGGGCAGGTGGCACGGGCGAAGCGGCTAACGCTTCGATACGGATATTACGGTAACGCACGAGCGAGGTTGCGTTTCCATGAATCTGTACCGCGATCAGCCCGGTCCGCGGAATTGACTCGTCGGTCTCGGTGTAATCGACGGTCTGGACGCCGTTTAGCCAGATTTGGATACGTGGGCCTTCGGCGTGGATGCGGTAGTCGTTCCACTCGCCCAGCGCCTTCATGGCTTTTTTCTGGGTCGGGGCGTCGGGTCGAGCGAGGACCTTGTTACGCCGGCTCTCATCGTAGAGGCAACCGTCGTAGCCGGCGCCGAGGTCGGCCTGAAAGCCTTTCATTTCGTAATGATTGGGGATACGGGTGGAGCGGAACTGCACGCCCCCGTTGACGAACCCTTTCGTCCCTTCGAGTTTCCATTGCAACGTCAGGTCGAAGTTCTCGTACGTCTGTGCGGTCGCCAAAAAGTTATTCTTCTCTTGGGGTTGGATGAGGCTGCCGGCTTCGAGGGCTCCCTCGCTGATACGCCAGACCTTGCCCGTGTCACCCTCCCAGCCAGCGAAGGACTGACCGTCAAACAGGTCTGCGGGCGCGGCGGAGAGGCCGATGACGAAAAGGGCAAGCAGGAAAAAGCGCGACAACGAGGCCATGGGGTAGGGCGTTTGTAAGCGAATCCTGACAGGAGGAAACAAGAACCTGCGGTCGACTTGGGAGCAGGCTTGCGGCCGGATTCTTCTTGGGTAAATAAAGCCAATGGCTCGCTGCATTCCTGACCGACTTCATGCCGTCCAGTTTGATGAGGCTGAGGCCACGCTGTTGGAGCGCCTGCGGTTTGAGCTGTCGGACGAGTATATCGTCATCCCTTGCCTCGAAGTCCCGCGCCAGCGTGGGGCCATCGATTCGGAGGCGGATTTCGTGATCCTGCATCCCCGGGGTCGGCTGGTGCTCGAAGTCAAAGGCGGGGAGATCGGTTGCCAAGGCGGCCGCTGGTACCGCGTCCGGAAAGGCCACCGCGAATCCATCGCCCCGCCGTTCTATCAGGCCCGCGACAACAGCTACGAAATCCGGGAGTACCTGGAGCGCCTCTGCGGGCGCGAGTCCATCGAAGCCCGCATGCCGTTTAATCAGGCCATGGTCTTTACGGACGTCGATTTCAACGCCCAGACCTTTGAATGCCCGAAGGAACGCATCGTGGATCGGACCGAACTGGCCGAGCGGACGCTGGCGGAGATTGTGGGGCGACTCCTCGATGACGGCGAAGCCCGTTTTCGGCGCCATTTCCCGGACCGGGAACTACCTGCGCCCGCGACGGATGAGCAATTGCTGGGCGTGGCGCAGTTGCTACGTCCGGACTTGCGCCTGACCTCCAATCTCTCCGCGACGGACATGGACTTGGAGTTGATTCGCCTGTCGGCCTCGCAGCTCAACGCCCTCGACCTCGTGAAGAAGAACAAGCGCCTGCGCATCACGGGCGGGCCGGGTTCAGGTAAGACGCTCTTAGCGGTAGAAACTTGCCGACGGGAACGAGCCGCCACGCCCTTTGCCAAGATTGGTTTACTCTGTTTTAATCGTCACTTGGGTTCGCACCTCGCCGATGTCGCCGCCCGCGAAGGACTCGCGACCGTCAAGGCGGGCTCTTTCTACGCTCACATCGATCAAGTCCTTGGGGACGTCTCGGATGCGGCGGCCACGGACCCCGCGTATTTCCGGGCGCGGGTGCAGCGGGCGACGGCAGTGGCCCAGGCTTGGCCGCAGGATGCGAAACTCGACCTCCTCGTCGTCGATGAAGGGCAGGACTTCCGCGATGACGCCGGCAAGCTGGCCTTCATGGATGCGATTTTGAAGGGTGGCCTCAAGGATGGCCGCTGGTGGTGGTTTGAGGACCTGGATCAGATTCTCACTCCCGAGGAATCTGGGCTGCCGTCAGCGGCGGGACAGGCTCTCTTGGCGCTCTTGGACGGTGCCCCGGAGGCCGTAGTCGAGCGCAACTGGCGGAACACCGAGCAGATCGCCCGCGCCGCCGCGAAGGTCATGGGCCGTCCGGTCCATGAAGGCTCGGGCATCAGTGGTCCGGCGGTGACCACGGCTTCGTATCAGCCCGGCAAGGAACTCGCGACGCTGGAGGCTTTGCTCACCCATGTCGTGCTGCCCCAACAAGGCCCCGAAGACATCGTCGTGCTGAGCGCACGCGGCGCCGGGAAGGAAAGCTACGCCAGCCACCGCATGCTCTGCGGTCTGCGGCTGGTGCCTTATGATCCCTCGCGTCCTTACGAGCCCGGCACCTTGCGCACCTCGACCGTCTTCAAGTTCAAGGGCATGGAAAGCCATGCGGTGGTCTTGGCGGACTTGGATTCGCTCGTGAGTGAGCGCGACCGCCGCAAGGCGTATGTCGGCATCAGTCGCGCCAAATACGCGTTGTACATCCTGGCCTCGCCGGCCGCCGAGCAGGCGTTGCGCTAGACGTTACAGGATGCGCTGGACGGCCCAATAGAGCCCCATCGCGGCAATTGCCGCCGAAGCCGGGATGACCACCCAGCGCCGGTAGGCTTGTTCGTCGCGGATCCAGCACGTGAGGGCGAAGGCGAGGGCGATGACGGTCAGCTGCGCGCCTTCGACGCCGAGGTTGAAGCCGGTCAAGGCGATCAGGAAACCGTTTTGCGGGATGCCATGTTCGCTGAGGCCGGAAGCAAAGCCGAGCCCGTGGAAGGCGCCGAAAATCGCCACGATGACGAGGCGCCAGCGACTGTAGTTCGGTCGGAAGATGTTCTCCAGGGCCACCGCGGCGATGCTGGCAGCAATGATGGGCTCGACGACGCCGGCGGG
>CAIYEN010000259.1 GCA_903925205.1 uncultured Opitutia bacterium | reverse complement strand
GTCGACGCCTTCATGCCGTCCTCGCAGATCGACGTCAATCCGCCCAAGAGCCTCGAACAGTTCGTGGGCCAGACCTTCGACTTCAAGATCATCAAGATCAACAAAGAGAAGAAGAACCTCGTCGTCTCCCGTCGCGAGCTCATCGAAGAACAGCGCGGCGAAAGCCGCCGCAAGCTCCTCGAAGAGGTCAAGCCCGGCGTTATCCGTCGTGGTGTCGTCAAGAACATCACCGACTACGGTGCGTTCGTGGACCTCGACGGTCTCGACGGCCTGCTGCACGTCACCGACATGTCCTGGGGCCGCATCGGTCACCCGAGCGAAGTCGTCAAGGTCGGTGAAGAAATCACCGTCATGGTCGTCGAAGTCGACCGCGAGCGCGAACGCGTCTCCCTCGGCCTCAAGCAGACCCAGTCCAACCCATGGGAAGGCATCGAGAAGCGTTACCCGGTCGGCACCAAGGTGCACGGCAAGGTCGTCAACCTCGTGGCTTACGGTGCGTTCATCGAGATCGAAGGCGGCGTCGAAGGCCTCGTCCACGTCTCCGAACTCTCCTGGACCAAGCGCGTCCAGAAGCCGTCTGACATCCTCAAGGTCGGCCAGGAAGTCGATGCCGTCATCCTCAACGTCAACAAGGAGGAGCAGAAAATCTCCCTCGGCATCCGCCAGCTCGAAACCAATCCGTGGGAAAAGGTTCGCCACCGCTACCCGGTGGGCGCTCGCGTCCGCGGCAAGGTGCGCAACCTCACCAACTACGGTGCCTTCGTCGAACTCGAAGACGGTATCGACGGTATGGTGCACGTGTCCGACATGAGCTGGACGCGCCGCATCAACAACCCGGCCGAAGTGATGAAGAAGGGCGACGACGTCGAAGCCATCGTGCTCGATGTGGATGTCGACCAGCAGCGCATCTCGCTCGGCGTCAAGCAGACCCAGCAGGATCCGTGGAGCGAAATCGACCGCAAGTACCGCATCGGTGACCTCGTCAACGGCAAGGTCTCCAAGGTGGCTAACTTCGGTGCCTTCATCGAACTCTCCGACGAAATCGACGGCCTCGTGCACGTCTCCCAGCTCGCCGAACAGCGCGTTGAGAACGTCAAGGACATCGTTAAGGTCGGCCAGGAAGTCACGGCTCGCGTCATCAAGATCGACAAGGAAGACCGTCGCATCGGTCTCTCGATCAAGGCCGCGAACTACGACCCTGAGCGCCTGCAGGCCGAAATCAGCTCCTACGAGCGCATCAAGGGCCCATCCACGGGCGGCGCTCCGGCTCCGTCGGCGGGTGGTTCGTCCTCGTCCTCCTCGGGCAGCGGCGACTTCAACAGCCTCGGCGACTTGCTCGACAAGGCTGGCAACTAAGCGCTTCCTGCGCTCCCAACGAGACCCCGGGCAACCGGGGTCTTTTTTTGTGCCCAAAGCCCACGGTGCCCGCTATGTTGGCGTCATGTTGGTCTGGACCGATTCCCTGCCCTTCGCGCTCGACGCTGAAAACATGTGGCTCGGGTTGCGGGTACTCGCTGGCCTGTTTGTCATCCTCCGGGTCATCCGCGCGCGTGTCACGCTGAGCTACGCGTTACTCTGGGTGCCGGCGGTGCTCTTCTTCCCGCTCATCACCGCGACGGTGATCTTCCTCTTCGGCGGCCGGAAGCACAGCGCCTTGGCGCAAGCGAAGCAACGCATCCAGGCAGCGGCTCGCCGGCTCGCCGGCCCAGTCGTTTCAGGGGGCAATGCCTTCCGCCTACTCGGCGACCGCGACGGCCACGACACCCTGGAAGCCTTGCACGCCGAGATCCTCGCCGCCCGGCACCGGATTCATATCTCGACCTACATCCTTTCGCCCGACGCTGTCGGCCGTGAAATCATGAGCCTCCTCGTGCGCCGGGCGCGCGAAGGCGTGGAGGTGCGGCTACTGGTGGATGCCGTCGGTAGTTGGGGCACGCCGTTGCGCCTTGGGCGCACGCTGGTCAAGGCCGGCGGACAAGTGGCGCGCTTCAACCCCGTCCTGCCGATGCAGGGCAAGGGCTCGGCAAACTGGCGCAACCACCGCAAGATCGCGGTCTTCGATGGCCAAGTCGCCATTATCGGCGGACAGAACCTCGGGTTGGCCTACATGGGGCGGGAGCCTTCGAACCGCCGCTTCCGGGATTGCTCGTTCCGTCTGGCCGGGCCCGCCGCGGCGGCCCTCGAACAAGTTTTCATCGCGGATTGGTGTCAGGCCACGAATACCGACCCGGCAACCTTTGCGGAGCTCCTGCGGAACCAACCCGCACCTCAAGGCGAGGCCGACGTTGAGGTCATCGCCTCCGGCCCCGACTGCGTGAACGATCCCTTGTGGGAAAAATATGTCGCGTTGATTGAGAACGCCCGCGTCTCCATCACCATCGTGACGCCCTACTTCGTGCCCGATAAGGCGCTCTTCCGCCTGCTGGTCGCCGCCGCCGCCAAAGGCCGACGGGTGCGGGTGCTGGTCCCGCGCCGCTCCGACCATCGCCTCCTCGACTTCGCCCGCCGCTGGTATCTCCGTCAGCTCAAGGAAGCCGGGGCGGAAATCCGCTTCTTCAAGCCCGACGTCCTGCATGCCAAGCTCTTCATCGCCGACGAGGAGAGCCTCATCATCGGCTCCGCCAACCTCGACATGCGTTCGCTCTTCTTAAACTACGAGATTGCGGCGGTCGTGCGGGACCCCGCCGCCTTGGCGGACGTACAAGGCTTCGTGGCGAGCCTCGAGGGGGAGTCGTCACCGTATTCGGAAGACCTCTATCGGCGGAGCCGGACGTGGACCGGGCGGGCGATTGAAGCCGTCTCGAAGACCTTGGCGCCGCTGCTCTGACTCAGCCGAGGAAGGCGTGCAGACGGACGCTCAAGCCCGTATCGGGCAGCAGAAAGCCATCATGGCCAGCATCGGTGATCACTTCCAAGTAGGCGGCGTTCACGCCCACGGCGGTCGCCGCGGCCACCACCATGCGGAGTTCACTCGTCGGGTAGAGCCAATCGCTGGAGAATCCGACGGCCAGCACCTCGGGACCCTCGGGGCGGAACAAACGGCCCGCGGCGGCGCGCGCCGTGAGGTCGAAACGATCGACGGCGCGGGTGATGCGGAGCCAGCTATTGGCGTCAAAGCGCTTCACAAAAGCCTGGCCTTGATGATTCAGGTAATTTTCCACCTGCCAGAAGACGGGGTCCTTGGGCTGGGCACCTGGCACGCGGGCGCGGCCGAACTTCTGGTCGAAAGCGGCGGAAGACAGGTAACTGATGTGGCTGATCATGCGGCCGACGGCCAAACCGGAATCCGGCCCTTCGCCTGGCGTGTAATGGCCTCCGCGGAAATTGGGATCCGTCTCCACGCAAGCCCGGGAAGCCGCGTTGAGGGCAATCGCCATCGGGGATTGGCTGAGCCCGGCGGCCAATATGGCTATACGGCCAACCTCCGTCGGGTAATCGCCGGACCACAGTAAAGCCTGCATCCCCCCCCATCGAACCGCCGACGACCGCGTGGAGTTTCGTGATGCCGAGGTGGCGAACCACCATGCGTTGACCGCGGACGATGTCGCCCAACGTGATCTCGGGGAAATACCCCCCGAAGCGTTGCCCCGTGCGCGGGTCGATGGAAAGCGGGCCCGTGGAGCCGCGGCAGCCACCGATGCAATTCACGCCGATGACAAAGAAACGGTCGGTATCGATCGCCTTACCCGGGCCGACGAAATGATCCCACCAACCCGCCTTGGGGTCCGTGGGCGCATAGCGGCCGGCCAAATGGTGGTCCCCGCTGAGTGCATGCGGCACTAAGATGGCATTAGATTTATCGGGAAGTAATTTCCCGTAAGTCTCGTAGCGAAGCGTCAGGCCCGGCAGCTCGCCACCTAACTCGAGTGGAAACGGCTCGGTCGAGACGAAGTCCTGGAAGGAGGTTGGGCCGAGCTCACGCGGGGCCGCAGACTGGACCGGACGGTCGGACATGCGTGACACGAGAGAAACCAGACCGGGACGGCTGGCAAGTGGCCATTCGGTGTTGCCACGTCATAAGGCTCAGCAAACTACCCCCATGGCCCAGGGACATCGACACGACGACCAATGTTGCGGGGGGAGCCCCCTGCCCCGGGTCGAAGCAGCCGTCCTCCGGATGAAAGAGCGGTCCCTGCGCGTCACCACCCCTCGGCTAGCCATGCTGAACATCTTGGCCGAGGCTACCCGCCCCTTGAGCGCCGAGGAGATTCATGCCGCCGCCGGCGACGGCACCTTGGACCTCGTCACCGTCTACCGGAGTCTCGGTGCCTTGGACGAAGCGGGCATCCTGCAACGGCACCCGCTGGAGCGCGGGCGGAGCCTCTACGCCCTCGTCTCCCCTGGGCACCACCATCACCACGTCATCTGCCGCCGCTGTGGCCGCATTGAACGCTTGCCGGGCTGCGACACCAGCCGCCTCGAAGCCGCCGCCCGGAGCAAAGGCTTTGCGGACCTGACCCATATCATGGAGATTTACGGCATCTGCCCCGCCTGCTCCACCCAACCCCCTTCCCATGCCTGATTTCCCTAAGACTGCTTTCATCCTTGGTGCCGGCCTCGGCACGCGCCTGCGTCCCTTGACGGAACATTGCCCGAAGCCGCTGCTCCCGCTGGGCGGCAAGCCGATGGTTGAACGCGCGATCGCGAAGCTCTACGCCGCCGGCACCCGTCGCTTCCTCATCAACACGCACCACTGCCCGGAGGCCTGGACGCTGGCCTTCCCGACGGGCCGCTGGCAAGACGCCGAAATCCAATTCGTCCACGAACCCGTGCTCCTCGAAACCGGCGGGGGCTTAGCCAACATCACGCCGCTCTTGGGCGCCGACGACGCGCACCTCGTGGTCTGGAATGGCGATATCCTGTCGGACGTCCAACTCGCCGAAGCCTACGCGCACCATACCACGAACGGCGCCGAAGCCACGCTCGTCGTGCGCGAGCAAGGCCCGAACGCCAACGTCCGCATCACGGACGACGGTTTCGTGACCGACCTCCGCGACCGCCTCGGCAAGACGGACCCCTCTTATCAGTATACCGGTATCTGCATGGTCACGCGCGCCTTCGCGTTAAGCGTACCGGCGACGAGCGTCTCGCTCGTCGAGCACTTCCTCACTCGGGTGCAAGCCACGCCTGGTTCCGTGCAGGGTTACCTCGATACTTCCGCCCATTGGCACGACCTCGGGACCGTGGAAGAATACCAGCAAGTGAAGGCCGAAATCGAGAAGCCTGTCCGCGGGGCGATCGCCACGGCCGACGCCGCCAAGCTCTTTGGTTACACCCTCACGGCCGGCGATGCGCCGATCAAAGGTGGCTCGGGCCGACGCTTCCATCGCGTGGCGAAAGCCGACGGCAGCACCGCCATGCTGTGCATCTATGACGATGCGCGCCCCGAAAACCTCGGCTACGGACGCTTGGGCCGCACGCTCTTCGCCGCCGGAATCAACGTCCCGCAAGTCCTCGCCGAAGACACCGACGCCGGCGTCCTCGTCATGGAAGACCTCGGGGACACCGACCTCTGGTCGCTCTCCCAGCAGCCCAGCTTCCCTTGGCCCGCTGTCGCCTCCGCCTTAGAACAGGTCGGCCATCTTCATCGCCTCGGCGCCGAAGCCGTGCAGACCGCGGGCGTGCCCTTGATGGAGCCGTTTGGCGACAAACTCTACGCCTGGGAGCGCCAGTACTTCACGGACAACGTCCTCGCCGGCCGGAAGCCGGACCGCGACCTGCAGAACGAAATGGCCACGCTCGCCAAGGAGCTCAACGCCCGGCCGCAGGTGCTTGTGCACCGCGACTTCCAATCGCAGAACCTCCTCGTCCGGGACGGCCAGGCCTACCTGATTGACTTCCAAGGCGCCCGCCTCGGTTGCCAGTTCTACGACTTCGCCGCGCTCGCCTTCGACCCCTACCTGACCTGCAAGGACATGGACCTCTGGCGCATCGAAATCGAAGACCACGCCCGCGAAGTCGCCGACTGGAAGGGCTCGCTCGACGAGTTCTCGCACCTCCTGCACATCGCCGCCACCCAGCGTCTCCTGCAGGCCTGCGGTGCCTACGCCTTCCTCGGCCGCAAGCAAGGCCGCGCGGATTTCCTCGCCCACCTGCCGCAAGGCCTCCGCAACCTCACGATCGCCGCCTCCCTGTGCGGGAAGCGACGTATCGCACGGCTGGCGGAAGAACTGGCGGGGGCAACGGCGGTTAGCCGTTAACCTGCTCGTCGAGGAAGCGGACGACCTCGTCCTCCGTCATGCGGACCTGCTCCAGCGTATCGCGGTTACGGACCGTGACGCCGGCGTCCTTCTCAATCGTATCGAAGTCGATGGTGATGCCGAAGGGCGTGCCGATTTCATCCTGGCGACGGTAGCGACGGCCAATGTTGCCGGACTCGTCGTAGAAGACGTTGAAGCGCTTCTTGAGGCGGCGGTAGAGGGCTTCCGCTCGCTCCACCAAGGCCGGCTTGTTCTTCAGTAGCGGGAAGACGGCGGCCTTAAACGGAGCGACGCGCGCGGGCAAGCGGAGCACGATGCGCTTTTCGCCTTCGACCTCATCCTCATGGTAGGCCGTGGTGAGCAAGGCGAGGAACACGCGGTCGACGCCGACGGACGGCTCGATGACGTGGGGGATGAAGCGGGCCTTAGCCGCTTCGTCGAACCAATCGAGCTTGGTGCCGGACACATCGCTGTGCTGCGTAAGGTCGAAGTCACCGCGGGCGGCGACGCCCTGCAGTTCCTGGACGCCGAAGGGGAATTCGAACATGATGTCCGTGGTGCCCTTGGAATAGTGCGCGAGTTTCTCGGTCGGGTGCGGGTAGAGGGAGAGCTTGGCGCGCGGGATGCCGATGGACTCAAACCAGGCGAGGCAACCTTCGATCCAGCCCTGGTGGGCCGTCTGCCAATCGGCCGACGGGGCGATGAAGTATTCAATCTCCATCTGCTCGAACTCGCGGGAGCGGAAGATGAAGTTGCGCGGGTTAATCTCGTTGCGGAAGGCCTTACCGACCTGGGCGATGCCGAAGGGCAGCTTCACGCGGCCCGTATCGACCACGTTCTTAAAGTTAATAAAAATACCCTGCGCCGTTTCGGGGCGAAGGTAAGCCGTCGCGGAAGCGTCCTGCATGGCGCCGACGTACGTCTGGAACATCATGTTGAACGAGCGCGGCGGCGTGAGGGAACCCGGCTTGCCGGTCGCCGGCGACGGGATGAGGGCGTGCTCCTCGGGCTTGGCTTCGGTGTAGTCCTTGAGCGTGAGCGGCTCGAGCGCACCCTGCTTAGCGAGCTTACGCTTCATCTCATTCGCCATCTCTTCGGCCTTGGCCTGCATGGTCTCGTCTTCGAGGACGGAAATATAACCGATGGTCTCGCCGGCCACGCGGACGGGGGCGAAGAAGAGCTGGTCGGCGCGGTAGCGCATCTTGGACTCCTTACAATCGACCAGCGGGTCGGTGAAGTTATCGATGTGACCCGAAGCCTTCCAGGTCGTCGGGTGGTGGATAATCGAGGAATCGAGGCCGACGATGTCGTCGCGACGGTGGACGAAGTCCTGCCACCAGGCTTGCTTGATGTTGTTCTTCAGCTCGACGCCGAGGGGGCCGTAGTCGAAGAAGCCGTTGAAACCGCCGTAGATGTCGGAGGAAGGGAAGACGAACCCGCGGCGTTTGCACAGGTTGATGATGTTTTCCATCTTATCGGTCGGGTCAGCCATGGTTCGGTAAAACCTTTGCTTACCCCTTGGGACGGCAGCCCCGCAAGCCTCTTCCCTCAGCGAGGCTGGGGTTCCGTCGTCAAACCACGCGCTTTCTTGGTCCAAGTGCGGGCCGCCGCAGAGACCGCCTTGAACAGATCCGCCACCTCGGTAGCGGTGCCGGTCAGCTTGGCCTCGGAGCCCTCCATGGAAGCCGTGAAGGCTTCGAGCGCGGCCCGGGCATCAGCCAGCCGCACCTGGAGCTGGCCAATCGTTTCGCCATCTAACCGCCGGTCGGCCGCGGCGGCGGCGGCGCGCAACGCCGCGCAGCTCGCGGCTAAACGCTGGGCCTTTGCCCCGAGGTTCTCGGCCGCGGTCGCCTCGGCGAACGCCGCCGTCGAAGCTGCCAGTCGGGCCGAGAAAGCGGCGGCGTGGGCGGGATCCGTCTTGTCGTAATAGTTGTCGAGGTCCGCTTCGAGCTCTTGGGCGATCAAGGCCAAGTCCCGTGTGGTGGCGCGTTCCAGTTCCTTCACGACGCGCTCGATGGCACGCTGGGTGGTGACCCCGGAGGCGGGAATCTCGTCGCGCGCTAAGCCCGGCATCAACGCATCTTGCGCGTCCCAGAATAATTCGACCTGCAACATGCCGGAGGCAGGGCTGACGGCGACGAGGTGAGCGCGCAGGCCGCGCTGGACCTCCTCCTGCAGGCGCTGGCCGCGCAAGCGGTCAGCGAAACCGCGGTCCTCCAACGTATCTGGGTCGAGGCTCAAGACCACCTCGGGGCGCAACCGTTTCTCTGGGTCCACGAACAACCCAATGGCGGAAACCTGCCCGACGACCACCCCTTGAATACGGACGGGTGTTCCCGTCGAGATGCCCTGCACGGAAAAAGCTGGGCGAAAAACGACGCGCACTAAAGGCGCGTTCCAGGCCCGCCACCACGACCAAAGCGCGACCCCGCCCGTCAGCACGAGGAGCGCCAGCAACACGCCGCCCAGGGCGCGACGGCTCATCCGGCGGACTGTGGGTAGCTGCCCAGCCACTTAACAATCTCGCAGCGCCCCTTGAGTGCAGCGACGGCTTCTTGGACGGCAGGGGTGTCCCAATGGCCCGGAAAATCGATGAAGAAGAGGTACTCCCACGCCCGGCGGCGGCTGGGACGGGACTCGATGCGAATCAGGTTGATGCCGCGGTCGGAAAAAGAACTGAGGGCGGCTTGGAGCGCGCCCGGCTCGTGCTTGAGCGTGAGCACGACACTAGTGACTTCTTCTTTCGCACCGGTGGCGTTGGCCGTGAGCCCGATGACGAAAAAACGCGTCGCGTTATCACGGCGATCCTGGATGCCACGAGCGAGAATGGGAACCCCGCGCGATTCGGCCGCGGTGGCGGAAGCGACGGCGGCAGCCCCTTGCGGCTCGCGGGCCACTTGTTCGACCGCCGCGGCGGTGCTGTCGGTTTCGACCAAGGTCGCATTAGGCGCATGCCGGGATAACCAGCCGCGGCACTGCGCAAGGGCGATGTCCTTGGACAGAACGCGCGTCACGGCATCGAGGGTACCGAAGCCCACGAGGCACTGCTCGACCGACAACGTCACCTGAGCGACGACCTTCAGTTCAGATTCGGCCAAGAGGTCGAGGGAGTGGCTGACGACGCCCTCGGTGGAGTTTTCGACGGGCACCACGCCGTAGGAAGCCTCACCCGATTCGACGGCGGCAAAGATGTCCCCAATCGAACGCAACGGGAGGGAAGGCACGCTGGAACCAAAGGCCCGCAGTTGGGCCTGTTGCGTGAAGGAACCTTCGGGTCCGAGGTAAGCGACGGGCTTCGCCATCTGTGCGCCGATGGACAGGGAAATCACTTCGCGGAAGATTGAGCGAACCCCGGCGGCAGGAATGTTTGGGGCCGCCTCGACGAGGGAGCTCAGGACCTGTTCTTCGCGCTGGGGCGCATAGACGGGAGCACCCGTCTTCAACTTAGCTTCGCCAATCGCACGGGCGACCTCGAGACGCTCACCCAACAAGCGCAGGATTTCGCGGTCGATGCGGTCGACCTCGCGGCGATGTTGGTCAAGGCTCATGCGGTCGGTTCGGAAGAGGCGGAATCAGCGGGCGGGGTTTCGAGCGCGACGTTGGCGGAAGTATCCGCCGCGGGCAGGCCCATGTCGGCATCGGTGACGGCCACAGGCGTCGTGGCGCGCGCGATCCATTCGGAAATCTGCGCGGGCGACAGGACGTCGGAAGCCGGCAATTCGCCCAGCGTGCGGAGGCCCGTGAAGTCGAGGAACTTATCGGTCGTTCCGTATTGAATTGGGCGGCCCGGCAGGTCGGCGCGGCCGGTGACAGCCACGAGTTCAAGCTCCATCAAACGATTCAAGGCGCTGTCGACGGAAACGCCGCGGATCGCTTCCATCTCCGGCCGTGTGACGGGCTGGCGGTAGGCAACGATGGAAAGCGTTTCGAGGGCGGCCGGGCTGAGGCGTTGCGGGCGAGGTTCGCCGCGGAGCAAACGGACCCAATCGGCGTAGACCGGCGAAATCACCAAGCGGAAACCCTCCGGGCCTTGCAGGATGCGGCAGGAATCGTTGGCGTCGCGCATTTCGACTTCGAGCGCATCCACGGCCTCGCGAATTTGCGTCGCCGTCAGTAACGTCGGCACCTGATCGATGATATCTTGGATCACCTCTTGCACCGGCTGGGCGGCGGCGGGGGCAGGCCCGGTACCAGGCTCGGCCGCGGGACGCTCTTCAGACGAGTCCGTCGCCGCTTGGGCATGGTAACGCTGGACGACCTTTTGGATGTCCTTGATGGAGACCGCCTCGGAGGTCGAGAGCAGGAGCGCCTTGATGATTTTCTTAAGGTTGAATTCCACGGGAAAGGAGGGCGTAAAATTGGATTGTCGGAAAAGGAGGCGGACGGCAGAGTCGGCCCTTCCCACTTATTAGGGGGGTCCCCCCTACTGACAACCGCAGACTTTTCACACCCACATGAGCTCCCCTGATTGCACCCGCCAGCACTCCTCCATCGTCGTGGACGGCGCCGACCGCGCCCCCAGCCGCGCCATGCTCCGGGCCGTCGGCTTCACCGACGCTGACTTCCAGAAGCCCGTCGTGGGCGTGGCCTCGACCTGGTCGATGGTGACCCCCTGCAACATGCACATCGACCGCCTCGCCGTCGAAGCCTCCAAGGGGGCCGACCAAGCGGGCGGAAAGGGCGTGATTTTCGGGACCATCACCGTCTCGGACGGTATCTCCATGGGCACCCCGGGCATGCGTTACTCCTTGGTTTCCCGTGAGATCATTGCGGACTCCATCGAAGCCGTCGCCGGCGCCGAAGGCTTTGACGGCCTCGTCACCATTGGTGGTTGCGACAAGAACATGCCCGGCTGCGTGATGGCGATGGCCCGCCTCAACCGTCCCTCCGTCTTCGTCTATGGTGGCACCATTGTCCCCGGCCTGCACCGAGGCCAATCCGCGGACATCGTCACGGTGTTCGAAGCCGTCGGCAAGCATGCTGGCAAGCAGATCGGCGATGCCGAACTCAAGGAAATCGAACAATGCTCGATCCCGGGGGAAGGCTCCTGTGGTGGCATGTATACGGCGAACACCATGGCCTCGGCCATCGAAGCCCTGGGCCTCAGCTTGCCAGACAGCTCCGCGCAGCTCGCCAACTCCAAGGACAAACTCGCCGACTGCGAACGCGCCGGCAAAGCCGTCCTCGAACTCCTAAAGAAGAATATCCGTCCCTCGGACATCCTCTCCTTAAAGGCCTTTGAAAACGCCATCACCGTCGTTATCGCCCTCGGCGGCTCGACGAACGCGGTGCTTCACCTCATCGCGATGGCCCACACGGCCGGCATCAAACTGACCCTCGAGGACTTCGAGCGCGTCGGCCGTAAGGTCCCCGTGCTCGCCGACCTCAAGCCCAGCGGCAAATATAACATGGCTCACTTTGTCCGCATTGGCGGTCTCCAGCCGTTGCTCAAGATGCTGCTCGATCGGGGCCTCCTGCATGGCGATTGCCTGACGGTCACCGGTAAGACCGTCGCCGAAAACCTCGCGAACGTCGGTAACTACGCGGCGGACCAGGACGTGGTCCGTCCCTTCTCGAATCCCATCAAGGCCGACAGCCACCTCCGTATTCTCCGCGGCAACCTCGCGCCGGAAGGCTCGGTCGCCAAGATTTCCGGCAAGGAAGGCAGCGCCTTCACCGGCAAAGCCATCGTCTACGAATCCGAAGAAGACTCCCTCAAGGGCATCCTCAACGGTGAAGTCAAAGACGGCCACGTCATCGTCATCCGCAACGAAGGCCCCAAGGGCGGCCCGGGTATGCGCGAAATGCTCGGACCGACCAGTGCCGTCATGGGCAAGGGCCTTGGCAAGACTGTCGCCCTCATCACCGATGGCCGCTTCTCGGGCGGCAGCCACGGCTTCGTCGTCGGCCACATCACCCCGGAAGCCGCGGTGGGTGGCGTGCTGGCCATCATCCAGAACGGCGATACCATCGTCATCGATGCGGTGAAGAACGAGATCAACCTCGCCGTCCCCGCAGACGAAATCGCCCGTCGCCTCCAAGGCTGGAAGCCCACGCCCTGCAAGGAAAAGCGCGGCACGTTGGCCAAGTATGCAAAGCTCGTGTCCTCGGCCTCTGATGGCGCGGTGACCGACGCCGACTAATCTCCTCCGACCACGGCACGCGCAGGCGAGACTCCGGTCTCGCCTGCTTTGTTTTTGCCTAACCGCGGAGAGGCGGCAACCTGCCCGCATGCCCCGCCCCACCCTACTCGCCCTTTTGTGCCTCGGCGCGTCTGCCCTCTATGCCGCCCCCGAACCCGCGTTCGTCCGCCGCACGCTGACCACAGACTTCTTTAGCGAAGGCTGCGCCGTGGGGGACCTCAATGGCGACGGTAAGCCCGACATTGTGGCGGGGCCGCATTGGTTTGAAGGTCCTGACTTCCGCCTCCGCCACACTTTCGCCGAAAACCCGGGCCGGCCCTACGACCCGCTCGGCTACTCTGATTCGTTCGTGCAACTCGTCGTGGACCTCAATGGGGACGGCAAGCCCGACGTCATCACCGTCGGCTTCCCGGGCAAGGAAACTTATTGGTACGAAAACCCGGGCGCGAAAACCGACGCGCCGTGGAAGCGCCATCTTTTCCTCGCCAAGACCGACAACGAATCGCCGCACCTCGTCGACCTGGATGGCGACGGCATTCCGGAACTCGTCTGCATGTCCGAAGGCGCGATCGGCTTCGTTAAACTCGCCGCCGACCCGGCGCAGCCCGCGAAGTTCAGCGCGATTTCTCCAGCCGACCCGAAGAAATACGTGCGCTTCACCCACGGCCTCGGCGTGGGCGACCTGAACGGCGACGGGCGGCCTGATATTCTGGAACGCAATGGCTGGTGGGAAAACCCTGGGGCCCAAGCCCCTGCAGGCACGCTCTGGAAGTTTCACGCGGTCGCCTTCGCGGCGGGCCGCAATGGCGGGGCGCAAATGATTGTGACCGACGTTGACGAGGACGGGCTAGCCGATGTCCTCACCTCGCTCGACGCACACCGCTTCGGCCTTTCCTGGTTTCAGCAACGGCGCGGCGCGAACGGCGAAACCACGTTTGTCGAACACCGTATCCTTGACGACAAACCAGAGAACTCGGTGGGCGGCTTGGCCCTCGGGCAGATGCATGCCTTGGTATTGAGTAAGCAAGCCTCCGATGGCCGACCGGTCCTCTTCACCGGCAAACGCTTCTGGGCGCATGGACCGAAGGGAGACGCCAATCCCCTTGCCTTACCGTTGGTGATTGGACTGACCTGGGCGAAGGACGCGACGGGCAACGTGGTCTTTACAACGCGCGTGGCGGATGATGACTCTGGCATCGGCACGCAGTTCGCCGTCGCAGACCTGAATGGGGACAGACGGCCCGAAATTGTGACGGCGAACAAAAAGGGCGTGCATGTCCTGAGCCTGCGTCCGTAAGCGGGGAACGGGATTGCCTCCCACCCCGGAAGGAGACATTGACGAGGCGATGGCCTCCACCTTCGCCGCTTACTGCAGCCAACTCCTCCACTTCCCGGAGTTGGGCTTCTCCCTCGACCTGAGCCGGGCCCCGGCGCCCGCTGGTTTTGCGGAGCGCATGGCCCCCGCCATCCGCCAAGCCTTGGCCGACATGGCAACGCTCGAGAAAGGCTCGATCGCCAATCCCGACGAGAAACGCATGGTCGGCCACTATTGGCTGCGGGCCCCGGAGCTGGCCCCGAACGCCACCCTCACCGCGGAAATCAAAGCTACTGTCCAAGCCATTCACACCTTTGCCCAGCAAGTGCGCGCGGGCGATGTGCGCGGTCAGGCGGGGAAGTTTACTGACCTCCTTTGCATCGGCATCGGCGGTTCGGCCTTGGGTCCACAGTTTGTGGCGGATGCCCTCGGGACGGCCCAAGACACCTTACGCGTTCACTTCATTGACAACACGGATCCCGACGGCATCGACCGCGTCTTTGATGCGCTCGGCCAGCGCCTCGGGCGCACCCTGGTCTTAGTCACTTCGAAATCCGGCAGCACGCCCGAGCCGCGCAACGGCCAGATTGAGGCCGCCCTGCGCTGGCAAAAGGCTGGCCTATCTTTTGCCGCCCATGCGGTCGCCGTCACCGGCGAAGGCAGCCAACTGGATAAAGTCGCCGTCGCTGATCAGTGGCTCGCCCGCTTCCCGATGTGGGATTGGGTCGGTGGCCGCACGAGCGAACTTGGCCCGGTCGGTCTCTTGCCGGCGGCGTTGCAAGGCCTCGATATCGATGGCCTCCTCGCGGGGGCGAAGGCCATGGACGTGCTCACGCGCAATGCGGAGGCGGCCAAGAATCCCGCGGCCCAACTGGCATTGGCTTGGCATCACCTCACCGAAGGCCGCGGCACGAAGGCCATGGTCGTGCTGCCCTACAAAGATCGCCTGTTGCTCTTCTCCCGCTACCTCCAACAGCTCGTCATGGAGTCGCTCGGCAAAGAGCACGACCTCGCGGGACGACAGGTGTTTCAAGGCCTCACCGTCTACGGCAACAAAGGCTCCACGGACCAGCACGCCTACGTGCAGCAGCTCCGCGATGGCGTGAACAACTTCTTCGCTGTCTTCATCGAAGTCCTCCAAGACCGCCAAGGTCCCTCGCCAGAAGTCGAACCAGGCGTCACCGCCGGGGATTACCTCCAAGCCTTCCTGCTCGGCTCGCGCGAGGCCCTTTCGGGTAGCGGCCGGGCCAACCTGACCATCACCATCCAAAAAGTGGACGCCCGGACGGTCGGGATGCTGATTGCGCTCTTCGAGCGAGCGGTGGGACTTTACGCTAACCTATTGTCTATCAACGCTTACCACCAACCTGGCGTGGAAGCAGGCAAGAAAGCCGCCTCCGAAACCCTCAAAATCCGCGCCCAAGCCATCGCCGGCCTGGCCAAGACCCCAGGGAAATGGCTGACGACTACCCAGCTCTGCGAGGAAATTGGACTTGTCGGGTCGGAGGAAGTGGTGTTCAAAGTTCTCCTGCACGTTTCCTCCAACCCAGGACCTGTTAAACGACAGGAAGCGGTGGCCCCCGAGAAGACGAGCTTTAGCCATTCCTAACCCCTTTACTCCCCCAAAATCCCCATGAACAAGTCTGTAAATCTGGTCCTCCGCGTCGTTGGCGTCCTCGCCGCGATTGCCGCCTGCGTCTTCGCCTACCTGCTTAAGGGCAAGGTCGACACCGCCATGGCGAACACCGCTTGGACCACGACCGATACCGAAATCTTGGCGAACAAGCAGTTCGACCTCCGCATGGTCGACATCAACACCAAGGCTAAGAGCCTGCTGGAAGCCAAGCGCACCAAGATCACCGAGCTCGAAGGCAACGTGAAGGACCTCAACGCCGACGTCGCCGACAAGAAGCAGAAGATCGAAGGCCTCACCGCCAACGTCACCACCCTCGAAGGCGAACGCGCCGAGCTCACCCGCAAGCGCGACGAACTCAACGGCCAGCTCACCGAAGCCAACAGCAAGAAGGACTCCCTCACCGCCGAGCTCAATTCCGCCAAGGAAGAACTCGCTAAGGACAAGGAAAAGATTGCGGCCCTCTTCACCAAGGAACAGCTCGACGCCGAAATCGGCAAGGCCAACAAGGCTGAAGAAAACCGCAACACGGCCACCCAGAAGTACGTCCAGCTTTACAACTGGACCGTCGCCACGACCGGCAACAAGCCTCCCTACCCGCGCGATCCTCTCCTCGAAGAGAAGGCTGACACCGTCCAGATTGAGTTCGGTCCAGAAACCATCAAGACCCGCATCGTGGTGATCGACCCTTCCAAGGGCCTCGTCTCCTTCTCCGTGGGCGACCTCAACGGCATCAAGCCCCAGTCCGGCTTCTACGTTCGCGTCAACAATCAGAACATCGGCCAGGTTCGCATCGAAGCCGTCCAGGCCGCTCTTTCGACCGCACAGATTCTCCCGGGTGCTAAGCTCGACCAGTTCACCCGCGGTGGCGTGGTGACCCTCGTGCCTTTCACGGGTAAGATTGCCAATAACTAAGCCGTCCATGCGCCTTCGCCTCGTCCTCGCTGCTACCATTGCCCTCTTGGGTCTGGTCGGCTGCGAGACGACGGAGAAGCCCATCGACTCGACCCTGCCCCAAGCCCAACCGGCCTCCTGGCAAGGTGGCCTCCCTGGCCTGAACGCCGGGGGCGGCTCGGGTTTCCGCTAAGATGCCTTCGGCCTCCGCAGACGCACACGGGTCGCCTCGTGGAGCGTCCGGCAGGCTTTTGGTCGTAGCCACTCCGCTCGGCAACCTCGGTGACATCACCGAGCGCGCCAAGGCGGAGTTGGCGGCGTGCGATGTCGTCGCCTGCGAGGACACGCGCGTCACCGGCGGACTCCTCCGCCATCTCGGCCTCAACAAGCCGATGCTGGCCTACCACGAGCACAACGAAAAGGAAGTCGCGGTCGAACTCGCGGACAAGATTGAGCGGGGGGCCGTCGTCGCCCTGATCACCGATGCGGGTACGCCCGGCATCAGCGACCCCGGCTTCCGCGTCACCCGCGAATGCCGCAAGCGTAAGCTCATCGTCACGCCGCTGCCGGGACCGTGTGCGATTGTGACCCTCCTCTCCGCGTCGGGACTGCCGACCAACGCCTTCCGCTTCGTCGGTTTTTTACCTCCAAAGTCTGCGGCCCGGCGCCGTTTCCTTGAAGGGGCGAAGACGGCCGACGAAACCATCGTCCTGCACGAATCCTGCCACCGCATCAGCGACTTTGCCGATGAGATGTTGGAAATCCTTGGGCCCGACCGCGTCGTCTGTATCGGCCGAGAGTTGACGAAACTGCACGAGACGATCCGCACGGCCCCTTTGGCGGAACTCGTCCCAGCGATGAAGACCGGGTCGCTCAAAGGGGAGTTTACCGTGGCCATCGCGCCAGTGGGCTTCACGCTCTGACCGCATAGCGGGTTGACCTACCTAGCCCTCCGGCTGCATCCTTGCGGCCATGGCGGGTTTCGACGACAGTCTGGTCCGCGAGTTCTTCGAGGTGAACGGCTTCTTCGTACGCCAATCACGCCAGGCCCCTGTGGCTGGAAAACGCAAACGACCCGCCGCGGAGGGCGAAGTCTTTTTCCACAACTCCCAGCCCGCCGTGCCGGGGGAACGAGCCTTCCAACTGTTTGGCTCCGACTTAGTGGGCCTCACCGAAGGCGTCGCCGTCGTCCGCGATTGGCACGGGCAAAAGGCGGTGACGGCCACGACTATCCGCCGGGGCGACTTCCTCGACTTCATCCGCAAAGAAGCCTGTGAGACGGCGAAGGAAGCTTGGGCTAGCCGCCCCGAAGGCGAGGCCGCGCCGGCCACGAAGATTCTCATCCTCCCGGGCCTGCCCGCCCAGGAACCCGCCCGCTCGGAAAGCATCCGTCTCCTCAAGGAAGCAGGCGTCGACCATGTCATCTCCATTCGCACCATCATCGAAAACCTGGTGCAACACGCCGAGACCCCGACCAGCCGCGAGTCGCCGACCTTGGCCTTGCTTCGCCTGCTCCGCGTCTACGATATGGTGCGCACCACCCAGCTTGAACTCTTTGGTGGCTCCTCCTCTTCTTCCCGGTGATTCACTCCAGCGCCCAAGTCCATCCCACCGCCCAACTCGCCCCGGACGTCGAGGTCGGTCCGTTCGCCATTCTGGAGGCTGGGGTTAAGGTCGGGGCGGGGGGCGTCATCGCTGCCCACGCCATCATCAAGGCGGGGGCCATTCTCGGCACCCAAGTCCGCGTCGACCACTTCGCGGTCATTGGCGGCGACCCGCAGGACCTTTCCTTCGATCGCTCCATCGTTTCGGGCGTGCGCATCGGGGACCGCACAGTCCTCCGCGAACACGTCACGGTACACCGCGCCACGAAAGCCGGTGGTGACACAATCATCGGCGCCGATGGCCTGCTCATGGCAGGGGCGCACGTCGCCCACGACTGCGTGCTCGGCGACCACGTCATCCTCGCGAATGGCTGTATGCTCGGTGGGCACGTGCTGGTCGGCGACCGCGCCTTCATCAGCGGTGGCGTCGCCGTGCATCAGTTCTGCCGGATTGGCGGCGGCTCGCTGACCTCTGGCAACGCGGTGATTACAGAGGACGTCCCGCCCAACGCCTTAGCCTACGGCCGCAACGATTGCGCGGGCCTGAACCTCATCGGCCTCCGGCGCCGCGGCTTACCGCTTGAGACCGTTGCTGAACTCAAGAAAGCCTATCATCTAGTCTACACCCCAGGCGGTAATTGCGCGGCCCTCGCGCAAGCAGGCGTGACGAGCGGCGAGTACCTCAGCACCGAGGCCCAGGCGTTCCTCAACTTCTTTCTCGGTGGCAAGCGCGGCCGCTTCATCCAACCCGCATGAACCGTTTGCCGTTAGCGTTGACGTGTGGTGACCCTGCGGGCGTGGGCCCTGAGCTCATTGAGTCCTGGCTGCGGGCGCACCCAGAACTCGCCGCCACCGTCGTCCCGATTGGCCCAGCGAAATGGATCGCCCGCCTCGGTCAGGGCCAAGCCGTTGGCCCCGCAGATTACGAAGCGCGCCCGGGGCAACCGGACACCGCGGGCCAACTCATTGCGTTGGAAGCCATGGAGCTCGCCGCGCGCGGCACCACGGGTGGACGCTTCAGCGGCGTCGTCACTGGCCCCATTAACAAGAAGGGCCTTGCGGATATCGGCTACACCTTCCCTGGGCAGACCGAGTTCTTCGCGCACCGCTGGGGCGGCGAGCCCGTCATGGCCTTTGCGGGGGGACGCCTCACGGTCGGACTCGTCACTTGGCATATCCCCCTGCGGACCGTCGCGGCGCAAATCTCCGCGGAGACTATCCGGCGCACGGTTCTCGCGTTAGTCGAACTCCGTCAGAAGCTCGGGGATACTCGCCCGCGGATTGCGGTCTGCGGCCTCAACCCGCACGCGGGTGAAGGCGGCCTCCTCGGCACCGAAGACGAGGCGGTCATCCGGCCGGTCGTCGCAGGCCTCCGCGCGGAAGGCTATGACGTCAGCGGCCCACTCCCGGGCGACACGGTTTTTCATCGCCACCTCCAAGGTGAATTCGACGCCGTCGCCGCGATTTACCATGACCAAGGCTTGGCGCCCTTAAAGACCGTGGATTTTAGCACCGCCGCCAATCTCTCGCTCGGCCTCCGCCACGTCCGGACCAGTCCCGACCATGGCACGGCCTACGGCTTGGCCGGACAAGGCACTGCGGATCGTGGGAGCTTCGACGCGGCGGTGCGCCTCGCGTTCGCGCTGATTACCTGATGCGCTGGCTCTGGTTCTTCTGTTTGAGTTACTGCACGGCGGTGAGTGGTGCGGAAGCCATGCAGCGCATCGCGAGCTATAGCCCAGGAGCGACGCAGACCCTCCTCGACTTAGGGTGCAGCGCACAAATTGGCGCGGTGACTCGGTGGTGCCCGCTCCCGCCAACGCACCCGGCCGCCCGCACTTGCGATGCCTTCAACCCTGACCTCGAGACCTTGTTGCAGGCCAAGCCTGACCTCGTAATCTTACCGCGGCTGGCGAACCCACTCTGGGCGGAGCGCTGCACCCGGGCAGGCTTGACGGTCGTCCTCTTGAATCCTGAAGGCCCTGACTCCGTTGCACGCGACCTCGCCCTTATCGGGGATGCCACCCAAAGGAAAAAGTCGGCGGAGGCCCTGAGAGGGAAACTGCAGCTCGCTGCGCCAGCCGTGCCCAAGACCCTCTTGGTCATTTGGGACGGCATGATGGCTGGACCAGATGCCTATACCACCGTGGCGCTCAAGCAGGCGGGCTTTAAGTCCCCCCTGTCAGCCGGCACTTGGGTGAAACTCGACTGGGAAACCTTGGTTAAGGCCAACCCCGACGCGATTCTTTGGGTGGAATCCACCCCCGAAAACAGACCGATAGTTCCCTCGCCGCGACGCCGGAATGAACTATCAGAAATCGTTGCAGTTAAAGAACTTAAGTCAGTAAAAGCCTCGCAAGTCTATGAAACAAACAGCGGTAGCCAATGGCTACCAGGGACGGGCCTGATACTGGCCGCCGAGAAGCTCGCCGAACTGCATAAAACCCTCAAATAACCTAGGGTCTTAATTGTTGGTGCGGTCATTGACACCTTCGGCGCATCGACCAAATTGATGTTCTCTCCTATGAACACCAAGTTCCTCAAGCTCCTGCTCACCTCCGCCAGCGTCCTTGCGCTCGCTGCTGTCGTTTCCTTCGCTGAAGAACCAGCCAAGAAAGACGGCGAAAAGAAGTGCCCCAACTGCCCCGACGCTCCCGCGCCGAAGGCCCTGATCGTTTCCGAAGAAGCTCCGGCCAAGAAGGACGGCGAAAAGAAGTGCCCCAACTGCCCAGACGCGCCGGCGCCGAAGGCTCTGGTCACCGCTGAAGACGCTCCGGCGAAGAAGGACGGCGAAAAGAAGTGCCCCAACTGCCCCGACGCTCCGGCTCCTAAGGCCTAATTCCCTTAGGGAATTCGACAAAAGGACGAACCTCCGGGTTCGTCCTTTTTATTTTTAGAACTTCAAACCGAGGTCGAGTCGAACGAAGTCCGGGAAGTCCGCCCGAATCGTGAACCCCTGACTTTCAGCGTAGGCGAAATCTTCGGGGCGACCGGCACCGCTGCGGACGGCACAGGAATGGATACCCGCGTTCTTACCGGCATCCCAGTCGGTGATACGGTCGCCGATCATCCAACAGCGGGCAGGGTCCAACTGATACTTGGCGATCATCTCCCAGATAAACTGGGGGCTTGGTTTGCGATAGACCGAGGGCTCATCGGGACGTTCGGGCGCCGCCTTGATTTCCAGAATACCCGGGGTCGGTAAAGCCAGGAGCTCCAGCATCCGCCGGTTGCAGGCATGGTATTGACTCCAGGTAAACTTGCCGCGATTAATACCGCTCTGGTTCGTCAGTATAAAGAGACGATAACCCGCCTGCAAACAGGCCTCCAAAGCCGCTTTAGCCCCAGGAATGGGGGTGATTTGGTGGACCTCACAGGTGTGGTGGTGGTCTTCGATGAGATTTCCGTCCCGATCTAGAAAAAGCGCAGGGGCTAAAGCCATGAAAAGAGCCAATCTCACCCTAGTCTGGGTGCAAGCCCATGAAAGGGGGCTTGACCGAGGGGGGTGGAGGAGTAGAACCGACCCTCATCCCAGCGTAGAACCATGGCAAATCCGAAACGTAAACAGTCCAAGCGTCGCAGCCGCCTCCGTCGTGGCGCCAACCAGTTCCGCGCTCCCAAGCTCGTGCGTGACGCTGAATCCGGCGCCCTCCGCCGCTCCCACCGCGTCGACCCCACCACGGGGAAGTATCGCGGTCGTCAGGTCCTCGACACCGAGGCCTAAGCCTCTTTTCCGGGCCAACGCCCGTAGCACATGAGCGAAGTTACCCCGCCCCTCGGCCATAAGATTGCCTTAGACTGCATGGGCGGCGACCTCGGTCCCGCTGAAGCTGTCGCTGGGGCGGCCTTAGCTATTCGCGAAGGCATCGTCGGTCCGGACGATACGCTCATCTTGGTTGGGCATGAAGATAACCTTCGCCTGCTGGCGATGGATAACCGGATTCTCAACCACAAGCGCATCCAATTCCGACACGCGCCTGGGGTGGTCAATCCCGACGATGCGGCGATGACCGTCATCAAGTCCAAGCGCGACTCCTCCATGGTGATCGCCTTGGAAATGCTCAAGGCTGGGGAAGTCGAAGCCGTGGTTTCGACCGGTAATACCAAGGCTCTCGTCGCTGCTGGCACCATCAAGGTGCGCGCCATGGAAGGCGCCGAACGCCCTGCCCTCGCGGCCATTATGCCGCGCCGCGAAGGCCACTTCGTGCTGCTCGACGTCGGCGCCAACCCCGAAGCTAAACCCGAGCACCTGCTCCATAACGCCGTCCTCGGCTCCATTTACGCACAAAGCGCCCTCGGTATCGCCAACCCACGCGTGGGCCTGCTTTCCGTCGGCACCGAAGAAGGGAAAGGGGGGGCACGTATCAACCGGACCCACACCTTGCTAAAGGCGATGGGTGATAAAATCAATTACGTCGGTCCCGTCGAAGGCTTCGATGTCTTCGGCGATGCCTGCGATGTCGTCGTGACCGATGGCTTCACGGGCAATGTCATCCTGAAGACCTTGGAAGGCCTAGTTTACATGGTCCGTGACCTGATCGGCAGCAAAGTGAAGCGCAACCCGGTCTACCTAGCCGGCGGCATCGCGATGTTCCCTTTACTCCGCGAGCTCAAGGGCAAGTTAAAGCCCGAGCGCTACGGCGGAGCCCCTTTACTTGGCTTGGGCGGACTCGTCATGAAGGCACACGGCTCCAGCAACCGCCAGGGCATCGCCAGCGCCATCCGCCTCGGCTATGAAGCCTTGGGCCACGGCACGGGCCACCGCATGCAGGCCGGGTTAGCCGAGGCAAATGCGGTGATTTTGGCCAACCCTGAGGTCGTCTAAGGTTTTAGTGTTCCCTTCCCGCCCCAGCGGGTCTTTTCTCACAGGCCTTGATGAGCACTGCCGCGCTATCAGTCTTCATCCGCTCCGTCGGAGTCCACGCTCCAGAGCGGAAGTTGACCAACGACGACCTGTCCAAGATCGTCGATACCAACGACGAGTGGATCAAGACCCGCTCCGGCATTTCCGAACGGCGCATCGCTGGCCCCGACGAGAATCCCTCGGACATGGGTGCCAAGGCGGCGGCACAGGCCTTGCAGAACGCCGGCCTGAAGCCCGCGGACATCGACCTACTCATCGTCGCGACGATGACGCCGGACGTGCCCTTCCCGTCCACGGCTTGCCTACTGCAGGCTAAATTAGGTCTCCGCCGCGACATCCCGGCCTTCGACGTCTCCGCCGCTTGCTCAGGCTTCGTCTTCGCCCTGCAAGTCGGGACGGACATGCTCCGCTCGGGCCGCTATCGCCGCGCACTCGTCGTCGGCACCGAAAAACTTTCGAACGTCATCGACTGGCAAGACCGGACGACGTGCGTGCTCTTTGGCGATGGCGCTGGCGCCGCCATCATCGAAACCACCGAGACCCCGGGCGTGGGCATTCTCGGCAACCTGCTCGGTTCCGATGGCGTCAATGCCGAGCTGATCCATTGCGTGGCCGGTGGTTC
The DNA here is from genome assembly GCA_903925205.1 of uncultured Opitutia bacterium. GTDB lineage: Bacteria > Verrucomicrobiota > Verrucomicrobiia > Opitutales > UBA953 > UBA953. The sequence continues at coordinate 8,529 of CAIYEN010000259.1, read as the reverse complement.
CGCCAAGCCGGCCAGTGCGCAGACCATGGCTGACCGCGAACACTGCCTCCGCATGAACGGTAAAGAGGTTTTCAAACTCGCCGTCCGCGTGATGTCCGAATCCTGCCAACGCGTCCTCGCCCAATGCGGCGTGAGCTCCGACGAAGTCGCGTGGTTCATCCCGCACCAAGCCAACTATCGCATCCTAGAAGCCGTCGCCAGCCAACTGAACGTCGGCCTCGACCGCTTCCCCTCGAACCTCGATCGCTACGGCAACACCTCCGCCGCCTCCATTCCGCTCGCCCTCGAAGAGGCTTGGCGTAACGGCAAGATTAAGCACGGCGACCTCGTCCTGCTGGTCGCGTTCGGCTCGGGCCTCACCTGGGGCGCAACCCTTCTCCGCTGGCATGAACCTCGTCGCTAAAACCTTTCTCGCAGCCTGCTGCCTCCTGAGCCTTTCGGTTTCAGCCGAACTCATCCATACCGACGGTGCCTGGCGGCTTAAGCCTGGCTCAGCCTCGGACACTTGGCCGACGAGCCGCACCGAGGAAGTCCTGAGGACCATCGACCAAGCGGAGAATCTGGCTATCTTGCGCGAAGACCGTGCCGCCTTTGCACTCTGGAACAAGCTCATCGAAAAAGAAGCGGGTACTGACGCTGAAGCGGTGGCCCTGCTCGGCCGCGCCCGCCTGTTTACCCGAGGCGGTCAATTCGACAACGCCGAGGCCGACCTCGACGCCCTCTATAAAAGCCATTCAAACTTTTCGGGCTTCGGCCAAGCCGTCCAGCTCGCCTTTGACCTAGCGGGGAAATATGAACGGGGAGAACGCCGCTACCTCGGGGGTTGGTTCCCGTGGTTCAAGGACCCCCTGCACGCCCTGACCATTTACGATAAGATCCTGAAAATCGCCCCCAACGGGACGCTGGCCGAAGAGAGCCTCATCCACGCCGCCCGGCTGGCGGAGCGCGAAGACCGTAAGGAAATCTACAATGAATTGCTGGAGCGGATCGTGAGCGACTACGCTACTTCGAAATATGCCCCGGAAGCGCTGGAGCGACTCGCCAAACTCCGCGGCTCGGAATCACTCGGGGCCGACTTCGACCAAGCGTCCACGCAGGAAGCCGCCGACCACTGGCGCACCCTCGCCGACCAATTCCCCCAAGATCCGCGGGCAAAAGGAGCGGCTGAACAAATCAAGGTTCTCCGCGATCGTGCCGCCAGAGCCCGCCTGAACCTCGGAAAATTCTATTGGTATAAACGCAACAACCCTGAAGCCGCTAAGCTCATGGCCAACGCCTGCCGCAGCCTGTCGCCAGAGTCCGAGGCCGCCAAGGATGCGGAGACGTTACTCACCGAAATCCAGGTGAGCCAGAATCCGCCCAAGACCATCGCCGATCGCTTGCTCGGTACCTACCCACGCCCGCGTGCGACGGCGGACACCAAGCCGACGGTCGTGGGGGATGAACTCGATACGCTCGGCTTCCGCAAGGAAGCGCCGAAGTCCGCCACCGAAACAGAACGCCGCTAATGCGCCGCCTCGCCCTCCTTAGCCTCACGCTGCTCGCCGGTTGCTCCGCCTACCAGCTGGGCGGACCCAAGCCCGCCTTCGCCCGCATCGAGGTCCTACCTGTTCGAAATGCCACGGCGCGCCCAGGCCTGCAGGCCATCTTTCAGGAGAAGCTCGTCGAAGACCTCGGTCGCGACCCGCGGATCAAACTCGGGACCGGGGGCGCCAAGCTCGACGTCGAAGTCGTCGGCTACCGCCGCGAAGGCCTGACGACCAAGTCGACCGACGCCTACAGCTACACCAGTTACCGCGTGACCATCGTGGCGCGGTGCACGCTCACCACCGACGGCGGAAAGAAAGTCCTCTTCAAGGAGCGCGACTTCACCTCGGTGGCCACGCTCCAAATCACGGGCGACTCCGCCTCCGAGGAACGCAGCCTAGCCCCCGGCCTACTGAGCGACCTCTCCACGCAGATTCGCGAGGCCGCGACCACCGCTTGGTAACATGCCCACCCCGGTCGTCGCCCCTTCTCTCCTCGCCGCAAACCACGGCGAATTCATCGCTGGTATCCGCGCGATTGAAGCGGCGGGGCTGACGTGGGTGCACCTCGACATCATGGATGGGCATTTCGTGCCCAACATTAGTTTCGGCCCACAGGTTGTCGCGGATCTCCGTCCCCGGACGAAACTCCATTTTGACGTGCACCTGATGCTGACGCATCCCGACCGCTTCGTCACCGCGTTTGCGAAAGCGGGCGCCGAGCGGCTGACCGTGCACATCGAAGCTGCGCACGACATGGGTTCGACGCTCGCCGCCATTAAAGCCGCTGGGCTCAAGGCAGGCATTGCCATGAACCCCGACAGTGACCCGCGCCGGCTCCTCCCTTACCTCGCGTCCGTGGACCTCGTGCTCTGCATGACCGTCTTCCCAGGCTTCGGCGGACAAGCCTTCATTCCCGAAGTCCTCGATAGTATCCGCTTCCTGGCGGCCGAACGGCAGGCACGCGGCCACGACTTCCGCTTAGAAGTCGACGGTGGCATCAATGCCGAGACGGGGCGACAATGCCGGGCGGCCGGGGCGGATACGCTCGTCGCGGGCACCGCCTTTTTCAAGGCCACTGACCGCCAGGCTTTCGTCGCGGGGCTGACGGCTTAGGCGGCCGCGGGCGGCGAGGGATCTGCGCCGAGCGTCTTTTCTTTCTGCAAGCGCAACTGACCGCAGGCGGCATCGATGTCGTGGCCCTTCTCGCGGCGCAACGTTGCCGTCACCCCCAGCCCACGGAGCTCCTTCACGAAACGATCTTGGCGCGTGATGGACGGACGCACCCACGGCAAGCCTTCCACCGTGTTATAGGGAATGAGGTTTACGTGCGCGTGTAATTCGCGCGCGATGGCAGCGAGTTTGCGGGCTTGGTCGAGCGAATCGTTGATGTCCTCGATTAAGATAAACTCCAACGTGAGCATGCGCCCGTGCGTGCGGGCGAAGATTTTCGCCGCGGGGATGAGTTGCTCGAGCGGGTACTTGCGATTCACCGGCATAATCTGTTCGCGCACCTCGTTGGTCGCACCGTGTAGACTGATTGCGAGGCGGAAGCCGAGGTCCTCCTCGGCCAGCTTGAGAATCTTGGGGACGACCCCAGAAGTGGAAATGGTTACGCGGCGGGCACCAAAGCCAAAGCCCCAGGGGGCGTTCACCGTCTTCAGTGCAGCCAGCAGGTTATCGTAGTTCGCGAGCGGCTCACCCATACCCATCACCACGATGTTATCGAACGAGGCTAAGCCCTCAGCGGCCCGGGTCGGGTCGGCCTGGTCCTCGATACGGCAGACCTGGACTAACTGGGAGACGATTTCGCCCACGGACAGGTCGCGCTTCCAGCCCTCGAGCCCGGAGGCACAGAATTTACAGCCATAGGCGCAGCCCACTTGGGTCGAGATACAAATCGTCCGGCGGGACTTATCTTGCCCCACCCCCTCCATCGGTGCCCGAATGATGACGGTCTCAATGAGGGAACCGTCGCGGAGGCGCTGTAAGAGCTTCTGGGTGACGTCGGAGGCCGTTTTCTTGCCTAATACCTCCGTGCCTGAAAAGTCGTAATTATCTGACAGCCAAGACCTTAGGTTGGCTGGAAGGTTGGTCATGACCTCGGCGCCTTCCGCCCGCTTGGGGTAGAGCCAGGCAAAGACCTGACCTGCCCGGTAGCGGGGGTGGCCGGCCTCGGCGAGGCGGGCACCGAGGCTATCGGGCGTTTCCCCATGAATGGAGGGTTTTTCGGGCTTAAAAGCCATAGTTTAGCGCGTCAGAGTTGCTCGCCCTCGAGCGGGGTCCGGTGCGGGCCCGCCTTCCTGCTTGCAACTGCGATTTGTTATCCCCAAAACCACTTTTTGCAATGAGCAACAAGGCCCCCAACCCACAAGGTGGAAAAATCAACGCTCTGGAGAATACCAAGACCAAGGTATCCGAAGGACAGACTGGATTCTGCCTCCACCAAGCTTGGGGCATCGGTATTATCCGTGCCTTCGACGCCGCGACCAACCGCTTCACCGTCGACTTCCCCGAACAGAGCAAGAAAGGCCATGCCATGGATGCCGCCTTCTTCTCTGGAAAGATCGAGATCATCGACTCCAACTCCCTCATCGCCCAGGCCTATTCCGATGAAGGCAAGGCTAAGGTAGCGGCCCTCGTCTCGGACGACCCGGCTGGCCTTGTGAAGGCGCTCCTCGCCGAGCTTCCGACCGGTGAATGCTCCTCTTACGCCCTCGAAGCCAACCTCGAACGCGTCCACTTCGCTTCCCTCGCCTCGGGCAAGGATCGCGCCGCCGCCTTCAAGGCCTGGTGGACCAAGGGTCGGGCCGCTCTCCGTAAGGACCGCGCCATCCTCATCCCCGAGCGCAAGGGTGGCAACTACGCCCTCCTCGAAGCCCCAGTTGACCTCGGTGAAGACCTCTTCGCCCAGTACGAACTCGCCCCGAATTTTGAGCGCAAGTTGGGCCTCCTTGAAGAACTCGCTGAAAGCTCTTCCGCCGAGACCCGCTCCGCCGCCACCGAAGCGAACCTCGCCAAGGTTTCCAGCGACCTCGCCAAGGCTGTCGCTGGCCTGACTGGTTCGCGCCGCTCCGCCAACCTCCCGAAGGTGCTCTGCGCCATCTGGAACCGCGACAAGTTCTTCCGCACCGCGGTGGAAACCGTCGAAACGTTCAGCCCCACGGCCTCGGACATCATCGCCCTGTGCGATGAAAATGACCTCGCGCACGTCGCCCTGAGCATCCCGCACACGACCGAGAAGATCCGCAGCCTCCTCGACCTTGTCCGCGCGCACCATGGCGACAACTGGTCCGACCGCGCCTTCGACCTCCTCCGCAACCGCGACATCGGCGGCACCAAGAGCGGCTCCGCCAAGCTCGTCTCGGAGTGCATCTCCTACCTCTGCGACGCCGGCCTCAGTGCCCACGTAGGCCAGCGCTTCGCGCAGTGGCTCGAAACCCGCGAACTCCGTCCGCCGGTCATCATCTGGGTCATCAAGAACCGCGACTCTAAGAAGTACGCTGAAATCGTCGCCCCGTTGATCGTGCCGAGCTTCCTTGGCTCCATCCTCGCTAGCATCGACACCGAAGCCCTCGAATCGAACTCCACCGCCCGCATCCCGCTGGCCAACGAGCTCATCAAGGACAAGGCCCTCATCTCCGACATCATCGCCCCGGCCGGCGGCAAGCAGGCCGACAGCGAAACCATCTTCGACTTGGCTCGCATCATGCTGCGCAACCAAGGCTTCGACAAGATGACGAAGAACTCGCTCCTCGCGCGCCTCGCCAAGATTGAGCCGCACGTTCAGCGCCTCGTCCAGTCCCGCCAGGATGACTCCACCGTCGAAAAGGAACTGGTGGTCTCGAAGCACAGCAAGGAAGCCCGCGAAGCTGAACTCACCGACATCGTGCAGGTCAAACTGCCAGCCGTGAAGGAAGCCATCCAGATTGCGAAGGAGCACGGCGACTTACGCGAAAACTCCGAGTACAAGATGGCCCGCCAAGACCACGATACCCTTTCCGGTCGCCGCGCCGAACTCGACGCGATGCTTAAGAAGGCGCGCGTCACCGACTTCACCGAAGCCACCACCGCGCTCGTCTCCATCGGCTCGACCGTCAAGCTCCTGCGTGATTCGGACAAGACCGAAGTCACCTACGACATCCTCGGTGCTTGGGATGGCCAGCCTGAGGTCAATATCTTGGCCTACGTTTCCCCGCTGGCGAAGCAGTTCCTCAACCGCAAGCCCGACGAGTCCTTCACGACCAGCATCAACGGCAAGACGGAGAACTGGAAAGTCCTCTCGATCCGCCGCTGGGTGGAAAAGAAGTAAACGCAGCCGAAAGCGACCCGACGAAGCCCCGGATTTCCGGGGCTTCCTCTTTTGACATGGACGCGAAGGGCCTCCAAGGTGTGCCCATGCCCGACCCTTGGGAATCCCTGCGCTTGCTCGCCGACCCTACCCGGGCACGGATTCTCTTCCTCCTGGCGAAGGGCGAACTCTCCGTCGGCGAACTGCAGGAAATCCTCGGCATGCGCCAATCGCGGATCTCGACCCACCTGTCCTTACTCCGCAAGGCAGGCTTAGCGGCCGACCGCCGCGACGGGAAGCACTCCTACTACGCACTCACGCCGAACCTGCCGGCCGGGGTGAACCAAATTTTGGAAGCGGCCCTCACGGCCACCGCCAAGGATCCCACGACCCTGGCCGATCAACGCGCCTTCAAGCGACTCGCCGAAAAACGCCGCCGCAAATCCGAACAGCACTTCAACCTCGTCGCCGATCGCCTCGGCCGAAACTACTGCCCGGGCCGGTCCTGGGAGTCGATTGGCCAGATGCTCCTGCTGCTTACCCCGAAAGTACGCATCGCTGACCTCGGGGCCGGCGATGGGACGGTTTCTCGGTTGTTGGCCCGACAGGCCGAATTCGTCCATTGCGTAGACAACTCCCCCAAGATGGTTGAACTAGGAAGAGAACTCGCTGATAAAGAAGAACTTAAGAATGTAGACTATGTCCTTGGGGATATCGAAAAAGTCCCCTTGAAAGACCGGAGCGTTGACCTCGCCCTCCTCAGCCAGGCCCTGCACCATGCCGAAAATCCCCGGAAGGCCCTTTCGGAGGCCTTCCGCATCCTCAAACCAGGGGGGCGCCTGCTCATTTTAGACCTCCGGGCCCACCGTTTTGAGAAAGCCCGCGAGCTTTACGCAGACCGCTGGCTCGGCTTTAAGGAGAACGACCTACACGACTGGATCGAGGAAGCAGGCTTCACCCACTCCGAGGTCCGGGTCGTCGCGAAGGAGGGCCAAGAGCCCCATTTCGAGACCATCCTTGGCAGTGCCCTGAAGCCGAACCGCTGATTATTTAATCTCAGTACTATGACGGAGCCTTTCCGTCATAATCATGGGAACAAAATCAGGGGATAGTGCTTGGCAGTATCCCCACGAAAGGCCTATTTTCAGCCTCACCCCATGAGGCCTCCCCGCCTCCCATAATCTCCGATGGTTACCCAAGAGTCTCGCACCTACAAGTTGGCCAAAGCTGCCATCCTTGCCGTTCTCATCGCCGTCATCCCGGCGACGACCCCACTGCGCGCCCAAGCCACGCCCAAGCCCGCGGCCGCCGCCAAGGCGCCCGAGGATCCGTTGGCCGCGCTCTACAACAAGGCCATGGCGGAGATGGACAAGAAGCAGTTCGCCAACTCGCTGAAGGACCTCGAAGAACTCGAAAAGAAAGCTTCGGCCCTGCCCCCTTTCCTGCAGGCCGTCATCAGTTTCCGTAAAGCCACGTGTTACTACCTGATGAAAGACTGGGTCAAGGCCGACGCCGAGATCAACAACTTCCTGACCAAGTACCCGAACGGGACCGAGAAGTTCCTCGACGATAACGACAACATGCGCGGGGTCGCCCAGTTGACCCTCGTGGAAGTCTACGCTAACCAGTCCAAGTGGGACCCGGCCCTTGAACTCCTCAAGATGCTCCGCACCAACCCGCTGGTGCAGCCGAAGGATCGCGTCAACGCCTACACCCTTTCCGCCCGCATCATCGAAGAAAAGTCGAAGAGCGGCTCCGAAGAAGAGAAGAAGCAAGCCCTCGGCCAAGCCGTCGGCCTACTTAAGCAAGCCACCGCGGGTGGCCTGGGCACCCCGGAAGCCCGCGAAGGCGGCATGCGCCTCGTGGAAGTCTACACGAAGCTCGGCCTCGTCAAGGAAGCCGAACAACTGAAGGCTGAAATCGATGCCAAGGGCACTGGTTCGCCGGCGGAGATTGTCCGCTCGAACTTCCAGCGCATTGAAATCGGCGACGCCCGTTTCGAAGCCGGCGAAAATGCCTCCGAAGTGAAGGCCAAGGAAGAACTCTACCGTCAGGCGCTGGCGAGTTACCAAGGCGCCCTCCGCCGAGCCACCGTCAATCGTTCGGTCACCAAGGCCGTCGAGATGAAGCAAGTGGACCTGGATAAAATCGTGAAGGATAACCCCAAGCCGACGCCGGAGGCCACGGAAAAGATCGAGAAGGCCCGCGCCGAGCTGGAAAGCTTCAAGACCATCCAGAGCGATTTCGAAAAGAACAAGGACTACGACGCCTTCATCTCGTACCGCATCGGCCTGTGCCTCCTCGAGCTCAAGCGCCCCTGGGAAGCCTTCGTGGCCTTCCGCGACATCTTCGAAAATAACCCCGGTTTCTCCAAGGTCTCCGGCGCCTACTACTACTACATCCTCGCCCTCCGCGAAATCGGCCGCAACAGCGAGGCCCAAGCGAAGTGCAAGGAGTTCCTCGCCAAGTATCCGGACGCGGAAGAAGTCTCCATGGTGGCCGTCATCCTCGGCTCCATCTCCCAAGACCGCGAAGAGTACGAAGAAGCCATTGGCCATTACAACTGGGCCAAGGCCAACGTGAAGAAGATTGACCCGGCCACGCTGGAGGAAATCGATTTCCGCATCGCCTGTTGCCACTTCTCCCATGTCGATTGGGACAAGGCCCGCATCGCCCTCGACGAGTTCCTCAAGAAGTACCAGCGCTCCTTCG
>CAIYEN010000258.1 GCA_903925205.1 uncultured Opitutia bacterium | reverse complement strand
GTCGCGTCGAGGGATTCGACCAACTTATCAAAGAAGGCGTGCTGGTCGGCCGAGCCCATGACGATGACGCGGTTGGTGCGTTCGTCGGCGGTGAAGCTGGTGCCCGTCGAAAGGCGGAACGGGGCGGCGCCGTTCGCGGCGGGCGTGCGGAGGAGGGCCGTCAGCTTATTGACCATGTCGGTGGCCAAGGCGTGCTTCAGGTTGTACATCTTGGTCGCGATGACATCGAGCTGCGGGCGGTCGAGCTGCGACAGGAGCGTCTCGATCTTCTGCAGGTTCATGATCGAGTCGGTGACCAAAATGGCGTTGTTCCGACCGAAGAAGACGGGCGGCGTGCCGAGGGTGCCGTTGAGCATCCCTTGGATTTGGGTCACGACCTCTTGACCGTTGGCGTGCTTCAGGAGGAAAATCTTGGAAGCCACGCGACCGCTGGGCGGGAGCGACAACGTGCTCTCGGTGAGCAACGTCGGCGATTCAGACTTGGCGACATTGTTCGGGACGACCTTGAGGAACTTGTCACCCTGCTGGATGACGGCGACGCCGTTCAAGGTGAGCAGCGTTTCGATGGCGAGCAGCGCATCGTTCCGCGTGGCGGAGGCGGGCAGCGAGAGGGTGTAGAGGCTGGCGGGGAGGGCTTGCGGGCGAAGGACCGTCTTGCCGGTCCAGCGCTGGAGCAGTTCGAGCACCTGGCCGATGGTCTCATCGCGGAGCATCATGGGGCCGACCTTATCGGTGCCGCTCAAGGTGGGCACGGGCGTCGCCGCGACGGTGCCGACGATCACGGCCGGGGCGGCGGGCGCAGCCGCAGCCGCGGCCGGGGCCGCAGGTGCAGCCACCTGAGCAAAGCCTGCAGGGGCCAAGGCAAGGCTAACAGCGGCAAGGAGGAACAACGGCGAGAGCGTCCGCTGGCGGGAAGGGGTGGAAGGGCAATTCACTGGAGGGAGGGGGTGAAGGGATTAACACCAATGGTGGGGAATAGTTCGACGGAAAAGGTGGTTTTTGGTGGAATGTTTAGGGGTCGAGCCGGGAGCGGCCGGCCGATGACCGCCCCGGCAGTAAAAGGTGAACATTATTTCACCCTTTAAAGTGGACAAACCGCCAGAAAAGCCTCTTATCTGCGTTTAGTCACCCTATGCGCGAAGATATCCCTGAATGGCTTGGAAAGCCCCCGCGACGCGGCACCGATGCATGGGAAGCTTGGCTAGCGAAATGGCGGGCCTATGCCCGGGCCGAATTGAAGGATGCCGCGGCCGACGACCCCGAGTTTGATTTTGGCCTCCTGACCATGGAAGAACGCTGGCAGGTCGCCTTGGCCTTGGAGATCCGCAAGCACATCGAGCAAGGCCGGGCCGGGGGCCCCTGCCCCTTCCTGCAAAACCGCGGCATCTCCGACCTCCTCCATGCCACCATTGTCGCTTGGCAGGTCGGGCGCTCCGTCTTTTCAACCGAGCCCAACGAGCGCACCCTCTTGGCCGACCAATGGGTGACCAAGCGGCTGAACCCGCGGCGGCGCCGGATTGCCCACGGCATCCGTTACGGGTTTCTCGCGGGCCTCGGGGGCGAGCCTGCGGAACCCGCCTGGTCCTCGGCCGATTACGTTGCCGCCTACGAAGCCGCTTGGAATGTCGGTAACGCCATGGCCATCGACAACGACCCGCGGTGATGGGGTTGCGGAGCGCACCTCCGCGGGTAGAGTACTCTTTCTAGAAACATGGATTATCTGACTCCCGCCCTCCTCTTTGCCGTCCTTGGCCTCGTGGCCTACCTAGCCTTCTTCCGGAAAAACCCGGAAGCCACGGGTGGCGAAGCCGGCAACGCCTTGCTCTTGGAGGAAGTCCGCCAACAACTCGCGACGGCCAACGCGACGGCCGAGCGCGAGCGCAACGCCAAGACCGACGCCCTCGCGCGCGTTTCGGGCGCAGAGTCGACCAAGCAGTCGGCGCTGGCGCAGTTGACGGAAGATCGGGCGGCACACGACCGCGGGCAAGCCCAGCTGCGCGAAGAACACCGCCAGGCCTTGGTCGACGCCGAAGCCCGCCACACGCGGCAACTCACCGAACTCAAGACCTCTTACGAGCAAGCCACCAGCCAACTGCGCGCCGACCAACAACTGGCGCTGACCGAAGCCGAAGCCCGTTATGGCAAGGCCTTGGCGGAAACGGAAACGCGGATGCGGGAAGCCTTCGCGAACGCTGCACAGAGCCAACTCACGTCGAACCGCGAGCAATTCATCGGCATGGCCGAGCAGAAGTTCGCGCCGTTCAAGAGCCAGCTCGACGAACTCACGCGCACCAACAACGAACTCAAAGGCTCGCTCAAGACGAGCAATGAGCAGTCCGAGAAAGTCGCCGCCGAAGCGCGCAAGCTGGCCGCGGCAATGACGTCCACCAACCAACAGGGCAGCTGGGGCGAACTGCAGCTCGCGCGCGTGGCCGAATTGACGGGCATGAAGGAACACGTGGACTTCGAGACCCAAAGTTCGACCGCGGGCGAACAGGGCAACCTCCGTCCGGACATGGTGATCTCGCTGCCAGGCGGTCGTAAAATCGTCGTCGACGCCAAGGCCCCGACCAAGGCGTACATCGAAGCCAGCCACGCCACCACGGAGGCCGAGCGGACGCGCCTGCTCGCGGACTTCGCCGCCAAGCTCGCCGAGCATGCCCGCAAGTTGGGTGCCAAAGAATACTGGAACCAGTACAAGCCCTCGCCCGAATTCGTCATCCTCTTCCTGCCGAACGAAGCCCTCTTCAGCACGGCGCTGCAACTCGACCCGAAGCTCATCGAAAACGCCTGGGGGGAGAAAGTCATCATCGCTACGCCCGTCACGCTGCTCTCCGTCCTCCGCACAATTGCCCACTCCTGGGACCGGGTGGAGGTCGAGCAACGCGCGGAGAAGGTCATCGAAATCGCGGAGAAGTTGCAGGACGGCGTCCGCCTCGCCAGCGAGCACTTCGCCGATGCCGGCAGCGGCCTCAACAAGGCCGTGAAGGAGTATAACGCGACCTTGGAGACGCTGCGCTCCCGGGTGTTCAACAATGCGGAGAAGCTCCTCACGGAAGGCGAGAAGATGAAGGCGGAGCGGCAGGTCGCGGACGGCGTGACAATCGACGTCACCGCCCATGAATCCTTGCCCGAGGTCAAACGGACCCGCCGGGCCAAGGAACTCCCGGGCGACGACGTGCCGACGGCCTAGTGCCGAACCCTGCTGGTGGAGCCGATGAGGTTCGAACTCACGGCCTCGTCATTGCGAACGACGCGCTCTACCAACTGAGCTACGGCCCCACACAGCAGGACATTTAAGGAAGCGAAGGCCGTCCAGAGGGTCAAGGTTTAGATGGCCCCGGACTACGCCGGCGGCCGAAAATCTACGAGTTCCCCTTGCCTCCGTGGGTGGGCTCGATACTTTTCTTGGCTCTTCCTACTCACATGCGCGTCTCCAAAGAAACCGTCGTCGGCATCGAATACACCCTCAAGGACGACAAGGGCAACGTGCTCGACACGTCGGCGGGCCATGGCCCGATGGAATACCTTCACGGCGCCAGCAATATCATCCCAGGACTGGAGCAAGGCCTGGAAGGCCTCACCGCCGGCGACACCAAGGTCGTCGTCGTGCAGCCCGCCGATGCGTATGGCGAATACAGCGACAAGCTAATCCAGCGCGTCCCGCTGGATCGCTTTGGTGAGAACAAAGTCGAAATCGGCATGCGCTTCCACGCCGAAACCAATCTCGGCATGCGCGTCCTCGTCATCCGCCACGTCGACGACAAGGAAGCCGTCCTCGACGGCAACCATGAGCTCGCGGGCAAGACCCTGACCTTTGACGTTAAAGTCATCTCCGTGCGGGCCGCGGAACTCACCGAACTCGCTCACGGCCATCCGCACCAAGAAGGCGGTTGCTGTGGCGGTGGCGGTTGTGGCTCCGGCGAATCCGAAGGTGGCTGCTGTTCGTCCGAAGGCTCGGCGGGTGGTTGCTGCTCGACCGAAGGGTCGGAAGGCGGCTGCTGCTCCGAAGAACCGGCGGCGCAAGCGAAGCAAGGCGGCTGCGGCAACGGTGGCTGCGGTTGCTCGGCTTAAGCGCACGAGCGGAGCGAAGTGTCTCCTGAAAAGGGGAACCGGGGACCGGGATGGAAGCGCGGCCGCGCAAAGGTCGGCGCGAGCGGAGCTCGCAAGGGGACAGGTTGGCGAGGGGACAGGGGGACAAGGGGTGGCATGAGAAGATTACGGATTTGGGAGGGCGGTGATTTGCGAAGACCGTGCAAAGGTGCAAATCGGCTGGAGGCCTGTGCAAAAGTGCAAAGGTAAGAGGCGAAGGCAGCGGCACACATACAAAAGGTAGGGGCGTGGCTTTGCCGCGCCCTCC
>CAIYEN010000257.1 GCA_903925205.1 uncultured Opitutia bacterium | reverse complement strand
CTTCCCCACTTTGGTCCCATGAACACGGGCACTTCCACCGACTCCCCAGCCGATAAACGCAGCCCCGGCTTCTTCGCCGCCAGCTGGACGCCGGAAGCGCTGGCGCAGCGGGGCTGGCGCGGCGGCCTCAAGGCCGGCTGGCGCGTGATCGCCACGACCTGGTACGGCGTCTTCGATAATCGCCTACCGCAGCAGTCCGCTGCGCTCACCTATTATACGCTGATGTCGCTGGGCCCGCTGCTCGCGCTCGCGCTCACCGTCTCCGGCTTCATCCTCTCACGCGCCGGTGCGCAGGCGGACAATCCGGCGAAGCGCGCGATTGTCGCCGCCGTCGAATACGTCGCGCCGCAGGTCGTCGCACAGGCGGGCAAGGCCGGCCAAGTCGTGACCCTCCGCGAGATTAACAAGGACCTCGATGGGCTCGTCGACCGGCTGCTCGCCAACGCGGCGAGCGGCGAAGCGGGCGTGATCGGATTGGTGCTCATCCTCGGCTTTGCCGTACTCATGCTGAGCCGCGTCGAAGACGCACTGAATGGCATCTGGGGCGTGCGTTTCGGACGCAGCTGGCGTGATCGTTTCGCGAATTACTTACTCTTCCTCGTGCTCTTCTTCCTCGTCGGTGCGACGACGCTGACGATGCTTTCGGCCGCGTCCATCGCGGCTTCGATTGGTGAAGGCACCACGTGGCTAAGCACATCGCTCCAGCGCGTACCGGGCGGCGGCGCGACGCTTGACTTCATCAGTGGCAGCGGACCGATCCTCGTCTCAATCGCACTGCTCACCCTCGCCTTCGCCGCGTTCAACCGGATGATGCCGAACGTACGCGTGCGCTGGAGCGCCGCCTTCGTCGGAGGACTCGCCATCGCCCTGCTCGTCGCGATCAATCACCGCGTCGCCGCGCTCTACGTCGGCAAGGTCACCCAGTTCCAGAGCCTCTACGGCGAGCTCAGCATCGTGCTCGTGCTGATGTTCGGCACCTACCTCACCTGGCTCTTTGTCCTAATCGGCGGCCAGGTCGCCTATGCTTATCAGAATCGCCACGCGCTGGCTCGGCACAAGGCGTGGGAGGGACTCAGCCATCGTGCCCGTCGGACGCTGGCCTTCGTCTGCGTCTCCCAGACCTTACGCCGTTACCGAGCTGGCAAGGACGGGCCCACCGCGGATGACATCGCCCTGGCTGCGCGCGTGCCGGCGACCGTGGCGGAAGGCTGCCTCCAGATGTTAAGGGACGCCAATCTCCTCGCGGCCGAATCACGGACTGGCGGCCATAAGCCGGCACGCCCGCTGGAGCCCATGACCGTGGGAGAACTTTGGGCCGTAGTAGACACCCATTCGGCCGGAACGGCCGGCGAGCCAGACCTCACTTCGGATCCCGCCGCCAAGGAACTCAGCGTCATCGAGCAGAGCCTCATGGCCACGGTGGCCGCCAAACAGACCCTGGGCGAGCTGGCTGGGCGCAGCTGAGGGCGGCCGGCAGGCATGCACTCGCTTTGGTCGGGCTGAAGGCGGAGGCACCCCCATACATATGCCTAGAGTGTGGCCAGACGCCCAGCCTAGCCGCCCGCTGGGCGCGTCCCAGCTGGACATG
>CAIYEN010000256.1 GCA_903925205.1 uncultured Opitutia bacterium | reverse complement strand
GAGCCTTCGACGTATGGCCTTGGCTTGGGCGCGCTGGCCCTGGCGTTGGCCGCCGTCCGGCGGCGTAAGCAGACGAAGGTTATTTAAGGGCTAGAAGTGTTACCCATAAACGCGGGAGTGTATATTTATAATAAAATATTATTTAATAAAGTAATACACTAAAGTTTTGACAGGGGGGGGGGGGCTATAAGGCCGGCGTATGAAAAATGCCACCCTCGCTACCCTCACCCTCCTTGCCGCCTCCTCTGCCGCTTTTGCGCAGTCCAGCCTGAATAAGTCTGGTCTGTCGTATGATCGTGTCTCGGTCGGCTATTCCTCCAGCAGTGACGTCCGTACTTTCGGCGTGAACGCCAGCGCCTTACTTGGCGATAACGTCCTGGTGGGCGGAAACTACCAAGATGTTACGTTCAAGAACTTTGGTTCTGTTTCCGGTACCGCGACGGGTTTTGGCCTTGGCTACAAGTTTAGCGTCGGCTCCGGTGACCTCGTGCTTTCTCTCGGCTACGCTCAGATTCAGGCCGCGGGTTTGTCGGGCGCTACGGTGATCGCGGCTGCAGGTGAATCGACCACTCTCGGTCTCGCTTGGCGCCAAAAGATCAGCGACTCCCTCGAATATGGCGTATCCTATGTCCACGGCCGTACCAACGTCGTCGCGGGTGGCTATGACCTCGTGAGTGGGGCCTCTTCCTCCAACGGTTCCAGCACCAACGACAACCAGCTTGGTCTTACCCTCCGTTATAACCTCTCGAAGGCCTTTGACGTGACCGCTGGTTACGCGTTCGCCTCGGGTGGCAACATCTGGTCCCTCTCGGCGGGCTATAACTTCTAATTCGAAGTCCTAGGTCTACTTCATAGTACGGGGCTCGGCAGGGATGTCGGGCCCCTTTCTTTGAAAGACCATCTCATCCTACCATGAAAAAAGCACTGTTAGTTTGCTCCTTCGCCATGCTCATGACGGGCTGTGCCTCCATCACCCGTGGGACCAAGGAAGTCCTTGTGATCGACTCGACTCCCCAAGATGCCAAGGCCCAGTTATCTACCGGCCAGGTGCTGCAGACGCCGGCAAGCTTCGAGGTGCCGCGGCGTGACACCATCACGGTGACTGTCACCAAGCCTGGCTACAAGCCGCGTACGGTTGTGCTCAGTTCCGAAGTGGGGGGCGGCGGTGCCGCTGGCATGGCAGGTAACGTGTTTGTCGGAGGCATCATTGGTGCAGGCATCGACGCCGGCACGGGGGCGATGTACGAGCATAAGCCCAACCCGCTGATGGTCATTCTGGAAAAGGAATAATCAGTCACGTCTCCCTTTAACCCGATCTGGCGACCTCGTCAGGTCGGGTTATTTTTTGAGCGCCTTTGACTTCCAGACTTCGCCCTTGGGGCCGACGAGCATCACGGCCAACCCTTCGCGTTCGGCGATGGCTTGGGCGTCTTTCCAGCCTGCGGCCATCAGTGCGGTCGACCAGCCGTCCGCTTGGAAGCAGCTGGGGTGGTAGACGCAGCAGAGCTCGATGGTCGGTTCCACTGGCTGACCAGTCTGCGGCGAAAGGATGTGGGAGATGGATTTACCGGCCGCCGCCCGCTTCGCTCGGTAGAGCCCCGAGGGGCTGAGGGCCATGTCCGTGAGTACGGGCTTGGCGATCATCGCTCGCGTATTGAAAGGGTCTTCGATGCCGACCTGCCAACTGCCCGCGGCGAGGAGTTCGCCGCCGACTTCGATGAGAAACTCTTTCTGCCCCGCTTGGCGCAGCACTTGAGCCACGCGGTCCGCCGCATAGCCTTGCAACACCGAGCCGAGGTCAAGCTGCACGCGCGGGTGGCTTTTGCGTAGGGTCTGACCCGCGGTATCCAGCGTCAGCTTGTCGGAGCCGACAAAGGTCAAGGTCTCGCGGAGCTTCTCGGCCGAGGGGGTTGGGAGGTTGCTACCAGCCGGACCGTAGCCCCAGAGGCTGGTCAACGGTGCGACGGTGATGTCGTAGTTTCGCTCGGAGGCCGTCCAGAGTTTCTGCGTGAAGGTGAGGAGCTCGGCCATCTCGGCATCAATCGGCATCGCTTGCGTGGACTCGAGTTCGTTGAAGCGGCTGGCCTGCGAGCCCTTCCGCCAATGGGAGAGCGAGAACTCGATGCGGTTAATCTCCGCTTCGATATCCTTGTGCAGGGCCGTGCGGTCGGCGATGGCGCCCCGGATCTTGACGGTCCAGGTCGTCCCAAAGGCGCCCCCGTGCATCTCCGCGGTAGGGGTCGTGGGCTCGCTCTGTGCGGTGACGAGGTCGAGGTTCTCGCGGGGGCGTCCTAGCGTGAGCAGGGCGCCGACCAGCAGGAGCAGCGCGGCGAAGGTGTCGCGCTTCGCCCAGGTCTCGTGCTGGCTCTGCGAGCGGGTGAAGTTGAGCAGCGCACCGGTGGGGCAACCATATTTACAGAAGCCCTGCGGGATGAAGACGGCGGTGACGAGGCCAAGTCCGGCGAGGATAACCGAGCTCAGCGCGACGCCACTGAGCATCCAGGCGTCGAAGGGCTCCATCTGCCCTAAACTCCAGCGGGGCCAGAGCAGGGCGGCCAGGAAAGCGCCGCCGAGTAAGATGAAGGGAATGACGCGGAGCCATCGGTGGGTCTGCGCCGAGAGGCGAAGGTGCAGTTTGGGGAATCGTCCCAGGAGTTCCTGGGCAGCGCCATGCGGGCAGATTTGATGGCAGTAGGCTTGGCGACGGGTCGACCAGGGGATGAGCAGGGCGATGGCCCCGAGGGCCACTAGGCCGGCCGTCGGCCCTCCCGGTAGGCCGTGGCGGGCCCAGCCGACGAAGAGCGAGAGCGAGACCATCTGGCCGAGCCAAAGCCCGAGACCAGCCACCAGCAGTAGTTGCCAGGCCGTCCGGACCCAGGGCTGCCCATGCAGGCTCGTGAAGGTCATCAAGAGTGCACCCACCAAGAAGCACCAGATGGCGGCCTGCTGAATAAGGTCCCAAGTGCCCTGGCGCTTGGCGAGCTCGCCCTTGGCGTCATCCGCGAAGCGCTGCTTGATGCCCTCGGCGATCGCATAGCTCGTCAAAGTCGCTCCCGCCACGCCTTCCAGCTGGGCGCTGGTGAAATCTATCTTCGGCCATTCCTTGGTACTCCACTTCGTGAGCGACTTCAGGTATTCCTCGTCGTCATAGATGCGCTGGACGTAGCGGGTCGTGTCATAGGTCTCGCGCAGGACAATCTGGCGGATGGTCAACTGGTCGAGGTCCACGGCCATGAGCGTCTCCGAAGGTCCGGCGTAGCCATTGATTTCGTCGGACGACGGCGAGGAGCGCACGGCGTAGCCGAGGACCTTGCCGTGGGTATCGCGGACGAGGTTCCAGCCGAGGCGCGGGACGTTGCGCTCAAAGCCCGCGGCGGAGGGGAAGCCGAGTTTCTTGACTTCATCGAGCGAGAGCGGCGTGGGAAAGCGGAGCGAAGCGTAGGTACCAGCGGTGCGTTGCTGGATGGATTGGACGACGGAGAGGGCGGTGAGGGTGGAGCCGGCGTAGCCTTCCAGTTTCGGGGCAGGCTCGGAGGTGGGGCGCCAATCCCGGAGCGACTTCGCAAACTTCGGGTTATCGCGGAGTTTGTCGACGTGCGCGGGCGTGTCCTCGGACGACAAGATGCGCGTGCCGACGACGCGGTCATGGTTGTCGAGTGCGACGAGAATATTGCTGGGGCCTTGGTAGCCGAGGACCTTCTCCGCCTCTGGCTGGGTCGTGAGGAGGAGGCCAATCTTGTTCTGGTATTTATCGCGGACGATGAGCGAGGCCTGCGGGCCTGGCTTCATCGCGACGGCTTCGGGGAAGAACGCTTGGGCGTCCGCGAGCGTCAGGTGCGCGAGGGCGGAGTCCGGCGAGGGAGTCGTCAGCTGCAGGAGCCACACGGCGATACCTAGCGCCGCGAGGCGCCAGAGCCGAACCGCCCAGCCGGACAACTTCCCCATGCCTTATTGGGCGGGCACCAACTGCACCGCGTCGGCGTGGATGTTGCCGTTGGCGTTCTTGCCACCCAGCGTGAGCGTGTGCTCGCCAGCGGTGAATTCGTACGTGCCGAGGAGGTGGAAGCCACCTTCAGGGTCGGTCTTCTGGTTTGCCGTGAGCGTCACGACCTGCTTGCCCGTCGGGTTCAGGGTGACGGTTGTGTTGCTGGCGCGGTTCTCGTGGCCGGACCAATAGAGGCGGACTTCATAGCGGCCCGCCTGCGGAATTTTAAAGGTGTAGGCGGCGGCGCTGTCGCCCTTCGGGGCGTAGTGGTAGCCGGCACCGAGGTGCGGGATACTTTGGCCAGCGCTCCATTTCCCTGTGAGCTTGGCTTCCGAGTCGTCGATGACGATGCCCGGCAGCTTGGCGAGTTCGGCCTTTTCATCGGCGGTGAGTTTGGTCGGGGTGCCGGCGGTCTTGCCGAGGTCGGCATTCATGCGGCCCACGGGGAGCTGCTTGTAGTCGGTGATCGACGTATCGAGCGTGAGTTCACCGTCAAGTGAGGCCCGGCGCATGCGGCCGGGCTGTTCCATGAGTTTGATCAGCGCGGGGAGGTGCTCTTGATAGACGCCCCGCGGATTGGTCTTCTCGCGGACGGCGAGGTAGGCGGCCTTGCCGACGACTTCGCCCATCATACCGATGGTGCGCATGACGCGGACCGTGCCGAGGGCTTCATGGGTCACGGAGATTTGCCGGCCAGCGATGAAGAGGTTATCGATGTTCTTCGAGTAGAAGAGGCGGTAGGGCAAGGGGTAGCCGTTGCGGCGGTCGACGGCGACGACGTGCTTGCCGCTGGCGTCGACATAACCGAAGGCCGCGCGGGAGATGAACGGGTTGTCCGGGAACTTCTTTGCATACTGTTCGCGGGCGTAGTGGAGGTCGATATCCCACGTCGTCGGCACGCAGCCATCGGCGAAGTCCTTGCGGGCGAGGATGTCTTCCTTGGTCAGGATGATGTCACCGGTCAGGAGGCGGGATTCCCGCGGGCCGCCGACGTGCGAGGCCCACTTGAGGTCGGCCAACGCATACTTGTCCTTGTCGGCGCCGTTCTTGAGCGCGGAGAAGGCACCGTAGAGCGCCCGCAGGTTCCAGTCGCGGATGTACTCGAGGTCGTTGATGGGGTCCTTGTCGAAGCCGGATTCCCAGAACCACTCGGCCTTCATGAAGGGCTTGTCATCGATTTTGGAACTGGATTTCTGCAGGGTCGGGAAGTCGCCGAGGACGAGTGGCAGGGCCCATGGCGTGGCGGGCCAAGCGACTGGTGCCGCCGCATCTTGGTAGAACCACATGTTCGACATCCCCATGCGCTTGTTGGGTTCGGTACGGAAGTCCGCCCCCGCATAAGCCCCCACCCAGCCGTGACCAGTGGTGTCGGCGACAAACTTGGCGCGGAAGAGGCGCTCCCGGCCGGTCTTGACGTCGATGGCCTTCACGGCGGCGATGCGATTACCGTCCATGACGACGCCGGTGGCGAAGTGGCCCAGGAAGAGGCTGATGTTCTTTTCCGCGCGTACGACCTTCTCCTTAAGTTCGTCGCCGAAGCTGTCGACGCGACCTGGGCTATCCGGCGAGCGGTCCGCAATTTCTTCGATGATCTCGCCGAGGTGCGGGTATTTACCGCGGGTGGTGCCCCCCATCGCCCAGACGCCCACTTCCGAGCTGCCGTTGCCGCCGAGCACGAAGCGGTCTTGAATGAATGCGACCTTGAGCGATTGACGGGCGCCCGAAAGCGCGGCGCCGAGGCCGCCGTAGCCGCCCCCGACGACGACCAGGTCATACTCGCCGACATCTTCGGGGCCGTTCGGGTTGTTGAAGGAGTTACGGTAGGCGGCGAGGCCCTGAGCGGCGTCGGGCGGGACGCCCTTGTCCTTAGTCAGGACGATGGCATCGCATCGGCCATCGAAGCCGGTGAGGTCATGCAGGGCGAGCTTCACGTCACCCGCGGCGAGCGTGACCTTACCGCCTTCCTGCCAATGCCACTCCGCGCCCTTGGCCCCGAACTCGGTGGCGAGGGGTTGGCCGTTGATGATGACTTGGAAGCGGCCGGGCGAGCCGGGAGCGTTCCAGTGGCCGACCCAATCCTTGGTGCGGACCCAGACGTGGTATTCGCCCGCGCTGGGAACCTTGGCGGTGCCTTGGGCGTCGGCGACGGGCTTGCCGAGGCCGTGGGCCAGCAGGTAGGGCGAGCCGACAATGTTGGTGAAGGCGGTGTCGAGTTTCCAGCCGCCGTGGCTGGCCAAGGACTCAGCTTCGATAAAGACAGTTTGGGCGGAGGCAGCGGCGGAGGCGACGCAGGCGAGTCCGAGGAGGCGGAGGGCGCGGGGGAGCATGCTGGGAGGAAAAGGCTAAGGCGGGGGGCTTCCAATAGTATTATCCATACGACGGCCCCCATTTTGCGGCATTTAGAGGATGCCATCTCTCGGAACGGGGTTACTTTGTCCGGATGCTTCGCCCCGTCTTGCTCCTAGCCACGGCTGCCTTGGCCGTCGCCGCCGACTTACCTCGTGAAAACTTGCTCGTCGACCTCGATGCCCGGGTTGGCCTGACGGTGGATGCGCAGGGGCGCGTGACCAAGTGGGTGAATCAAGCTGGGCCCGCCG
>CAIYEN010000255.1 GCA_903925205.1 uncultured Opitutia bacterium | reverse complement strand
TTGAGTTCGGCCTTGATAAGGGCGTCGATTTCGGGGTCGAGCTGGGCGAGAGGAGTGCGGCTAATGGCAGTCATGGGAGTAGGGAAAGAGGTGAAAGATGGGGAAGCAAGCGTGACAACGGAAAAGGCGGGCAATTATCCACAAGTCTCCATCTTGGCGACGCGGCGGTCATGGCGACCACCCTCGAACTGGGCCGCCAAGAAGGCTTCAGCGCACGCCACGGCCAAGGGCAGGTCGACATATTTAGCCCCTAAACAAAGGACGTTCGCGTCATTGTGACGACGGCTGAGCTCGGCGGCGTCAGCGCTCTGCACCAAGGCGGCGCGGATGCCCGGAACCTTGTTGGCAGCAATGGAGATACCAATGCCGGTGGTGCAGACGAGGAACCCAAAGCGGGCGCGGCCCGAGGTCACGTCCGCCCCGACGGCGTGCGCGTAGTCGGGATAATCACAGGAGGCTTCGGTCTCGGTGCCACGGTCAAGGATGGTGTAGCCTTTAGAACGAAACGCGGCCATCAGGTCCCGGCGCAAGGCCAAGCCACCGTGGTCGCTGCCAAAGGAAAGGGTCAAAGGGGTGCTCATGGTCGGATGAAATGGTGCTTAAGTAAGGCCAGTAAGGCAGGGATGGCTTCCACCATCGCATCGCGGCATTCTTCGTAGTCGCGGTAACCGCCGCCAAAGGGATCGGGGATATTGCGGTCCGCGCCTTCGGGGAGAACGTCGCGCAGGAGCAAGACGTGCTCCGGCAAGGCATCGAACCGCTGGCGGAGGGCCGCGAGGTGGGATTCGGTCATGCCAAAGACGACGAGGCTCCGATCGAGGTCGGCCTGCGTCAGGAGTCGGCTCCGGTGCGCTTTGAGGTCCTGCCCGATTCGCTGCATGGTCTTGACCGAGTTAGGCGAGGCCGGGTCGCCCGGATGTGCCGCCAAACCAAACGAAGCCACTTTCAGTTTCTCCAAGCCCCCGGCCCGCTTCACCAAGGCCGCGCGTAACAACGCCTCCGCCATCGGGCTGCGACAGGTATTCCCTGTGCAGACAAACGTCACGGTATCGCGCTCGACAGGCATGGATGAAAGGGTGTCGCGGCGGCGAGGCGGTTCAACCTGTAATCAGACCGCGCCGTCGCGGCGGAGCTGGCGATAACCGATATCGCGACGGTAGTGGCACCCCGTAAACTGGATTTGCGGGACGACGGCGTACGCCTTTTGGGCCGCTTCCGCCAAAGTAGCGCCATGGGCAACGACGCCGAGGACACGTCCGCCGGAGGTCACGACCTGGCCATTGGGCAAGCGCTTGGTGCCGCCATGAACGATATCCACGCCGGCGGGCAGTTGCGGCGGCAAAGTGATGACATCCCCCTTGCGAATTTCGCCCGGATAACCGCCCGCGGCGAGGACGACGATCATCGTCGAGCCCGGACGCAACCGCACGGAGGCCGAGCGGAAAGTGCCCGCGGCGATGGCTTCCATGATTTCGACCGGGTCGGTCTCCAACGACGGCATGAGCACCTGGCATTCGGGGTCGCCAAAGCGCACGTTGAACTCGACGACGCGCGGGCCAATGGCAGTCACCATGATGCCGACATAAAGCGTGCCGCGGTAATCGATGCCATCGGCTTTCAAGCCACGCAAGGTGGGCACGATGATCTCTTCGCGGAGACGGCGCTCGACTTCTGGCGTGACGACCGTCGTCGGCGCATAGGCGCCCATCCCACCGGTGTTCAGGCCGGTATCGCCTTCGCCAACGCGCTTGTGGTCCTGGCTGGGCGGGAGCATCAGATACTCTTCGCCGCAGACCATGAGCATGATCGAGGCTTCCTCGCCCTGCATGAATTCCTCGATGACGACTTCGTCGCCCGAGCTGCCGAAGACCTTGGTCTCCATCATGTCGCGCAAAGCTGCTTCCGCTTCCGCATGATTCAGGGCGATGACCACGCCCTTCCCCGCCGCCAAGCCCGAAGCCTTGATGACCACTGGGACGGGTTGTTGGCGGACATAGGCCAAGGCGGGCTCCAGCGACTGGAAGGTCTGGGCGGCCGCGGTGGGGATCTTGTGCCGGAAGAGGAAGTCCTTGCTGAAGGCCTTACTGGCCTCGAGCCGAGCCCCCGCCTGCAACGGACCATACGCCTTCACGCCGGCCGCTTCGAGGACATCGACCACGCCATGGGCCAAGGGCACTTCGGGTCCGACGATGACGAATTGAGTGCCCGTGCGGCGAACGAGGTCAAGGACGGCGGCACCGCTGTTGATATCGACCTCCACGCATTCGGCCTCCAGCGCCATGCCGCCATTGCCAGGCGCCACGCGGACCTTCCCGACGCGGGGGCTGCGGAGGCAGGCCTTGAGCAACGCGTGCTCACGGCCGCCTGAACCAAGGATGAGCACGTCGATCTTGTCCTGCGGAGCCATGCCCCTATTCCTGCCGCAGAGCCGCCTTAAGGGAATAAAAAAGAGGCCCGGCTCAAAATTGAACCGGGCCAGCTTAAAATTGGTGCTCAGGCCGGGACTTGAACCCGGACA
>CAIYEN010000254.1 GCA_903925205.1 uncultured Opitutia bacterium | reverse complement strand
GCTCGGCTTCGGTCAAGAAGCCCGGCTTGGGGCTCGAGGCGGCGGAGACCTTCGTCAGGGCGCCAAGGGCGCCGAGGCCGAGCAGGGAAGAGGCCAAGAAGCGACGACGGGAGGATGCAGGAGAATCCATGGGGGTAGGTTGCGGGGCAGACGGAAGAGGTCGAACAGAAGTTGCGGCAGTAAGCGGGGTAGGGCCAAGCATCCTTGCTTGGCCGCGGCCGACCAAGGATGGTCGGCCCTACCCGATGCAGGCACAAAAAAGCCCCTCGAACGAGGGGCTTCGTGGCAGGTTGAATTCCTGCTTACTTGACCGGGGAGTAGTCGGTCGGGGTAAGGAACTCCGACTTCACGCCGTTGGGCTGGGCGATGGTGAGGGAGCCGCCGGCCTTCTTCTCGGAGGCTTCCTTGGCGGCGATCCAGATCGGGTCGGCGCGGAAGGCGTCGAAGCTAGCCTTGGCGGCGTCGACGGACTTGTGGGTCAGGAGGTAGATGAGCGTGTTGCTGGCGACGTAGGAGTTCTTTGCGCCCTTCTCGGCGTCGGCGAGGTTCCAATAGGTCACGTTGGTCATGCCATGCTTCTCGAAGAGCTTGAGGGTGTGGTCACGGAAGCGGGCGTTGAGGTCGGGCAGGCGACCGGCTTCGGTCGTGTAGGTACGCATCTCGAAGACACCGACGCCGTAGTTTTTGGCTTGGGCGAGGGCGGAGTATTCCGTGGCCGTCAGGAAGGCGTTCTCGATATGGTCGATGAGCTTGCCGTCCTTCTCGGAGGCCTTGGCGGCAGCCTTCCAATCCGGGTCAGAGCCGAAGGCTTTCCAGGAGGCGTCGTGGGCGGCGCGGTCCGGGAACGCGAGGAAGTAGACCAGCTTGTTCTCCTTGTTGTCGACCGGGACGAAGTAGCCAAGACTCGTCATGCCGTGCTTGGCGAAGAGTTTGAGCGTGTGATCGCGGAAGCGGGCATTGAGGGCGTCGAGCTTGCCGGGCTTGGCGTAATAGACGCGCATCTCGAAGAGGCGTGTATCAGGCTTGTCGGCGGCGACGGCGGTCACGGCGAGAAGGCCAAAGGTGAGGAGGGAGAGCAGGGACTTCATATTATTTGAGGAATTGGGAAAGATTTTCGCGGGTGATAAGCTGGAAGGGAATCATCGTTTCCTTGGGGCAGGGCTGCTTCTTGGCGAGCAGGAGTGCGGCGTCGACCGAGCCTTTGCCCTGGCCGACCGCGTCTTGGAAGACCGTGGCATCAAGGCGACCTTCCTTCACGGCCGTGAGAGCCTGGGCGATGGCGTCGATGCCGATGACGTAAACATCTTTTTTGAGGCCGGCGCGTTCGAGGGCGAGCAGGGCCCCCATGGCCATCTCGTCATTATGGGCGAAGATAGCCGAGAACTTGCCCTTATGAGCTTGGATCCAGTTCTCAGTTAGCGCCATTGCCTTGGCGCGGTCCCATGAGGCCGTCTGGTGGTCGACGAGTTTAAGGCCGGGATATTTGGCGAAGACCTCGCGGGCGCCGGCTTCGCGCTGCAGCTGGGCCGACGTGCCCATGATGCCATGCAGCATCAAGACGCCGCCCTGTCCATTGAGCTTCTTGGCAATGGCTTCCATCGCGATGCGACCGGCATCGAAATCATTAGAGCCGATGTAGGAGTTGCCGGCGGACTTCGTCACCTGATTCACGAGCACCAGCGGGATGCCGGCGGCCTTAATGCGATCGACGGCCGGCGTGCTAGCCTCGAGTTCGCAAGGGTTGAGGATGATCGCGTCCACCTTTTGGGCGATGAAGTTTTCGACCTGGCTGAACTGCTTCTGGACGTCGGATTGCGCATCGACCATAACGAGTGGCACGCCCGGCGTGGTCTTGTCATAGTCGACGACGGCTTCGGAG
>CAIYEN010000253.1 GCA_903925205.1 uncultured Opitutia bacterium | reverse complement strand
TCTCCAAAGGTGCCAAATCCCTCGCACGCATGAAGGTCGTGATGAAGCGCCTCGACGCCATCCAGAACCTCGGCGCGATGGACATCTTCTGCACCGACAAGACGGGCACGCTCACCCAGGACCACATCGTCCTGCAGCGACACGTCGACGTCATTGGCCGCGATTCGGATGATGTCCTGCGCTACGCGTGGATGAACGCGCACTACCAGACGGGCCTGCGCAACCTGCTCGACCGCGCGATCCTTTCGCGTACCGACCTCGACGTCGAACGTTCCTGCCGCAAGGTCGACGAGATCCCCTTTGATTTCCAACGCCGGCGCATGTCGGTCATCGTCGACCACGAGGGCGACTATCAGCTAATTTGCAAAGGCGCGGTCGAGGAAATCCTGGCGGTCTGCGACCGCTATCAGATCGACGATGAACTCCACACGATGATCCCGATGATCAAGGACGAAGTCCTTGAGGAATATCGCTCCCTTTCCGCCCAAGGCTTCCGCGTCATCGCCCTCGCGTACCGGGATTTTGACCGCTCCCGCGAGACCTTCACGGCCGCCGACGAGTCAGGCCTCGTCCTGCTCGGCTACCTCGCCTTCTTCGATCCGCCCAAGGAAACCGCCGCCACCGCCCTCGCCGGCCTCCGCGAACGTGGCGTCCGCGCCAAGATCCTCACCGGGGATAACGAACTCGTCTCGCGCAAGGTCTGCGCCGACGTCGGCATGCCGGTCTCACGCGTCGTGACCGGCGCCCAGCTGGCGGCGATGGACAAGGAGGCCTTCGACCGCGCCGCGATCGAGGCGGACATTCTCGCCCGCCTCACTCCCTCCCAGAAGGAACAGGTGATCCGCTCCCTGAAGGCCCAAGGACACACGGTGGGCTTCATGGGCGACGGCATCAACGACGTGCTCGCGCTCAAAGCCGCAGACGTGGGCATCTCGGTCGACACGGCCGTGGATGTCGCCAAGGAATCCGCGGACGCAGTCCTCCTGGAAAAATCCCTGCTGGTGCTGGTGGACGGCATCGACGAAGGCCGCCGCATCTTCTGCAACATCGAGAAATATATCCGCATGGGCGCCTCGTCCAATTTCGGCAACATGTTCTCGGTCCTCGGCGCCGCCCTGCTCTTCCCGTTCCAGCCGCTAAGCCCGATCCTGATCCTGGTGAATAACTTCATCTACGACTTCTCGCAGACGGCCATCCCGTTCGACCGCGTCGAAGACGACCAGATCGCGAAGCCGCGCCAGTGGAACATCTCGGGCATCCGCGGATTCATGCTCTGGCTGGGGCCGGTCTCCTCCCTGTTCGACTACCTGACCTTCGCGCTGATGTGGTTCGTGGTCTGCCCCGCCGTCTGCCATGGAACCTGGAGCACCTTGGATGCCGCAGGACAGGCCCAGTTCGTGATCATCTTCCACACCGGCTGGTTCATCGAGTCTATCGTGACCCAGACCCTCGTGGTCCACGTCATCCGCTCCGCCAAGGTGCCCTTCTTCGGCGCCCGCGCCTCCTGGCAGCTCTCGCTGACGACCCTGGCGGCAGTCAGCTTCGCCTGCTGGTTGACGTTCTCCCCCTGGGTAGGCGGGCTGGGACTCAATGGTCAGGCCCTCGGCTCGACTTTCTGGCTGGCCCTGACGGCGATGACGGTTGCTTACGTGACCATCGCTCACTTGATTGCCCGCCCACGCCTCATCGCCGCCTAATTCCCTGAACCATGCGCAAACTCCTCGATGCCCTCCAGTCCGGTCGACTTTTCGAACTGACTGAGACCTCCAAAGATGAAGCGTTCGACTTCCTGGGCCGAGTCCTCGAAGCCATTCCCGAAATCCCAGATGACTCCGGCGTCGTGGAAGCGATGCGCCTACGCGAACAGGCCGGGAACACGTCCGTCTCCCCCGGCCTCGCCTGCCCGCATGCCCGCGTCGAAGGCATCACGGCCGATATCTATTGCACGGTCGGCTGGTCCAAAGACGGCATCGATTACGAAGCCGCCGATGGTCAGAAGGTCCACCTGCTCGTCGCGTATTGGATTCCGGACTGCCAGCGAGTGTCCTTCCTGAAGGAGATGTCCGGCTTGGCGAAAGCGGTCCTCTCGACCGGCGGCATCGAAGTGATCCGGGAATGCGACACTTTGGGCGAGGTGCGCCACCGTCTGCTCGACTGGGTCACGGTCGCCCTAAACGAAGGCTCTCCCGATGTCCGTGCGCGCATGCTCAAGCTGAGCGAGAAGAGCACCGAACATACGCCTCCGGCCCAGAACTAAGACCGCCCTATGGCCGATCTGGAACATAGTTTCGCGATTCCTCTCTGGGCACTCGTTGACCAATCAAAGGTAGAGGCCGGCACGTCCGATATGCGCGGTCTG
>CAIYEN010000252.1 GCA_903925205.1 uncultured Opitutia bacterium | reverse complement strand
GCATCCAAGATCGCCGTGCTGCGCTCGAGGTCGTCAATGGTCTCAAAGAGCGGCACCACCGGGAGCAGACAGTAAGGCTCATCGGCGCCACCGGCGGTGAGGCCGGCTTCACGCGCCAACAGGTAAACCGACAGCAGGTCGGACACCGAGCGCGTCATGCTGACGATGAGCGCGCCCAAACCGGCGGAGCCGTACTGCTTGATGTGTTCGACGAGCGCGCGGTGGCAGGCGATGACGGCATCGGCTTCCGGTCCGATGCTGGCCTGCTCGCGGATGAACGGCCGCGTGGAACGAAGCTCCGAATCCAGGAAGCCGAGCCGGCGGGATTCATCCCAGTGCGCGTAGTCGGTATCGGCGAGACCGGCGGCTTCCATGAGCTGGCCAATGGCCTTGTCGTGGAAGGCGCTGTTCTGGCGGATGTCCAACGTCGCCATGTGGAAGCCGAAGGTGCGCAGGAAACGGATCAGCGGGTCGAGTTCGTAGCGAGCAATGTTGCCAGCGCCCACTTCGATCAGCGTCTCACGCAGGAAGAGGAGGTCGGCGATGACGCCATCGGGGGTCTTGTGCTTGCCGGGGGCGCACTCACCGACGGTCTCAGGCAGGCGCAGGCGGATGAGGTTGATGTACTGCCGCCAGGTTTCGCCGATATTACGCTTCAGGGCGGCTTCACCGGCCTCCCCTTGGACGGCGGCATGCTTCTCGACCTGCTTCACGAAGACGGCGGGAGGCAGTTGGAGGTGGTCGCCCAGCGACAGGCGCTGACCGAGAGTCTCGAGGCGATCGTTCGCGATGGCCAAGGCCGTCGAACGGAAAAGGTTCAGGGCGCGGGTCGTGACCTCGGCCGTGACCAGCGGGTGGCCGTCACGGTCGCCGCCCACCCAGGTGCCCATGGTGACCATCGGCATCGAATCCGGGTGCTCAATCTTGTCGGCCGAGAAACCGGTTTCTTCCCACGCTTGGCGGAGGCGTAGGTCCATGCTGACCAGTGCGTCTGGGAAGACCTTCGAGAGGAAATAGTTGATGTTACGGAGCTCGGACTGGACGTCGGGCTTCTGCTGATAGAATTCACCGGTGCGCCAGAGGCGTTCGAGGGCGACCTTGATTTCATCACGAATCGCGCGCTGCTCCGCGACCGTCCACATGCTGTTTTCGCGGCGAACGAGGAGCTTATAAATTTCGCGGTGAATCTCGAGGACCGTCGCACGCTTGGCTTCGGTCGGGTGCGCGGTCAGGACCGGCTCAACGCGGATGCGATTGAGGCGCTTGGCCACCTGTTTGTCGCTGAGACCCGAATCGCGCAGGCGGTTGAGCGCCCGCCCCCAAGAACCGGGGTCGGAGGCCAAGCCATGCTTCGATTCACGGAGTCGCTTGGACTGCGCCGAGGCATTCTCCTCGACCATGTTCAGCAACTGAAAGGCGATCGAATACGCCTGCACGCCGCGGTAGGAAAAGATTTGGACGCCGCGCAACTTGCGCTTGCCCATCCAAGGCAAGGTCCCGGCGAGGTCCTTGTGATCGAGCTGCTCGAGCACCTCGACAAAACACCCCATCATGAACGCGAGGTCCTGGTCGACTTTCTTAAGCCCGCGGGCGAGATCGTTGCTTATGGCCATGCGACTTAGATCGTAGCACGGCCCGTGCTTTTGTCGCAACCGCAAACGCCCTCCGGCTTGCGTCCATCTTCAATCACGGTTTGCTGAAAACCTAACATGTCGGACCAACGGCTCATCCTCCCCGACCACTGGCAACAGGTGGCCTTGGCCGCACTGCGGCGGGGGGAAGACGTAGTCGTGCAAGCCCCCACAGGCGCCGGGAAGACCCATGTCTTCGAGTTGCTCGTGGAGTCTGGCCATCGCGGGCAAGCGGTCTACACCGTGCCGACCCGTGCCCTGGCGAACGACAAGCGCGCGGAATGGCAGGCGGCGGGCTGGGACGTCGGCATCGCCACGGGGGACCTGAGCGAAAACTTGGGGGCGCCCGTGGTCGTGGCCACGCTGGAAACCCAGCGCCACCGCTTTCTGGAGGGCCAGCACCCCGACCTCCTGGTGGTCGACGAATACCAGATGATTGCCGACCTTCGAAGGGGGGCGGCCTACGAGACCGTGCTCGCCTTGGCCCCCAAGGAAACGCAACTCCTCCTCCTAAGCGGGAGCATCGCCAACCCCAAGGCTACCGCCGAATGGCTCCGCTCCTTGGGCCGGACGGTGACGCTGGTCGAAGAGCATCGCCGGCCAGTCCCCCTCGAGGAGGTCTGGCTGGATGCCCTGGAGACCAAGGAGCCTGAGGGGGTCCGCAGCCCCATCGCCCGGGCGGTCATTAAGGGAATCCTCGCTGACCTCGGGCCCATCCTCGTCTTCGCCCCCCGCCGACGGGCAGCCGAACAAATCGCCCGGGACATCGCCCATGGCTTACCGATGGGCAACGGCCCCCAACTGTCCCCTGCCCAACGCGACATGGCTGGCGAAGACCTGTATCGGCTTCTGCGCCAAGGCGTCGGCCTCCACCATAGCGGCCTGACCTACGAACAACGCAGCCTGCTCATTGAGCCTTGGGCCAAGTCCGGTCGACTCAAGGTCGTCGTGGCCACCACGGGGCTGGCGGCGGGCATTAACTTTTCCCTGCGCTCCGTGCTGGTGACCGACCGACGCTACGCCACGGACCACGCCGAACGGGAAGTCCGTCCGGACGAACTACTCCAAATGTTCGGCCGGGCCGGCCGACGGGGCCTCGATGAGAAGGGCTTTGCGCTCTGGTCCGGGGATTCCCCTCGGCTCGGCGAAGCCAAGCCCCTCCAGTTGAAACGCGGCGAGAGTCTTGATTGGCCCGCCTTCCTCGCGCTGATGCACCGGGCGCCAGACCCGCAGGCGGCCGCTCGCAAGTTGGCGGCATCGTTATTCACCCGCGAGCCAGTGCAGCTGGCCTTGGAACAACTCTCACTCCCCGAAGTCGTCACCGCCCCAGCCCTGCCCGTGGTCGTTCGCGAAATCGAGGAGATGTGCGGACGCAACGGCATTTGGCAACGCTTGCGCCCCACTAAAGTCGTCCCACTCACCGAGGCCTTCATCTTGATCAAAGGCGAATGGTATCCCGCACTCACCAAACCGGATTCATTGCGCGGGGTGGTCATTGGGACGCCGTGTCGGCTCCCCATGCCCGATGGCTCCGTCCGCCACGGTCGCGCGGTGCCGCTGGCTCATTTCCCAAAGACGGGAGCCAGCGACCGACTCGAACCCGCGGACTGGCTCCGCAAAGCGTTACTCAAGCACGAAGGACCGCGCGGGCCACGTCGGCAGTGGAAATTAGAGACGCTCGAGAAAGAAATCCTGCCGCTCCTGCCCAAGCTCACCCAAGGTGGCCAAGCCTTGGGTGAACTCTATGTCCTTCGCGACGCGGTGCAGGTCCGGTTGGATTACTCGAAGGCCAATGTGCGAGTGACGCCCGATGCCGACGAACAACCCTTGATCAATCCCCTGCGCCGCAAGGTCCAGAAAGAAGATATCCACCTCGGTACCGTGCTGGGCGGGGGCCACATCTCGGCCGCCCGTGCGGGACGGCTCTGGCTGAAGTTAGGCCTCATCGATGCGGACGCTCGCCCGACCCGCCGCGGCGAAATCGCCGCGCTCTTCCAACACGGCGAAGGCCTCGCCGTGGCGGCAGCCCTCGAGGACGAAGGCTATGACGTCCACGACCTTGCCTGGGACCTGGCCGAGCTCCGCGCAGGGGAACGCGTGGCCGCCGGCGGCCGCAGCAGCAGCCGACTCGGTGCCTGCTGTCGCCTGACCTACAAATCGCTCACGGCCGAAGGCTACTTGCGCGATGGCTTACCCGAGAGTTTCGGCGAGGGCTGCGCCGAGGTCCTGCGTGGCTTCGTCCTCCACGGCAAGTTACCACCCCCTGACGCCGAAGGCCGCGGCCCTGGCACGGGCGACCTCGAGCGAGCCATTCTAGAATGGCGCAGCACCCTGCGACTCATCGCCCACGGCGCCGCCCACCCTTGGGAGCGCTGGCGGGCGCTGAGCGCGGCGGCCCGCGAAGTACTCGCGAAGGTCGGCCCCAAGAAGGCCTAAAGGTTATTTGGACGTAATCGCCTTGGCCGCAGCCTTGGCCATTTCACCCGCCCCAGCCGTATTCGGGTGCACGCGGTCGGGCAACAGCGCCGCCTTCTCCAGGAGCGCCGCATGCATATCAATCATGCCACAGTTCAGCTCCTTGATGAGCGGCCCGAGGCGTTCAATTTCCTTCAAGACGTTCTCTTCGTTAATCCCAAAGTTGCCCTTACCAGGGACCGGACAAGGACGGCAGACGTAGACCTTCGGCTTCGAGGGGAGCTCCTGGAAGGACTTGATCAGGTCGCGATAGTCGCCGACGAACTCCGCCTCGTACTTCCAGTTCTGCGGTTTGGTGTCATTGGTCCCGAGCATGATGATCACGATATTCGGCTGCATCTTCAGCGCTTCCTGGTACTTCTTTTCCTTACGGTAAGGGAAGTCGCCTTTCTGCAACAACGTGCGTGCGCTGACGCCAAAATTACCAACCTTATACGCCTCACCGAGGAGGGCCTGCAGCTGATCGGGGTAGCTCTTGCCGCGGTCGGCACCGACGCCCTGCGTGATGCTGTCGCCGATGCAGGCCACCTTAATCGGCTCCTCGGCCGCGAACAGGGTGCCAAGAGAAAGTAAGACGGCGCAGAGGCTAGCAAAACGGGTGCGGAGGCTCATGGGGATGGGGGTCTACGCAGGTTGGCGCGGTCATTTCAGCGGGCGAGTCCTAAAAGCGCTGCCGTCAGCCTGAAAACGCGGCTTCCACCCCGCCCTTTGGCCTTCCCTTCCCCGCGAAACCTCGGCAGGATTGGTCCACAGTCATCCATACGCATTCGCACGTCGCAAGACGCGAGGAAAGTCCGGACACCATAGGGCAGGATTCCCGCCGCAAGTCGGGGCACGGGTTAAACCGTGACGGATAGTGCCACAGAAAATAAACCGCCGTCCCCGCAAGGGAAACGGTAAGGGTGAAAAGGTGGGGTAAGAGCCCACCGCTCCAAGGGCGACCGAGGAGGCATGGTAAACCCAATCCGGTGCAAGACAAACAGGGACCGCCCGAGGCCGCCCACCAAGGTTCCGGGTTGTCGCACCGCCGCAAGGCGGGTCCGCAAGGTCAGAGAAATGAATGCGCAAGGGCTGGCGAGAGCCACCCAGGACAGAATCCGGCTTACAGTGGATGACTCAAAGACGAAGGGCCGAACGGAAACGTTCGGCCCTTCCCCTTTCTTTACCTTTCCGTAACGACATCGTCACCTGAGGGCAGGTTACCAATTGCCCATCCGTAGTCGTATCGATATCCGTTTATTATGCAGTCCGGTCAGGCCGTCGCACTCAGCCTCAGCGAATTTGTACAGCCCGGAGCCCGTATCGCCATCTTGGCTCCGCACCCCGACGATGAATCGCTGGGTACAGGTGGACTAATTCAAAAGGCCGTTGCCGCCGGCGCCGAAGTCAAAGTACTCTTCATCACCGATGGAGATAACAACCCGTGGCCCCAACGCTACGTGGAGAAGCGCTGGTTTATTAATGCCCCCGAACGTGCCCGCTGGGGCGCCCGTCGACGGCAGGAAGCCCAACGCGCCCTCCAACTATTAAGTAACGGACAGGCCACCTCCGAGTTCCTGGGATTACCGGACGCCGGCATCCTTGCCCTCTGGAATGCAGGGCTTCCGGGCCCGCGGCCAGCGTGTGAAAAACTCCTGCGTGAATGGAAACCGACGGTCGTCGTTATGCCGTCTGCACTCGACCGTCACCCAGACCATGTAGCCACGCATGCATACGCCCTAGACGCCATCCGCTCAACCCAGCTGCACTGCCAGGCCTACTCCTATCTGATTCATCTTCCGTGGTCGCAGAAATTGCTGCGTCGACACTTGGCATCCGACCAACTCGCACTAACCGAAACTGAGTGCCTACGTAAACTCGCCGCCATTCGTTGCCACGAAACGCAAATGGCCCTAAGCTCCGGTCGCTTCGAGCAATTCGCCACCCACACCGAGCGCTACTCGCTCGTCCAGATTACCTAAAATGTCCGACTCTCCTTCCTCTGCCACCCTGGCCAGCCCCGGCCCTTCTTGGCTCAACTCCACCCGCTTCCAAGCGATTTTCCTTACCGTCCTGGTCCTGTTTCTATTCTGGTGGCGCCTCGGTAGCCTCGGCCTCATCGATCCCGATGAGCCGTTCTATGCCCTCTCCAGCAGAGAGATGGTACAGACCGGGGACTGGATAACGCCTCGCGTTTTCGGTGAACCCCAATTCGAAAAGCCCATCCTGTTCTACTGGGAAACCAGCTTCAGCCAGGTCGTCTTAGGTGACAACGAATTCGCGGCCCGCGTACCCGGCGCCCTCGCCGCTTCACTTGTCGTCTTTCTCACATGGTACATCGGTCGCCGGCTCTTCACTCCCCTGACCGGCTTCCTCGCCGCCGTAGTCCTCGCGACGGGCGGGCTCTTCGTGGTGATGTCACGCCTGATGCTGACGGATCTATCGCATACCTTATTTATCTCCGCCGGCATGTTCTGCCTCTGGCGGGCCTTCCATGACGAAGATAAACCCGGACGTTGGCTAGTGGCACTGACCATTACGTCGGCCCTTTCCATGCTGACCAAAGGCCCGCAAGGCTTGGTCTTTACGGCCATGGCAGGACTTGGCTACGCCTGGCTAAGCGGGCGGCGCTCCCCCTGGACTTGGCGGAGCTTTATGGGCTGCGCCGCACTCTGGCTGTTCATCGTGACACCTTGGTACCTTGCGATGTTCCTGCGCCATCAAGCGGGCCCAACTTCACCCGCAACGGGCTGGGCCTACTATTGGGATTCTTTTTTCGTACACGAAAACTGGGACCGCTTCTTCCACGCCGAACACCTCGGCAACAATACTTGGTACTACTACCTCGAGATGCTCATCGGTGGCGCCATCCCGTGGATTCCGCTCATCTTTGCGGCACTCTGGGAAACGGCTGCGTCCTTCAAGCAACGATTCCGCGCTCACC
Source organism: uncultured Opitutia bacterium (assembly GCA_903925205.1). Classification (GTDB taxonomy): domain Bacteria; phylum Verrucomicrobiota; class Verrucomicrobiia; order Opitutales; family UBA953; genus UBA953. The sequence goes on along the minus strand of CAIYEN010000252.1, from coordinate 23,393 downwards.
CTGGCCTCACGCTCGTCATCTGCTGGCTGGTCCCGAGCTACCTCTTCATGACGGCAGCCCAAAGCAAGCTACCGAGTTACATCTTCTTCCTGACCGTGCCCGTGGCCCTCTTGGCTGGAAGCACCTTGGAACGGTGGATCCGTGAAGGCTTCGGCCGCATCGAGCGCTGGGCCGTCGGTGCCTTTACGCTCCTCCAAGGCGTCTTACTGGTCTGGTACGTGCCCACCTATCACCCCAACTCTCTCCCGTTCCATGCCCAGTTATTGGCCCTCGGACTACCCTTGACGCTTGCTGGTCTGGCAGCACTCGCGGGCCGCACCTTCCTCTGGGCAGCGATCTCGACGACGTTCAATATCGTCCTCGTCTTTACCGCCTTCTACTGGATTGAACCCAAACTCGAAGGCACGGTTGGGAGCCGTGAAATCTGCAAAATCGTCACTAAGGCGCGTCGCAGCAACGAACCGCTGGTCACCTGCAGCTTCCTAGGTCGTGCGGCTAAATTCTACCTCGGAGAGCAACCCGTCGCAATCTTCGTACCAGACCAGAGCCTACTCCCGGGTAAAGCAAATTTCCGCCCGCACTACCCATTCTACTCGTATCACCCCCTGCGCCAACTGACCATCGAAGCCCAGCTCGGAGCTTATGCGGATACACAAACATCCGTACTTTGCCTCGGCGAAAAGCGCGACTTCACCCTCCTGAACGAATCCGATTCCTCGTCGGTACGCGGACGTTGCGAACTGCTGGGCGAAACGGGCGAGAAGCCTGGACGGGCGGTCTTCCGCATCCACCCCAAGGGCTGGCAGCCAGAGCCCAAGCGCTGAGTCAGATCCGACAGAGGAGCTTAAAAAAACGCCACGTGTCGCGAATTGGCCGAATCTTACTGCTTTCACCGCGATAAATGGTGCGGACAGGGATACTGCGAATCACCCCGCGTGCCCGGGCGGTTAAGACCAGCACCTCGGTCTCGTAGTCGTAGTGATCGCTCTGCGCGGCCAGCACGGCAGGGTTGCCGACGGCGACGCCGCGGAAGCCACACTGCGAATCAGGAATCACACAGCGGCACATCCGGCTAATCAGCCAAGACATCGTGGCATTCACCAGCCAGCGAAGCAAAGGCATACCCCGGGGATTAGAGAAGCGATTACCAAGCACCAAGGTGACCCCAGGCTCACGCAGTGCTTCAAGAAAGGCGGGCAGTTGCTCGGCGTCGTGCTGGCCGTCGCCATCCATCGTGATGCCATGGGTAAATCCTAATTCGGCCAGCTTAGCGAAAGCCGTCTTTAACCCGGCGCCTTTACCGCGATTCACCGCATGCCGTAAGACAATTGCGCCCGCTTCGGCCGCGCGTGCCGAGGTCTCGTCAGGCGAGCAATCGTCAATGACTACAACCGTGTCAACGTAGCGCTTGGCGGCCTGCACGACGTCAGCAATCCGTGCCTCCTCCCGAAAGGCAGGCACGACCACTGCGACGCGTAAAGGCGTTCCCACTGCTTAAGCGCGCTGGGCAATCCCGACGTACTTGCGCTCGGTCGAACCGACGTAGATCTGCCGCGGACGGTGGATCTTCTGCTTCGGCGTCTCGGCGATTTCCTTCCAGTGCGAGATCCAGCCCGGCATGCGGCCGATGGCGAAGATGACGGTGAACATCTCCGTCGGGATCCCAATCGCCTTGAGGATGATGCCCGAATAGAAGTCGACGTTCGGGTAGAGGTTGCGCTGCTTGAAGTAGGGGTCGTTGAGGGCGGCGTCTTCGAGGCGCATGGCAATCGCCAAGAGCGGGTCATTGATCCCGAGGACCTTGAGGACCTTGTCGCACTGGGCCTTGATGATCTTGGCGCGCGGGTCGTAGTTCTTGTAAACGCGGTGACCAAAGCCCATCAAACGGACCTGCTTGGTCTTGTCCTTCGCGTCCGCGATGAACTTGGAACCGTCGTCGCCCGAGGCGTGGATTTCCTGGAGCATCTCAATGACGGCCTGATTGGCGCCACCATGGAGCGGACCCCAGAGCGCGCAGACGCCCGCCGAGACGGATGGGAAGAGATTGGCGCCGCCAGAGGCAACCATGCGGACCGTCGAGGTGGAGCAATTCTGCTCGTGGTCGGCGTGCAGGAGCAGGATCAGGTCGAGTGCGCGGGCGACTTCCGGATGGACGGAGTAATCAGCGTTGGGCTGCGAAAAGAGCAAGTGCAGGAAGTTAGAGCAGTAATCCAGACCTGGCTTCGGGTAAACGGGCGGCTCGCCTTCCTTGGAGCGGTGTGCCAAGGCAGCCAAGGTGCGAACCTTAGACATGAGGACCGCGGCCGTTTCGTCGAACTTCGCCAAGTCATGGGCGCGCTCGTTCGTGCCGAGGTCAGGGTAATAACAACCCAAGGTGTTCAACGTGGCCGAAAGCACGGCCATCGGGTGGGCGTTACCCGGGAACCCGCTGAGGGCGATGCGCAGGCCTTCGTGCACCTGGGAGTTATCGAGGATGCGGGCCTTGAAGGTGCTCAACTGCGCCGCAGTGGGGAGTTCACCGTAGATCAACAAGTAGGCGGTCTCGATGAACGTCGACTTCTCGGCGAGTTCTTCGATGGAGTAGCCGCGGTAACGCAAGATGCCCTTCTCGCCATCGATGAAGGTGACCTTGGATTCGCAGGCCCCCGTATTGGCGTAGCCGTCGTCGAAGGTAATGTAGCCCGTTTCGTCGCGCAGCTTGCGGACGTCGACGCCGCATTCCTGCTCGGTGCCGACAACGATAGGGAGGACGATTTCCTTGTCGTCCAGTTTAAGAATGGCGTTTTTGGTGCTCATGGCGGGGTGGGTGTTCCGCCACAGGCCTGACGCCTCAGCGGTCAGCCAAAGTCAGGAAGTTACGGTACAGTTGCAAGCCTTTGACCTGACTTTTCTCGGGGTGGAACTGGGTGGCCAGCACCCGCCCCCTCCGGACGCCGCTCACAAAGCGGCCGGCGTAGACGGTCTCGCACCAAACCAAGGCCGGGTCGGTCTGGACGACCCGGTAACTGTGCACGAAATAAAAGGGCTCCCCGTGGGCGTTTAGGCCCGCCGTGAGGGGGCTCTCCGCCTTGAAAATGGCTTCGTTCCAACCCATGTGCGGGATGCGCAGGCCGGGGGAGGACGGGAAGCGGGTGACGACGCCCGGAAAGATCCCCAACCCAGGGACGGTGGCTTCTTCGGAACGTTCAAAAAGGACCTGCAGGCCCATGCAGACCCCGAGGAAGGGTCGGTCCGCGGCAATCCACTCCTTAATGAAGACCTCAAAATCATTGCGGCGAATGCAGGCCATGCAATCGGCCATGGCCCCCTGCCCCGGAAAAACGACGGCGTCGGCGCCTTCGGCCGCTTGCGGGGTCGCAGCGAGGTACGCATCGGCCCCCGCCGCCACCATGGCGCGGTTGACGCTCCGCAGGTTACCCATGCCGTAATCAATCACGGCCACCCGAGGGCGACGGCTAGTCCCAGCGGCTTCCACGTTCAGGCAAGCGTACCCTTAGTGCTCGGAACCCGGCCACCTTGGCGCGGATCGATTTCGACGGCCGCCCGCAAGGCGCGCGCATAGACCTTGAACAACGCTTCCGCGATGTGGTGCGGTTCTTCGCCGTACTCGAGCTTCAGGTGCAGATTGCAAGCCAACGCATTCGCCAAGCCTTGGAAGAACTCGCGCACGAGGGCGATGTTGAAGTCCTTCACCATGTAATTGGAGATTTCGACCTGGTAGACCAGCATCGCCCGATTGGAAAGATCCACGGCACAACGGGCCAAGGTCTCGTCCATCGGCAGAATGAAGAAGCCGTAGCGGCGGATACCCGCCTTGTCACCCAAGGCTTCCTTGATGGCGGTGCCCAAGACAATGCCCACGTCCTCGACGGTGTGGTGGTAATCAACCTCGGTATCACCGTCGGCCTTGACCTTGAGGTCGATCAGGGCGTGGCGGCTGAAGAGCGTCAGCATGTGGTCGAAGAAGGCGATGCCGGTCGAGATTTCGGAAACCCCCGTGCCGTCTAGGTTGACGGATAGGGCGATTTTCGTCTCGGCGGTATCGCGACGGATGGTGGCTTGGCGGGCGCCGGTGCTCATGCCAGAAAAATCCCTCCGCCGCAGGGAATTGTCAACCTCACCCTTGCGACCACGCCTGCGCCGCCGCGAGAAAAGCGTCCATTTCCGCCGCCGTCCCAACGGTGATTCGCAGGGCAGAGGCAGTCAAAGGATGGTTCGGAAAACGGCGGACCAAGATTTTGCGTTCCCGAAAAAAGGCGCAGGCATGCTCACCCGTAGCGGGCGAAGCTGCGCGCTGGGCCGAGGCGGGCGTGGCGAGCAGGAAGTTACCCGACGAGGGCACGACGGTCCAACCCAGCGCCTGCAGGCCCTGGGTGAGCCGCGCCCTTTCCGCGCGCACTTTCCCCACGGTGTCGCGCAACCACGCGGCATCCGCCAAAGCCGCGGCCGCCGCGACCTGCGCCAAGCGGTCTAAATTATAGCTATCGCGAACGCGGTGGAGAATTCCAGCCAAGCCCGGCGGGCAAAGCGCATAGCCCGCCCGGAGGCCCGCCAACGCATGGCCCTTCGAGAAGGTCCGCGTCACCACGACGTTCGCATGCGTCTTCGGAAGTTCCGCGCAATCGGCCTCCGCGAACGCGGCATAGGCTTCGTCGACCACCAGCAAGCCCGGGAAGGCGCGTGCCAGTTCCGCGACCTTCGCTGGCGGGAACGACACGCCCAACGGGGCATTGGGATTGGTGAGAAAGAAAATGGCGGCGCCACACTGGGCGACGGCGGCCACATCAAAACTGAAGTCCGCGCAAATCGGCACCTTGATGACGGCAGCACCTTGCGCCGCGGCGAGCACCGGATACAGCGAGTAACTCGGATCCAGCATTCCAATCGGACGACCCGGGCCGGCATACGCACGGATCAAAATGTTGAGCAGGTCATCCGAACCGTTGCCGGCCAAAATATCGGCGGCAGGGAAAGCGTGTAACTTGGCCGCCGCTTCACGTAAGGGCGAAGAATCGGGCGAAGGATAAAGCCGGAGCGCCGCCCCCTCCCCTGCGAGCACGGACTGCATCGCCGTCAAGGCCTGCGGACTCGGCGGATAGGGGTTTTCGTTGGTGTTTAACTTCACCCAGCCCCCACCCTGCGGCTGTTCGCCCGGCGTGTAGGCGGCCATGGCCGCAATGTGCGGATTAGGTAGAGGGAGCGCGGCGGACATCAGCGAAGCTTAAGTTTCGAGGCAGAAAAATCGGCAAGCAAGGCCTTGATGGCCGTGCATTCCCGCAAAGCCAAGGCGCGATGGGCCAGCTGCGTCAACTCCTCCTTCGTCGAGTGACGCAGGACAAAACGTACCTCGGGAATCGCCGGCGGAGCCATGCTGAGTTCATGCGCACCTAAGCCAATCAACAAAGGCGCCCAGACAGGGTCACCCGCCAACTCGCCACAGACGGCGGCCGCTACGCCGTGCTGGCGCGCCGCCTTGAAAATCCGTTCCAAGGTGCGCACGACGGCGGGATGGGCGGGCTCATAGAGGGCGGAGATACGGGGGTTACCACGGTCGACGGCCAAAAGATATTGCACGAGGTCATTCGTACCCACGCTGAAGAAATCGACCTCTTGTGCGAGGTCCTCCGCGACCGCCGCCACCGAGGGAATCTCAATCATGGCGCCAAGCCGAATGGGCTCCTTCGGCACAATGCCTTCGGTCGCCAACTCCGCCGCCACGGCCAGCAGCACTTCCTTGGCACGCCGGAACTCTTCAATCCCCGAGATCATCGGGAACATCACCGCAACGGGCCCTAAGGCGGCCGCTCGTAAAATTGCCCGGAGCTGCGGACGGAAGACGTCGGGGCGATCCAAACACAAGCGGATAGCACGATACCCCATGAACGGATTGGCTTCGTCGTTGAGGTCACCCAGGCGTTTATCACCGCCTAAATCCAAGGTCCGGAAAGTCACTAAGCGCCCCTTGGCCTCGCGAACGACTTCTGCATATTCCTCATACTGCTCGGCCTCCGTGGGCCAAGCGTCTAGGCGCAGGTAAAGGTTCTCCGTGCGGTAGAGTCCCACGCTTTGTGCACAATAAAGACGGGCGTCTTCTAGGTCCTCGGGGCCGCCAATGTTGGCCTGCAAAGCGAAGCCTTCGCCGTCACTCGTGACGTCGGGCAAGGCAATCTCCCGCATGACGCGGTCGCGCCGGCGACGAATGGCCAGCTCTTGATCGCGATAGCCTTCTAAAGTCGCGGCGGTGGGATTGATCACGACCGCCCCGGTCTCACCGTCAACCAGGACGACATCGCCTTCCTGCACCGCGTCCATCAGGCCCTTCACGCCGACCACCGCCGGAATTTCCAGGGAGCGCGCCATGATCGCCGAGTGGCCCGTCCGGCCCCCTTCTTCGGTCACGAACGCCAGCACCCCATCCTCCGGCAACCCGGCAGTCTCCGACGGTGTCAGGTCACGGGCGACCACAACCTGTTGCCGAGCGGCCATGGCCGCGTGCGCTGGCCGTGTCCCCAAGAGGTGGTGCATCACGCGGCTCGTGACATCACGAATATCCGAGGCACGCTCGCGCAGGAAGGCATCCTCCATGCGCTCAAAAATATCGATGTAGCGCTGGACAACTTCCTGGAAGCAGAACTCGACATTAAAGCCTGTCGAACGGACTTCCTTACTGACGTCATCGATGAGGGCGACGTCGTCGAGGACGAGGAGGTGTGCGTCAAAGATGGCGGCTTCGGACTCGCCCAAACTCTGGGCCACTTCCTGACGCAGTTTGGAGATGGCTTGACGTGTAGCCTCTAAGGCCAAATCGAAGCGGCGCAGTTCGGCTTCGACATCGGGCACCTTTTGGCAGGCGACGATCGCCATCCCCTGCAAGAGCAGGTAGGCAGGTCCCCGGCCGACGCCCGGAGCGGCGGCAGTGCCTTGGAGTCTAATCTCCGGCCTAGAGGATTCGGCCTGCATCTTCAGAACAGGAGATTGTCCTCAGCGACGGAAGCAAGGCGGATAACCGCTTAAGCCTCGTTCAAGCCCGGATCTTCGACGGGATTGAACATGTCAGGGATGGTCAAGGTCGGCAGGGCCATCTCCGGCATCTCGTCCGGCATCACTTCCGCGACCACCGCCAGCGGCGTAGTGTCAGGAGTCGAAACGGTCACACCCTCAACGGAGGCTTCTTCGGCCAAGGTGTCTTCCACATAGAGCATTAACCCGCTGTATTCGGCCGGCAAGGTCACCCGCAGCTGCACAAACACGAGGGCTAACACACACGCGTGGGCAAAGATACGGCCGGCGCGCTGAGCGAAACGGGCCAGGCCCGCAACGGCTTGGGCGGCATCCAAATCAGCGCGACCGCGCAAAAAAGCCATCTGGGCCTTGTGCAAACGCACCCGGGCGTGGAAGCGCTGGCGCATCTCCGCCGAAGCCTGAATCGCATTACGCAAACGCACCACCTGCGCACGCGTGGCGGTGCCGTCGAGGTAGCAAAGAATGAGCGACTCGAGCTCGGCGTTACTCATTCGCGGAATTCATCCCCCATGAGTTGACGCAAGGCTTCGCGGGCCCGATTGATGCGGCTTTTGACCGTCCCAATCGAGAGGCCGAGTTCTTCGGCGATTTCCTCGTAAGACTGATTGCGAATGTTCCGCATCGTGAGAATACGAGCGTGTTCCGGCTTCAATTGTTCCATGCACTCGGCCACTTTCTTGACGAATTCATTGTGTTCGGCTTCGTGGCCAGGCCCCTGGGAACCGTCCGAAAGGATGTCGTGCAGGGTGGCCCCTGGGTCTTCCCCGAGATCGGCATCAAGGGACATCGACTGATCGCGCTTCCGTCGGCGCCAGTACCAGTAGCGATTGCGGGCCAGATTGGTACCAATTTGATGAATCCAGGTCGAAAAAGTCGCCGTTCCACGGAACGAGGCGAGGACCCGGTGCGCCCGGATAAACGTATCTTGGGTGATTTCCTCGGCATCCTGCCTATTACGAAGCAACGAGAAGACCTTGGCAAAGATGCGCCCCTGGTACCGGAGGACCAATTCATTGTACGCCCCAAGGTCGCCGTTGCGGGCGCGATCCAGGGCGGACTGGTCGGCTTCGGTTTCCATCGTTTAGGGGTGGCTTTAGGGGTGGGTACTGGCTGAGTATGGTGCTGACATTAGGACAGATATCAACTGCTGTCTTCAACCCCCTGCCCCTTTCGGCCTCATGTTCACCTCCAGCAAGAAAAAGGCCCGCTTTCGATGGGTCAACTGCCTGAACGGGCAAAAAGGATTCACCGACAGCCTGCCGGCTCAATTCCCCCTGCCGTCCACGAGCCCAGCTCTGGGTGTGTCGGCGACCGACACCGGCCTTTTACTGGAAGCCACCTCGACGACACCCGTCTTAATCAACGGTGCCCTCCTGCGCCAAAAGACGACCATCAGCGAAACGTCGACGGTCCAACTCGAGGACGCACTCTTCGTCGTCTCCGGCAACGATGACGACCCCTTTAACTCCGTTCAAACCGCCTCTTGGGTCTTGTTCGATGCCGCCACGGGCGACCTGCTGGGCGAGCTCCCACCCCAACAGCTGCTGGAATTCGCCGCTAGCCTCGGACGCGCCACCGACACCCTCGCGTGTACGCCCGCCGGCCTCGAGGTCGGGTTCAAACTTTCCCAGATTGCCGCGCTCCTCACGCCGCGCGAAGAATCCGAAGCGAAACCAGCTCCACGCTCCACCCTGGCCGCGGAGCAAAATAAAGGCGCGCATCTTTGTCCCGTTTGCTGGACCCGCTTCGATGCGGGCGACGCCTTGAGCGTGGCGGTGCACGAAGACCTGCGCGGTGACCCCATCCTCGGCGCCGACGCACGCCTGCGCTTCCAGCCAACGCGCTTCAATGACCAAGGCCTCGCGCTCGACCCGATGGGCCTAGCCTGCACCGACTTGGCGTGCCCCCACTGCCGCCGCCAACTGCCGCCGGGCTACTTGGACATGCCGCACCGCATCCTTTCGGTGATCGGCGCACCGAGTGCGGGGAAGTCCTACTACCTCGCCGTCCTCACGCACGTCTTGCAAGACCGCCTGCCAGGCGACTTCGGCCTAGCCTTTAAAGACGGCGACCCCAGCGGCAACATGCTGCTGAATCAAATGCGTAACACGCTCTTCTCGGCGGCCACGCCCGAAGACGCCTTACTCGGCAAAACCGCCCTGGAAGGCGCCACCTACGAAAAGTTGCCCCGCCTCGGCCGAATGGTCTCCCTCCCCCGCCCTTTCATCTATTCGCTCGCCCGGCCCGCCGCCAACCGCGACGAGACGTCCATCGTGCTCTACGATAATGCGGGCGAACACTTCGAGCCCGGCATCGATATCCACGACTCACCGGGTGCGATGCACGTCGCCAACTCCGCGGGCCTACTCTTCCTCTTCGACCCAACCGCCAACGCGCGTTTCAAGGCGAAGTTAATCGGTGTCGATGACCCGCAGTTAGCAATCAAAGGCCGCGTCGATCAACAAGACAGTATCTTAGCCGAAATGGAAACCCGGATCAAACGCGTGCTCGGACTCGCCCCCGGCCAGCGCATCGCCACCCCGCTCGCTTTCGTGGTCGGCAAATGCGATACTTGGCAGTTCCTCCTGTCGTCCCCGCTTGAGCCCGTGCTGAGCGCCGGCAAACTCGACCTCGAAGCGATACGTCGCAACTCGGACCGCGTGCGCACGGTCCTCGTCAGCCTTTGCCCTGGCCTCGTGGCGACAGCGGAATCGCTGGCCAAAGAGATCTGTTACTTCGCGGTGACTTCGTTTGGCCACCAACCCACGGTACTCACCGCCGGTCCAAACAAGGGACGTATCGCCCCAGACCCCCAGCGCCTGGCCCCGGCGCATGTCGAGGAGCCCGTCTACTGGCTCCTCCATCGCTCGTCCCCCGAACTCCTCCCTAGCCGCTAATCCTTTCCATGCCCCTGCAACTGATCTTCACCTCCGCCCCCCGCGGACTCGTCGCCGGACGTTCCGGCTTCTGCACCGTCGCTCGGCATGCCTCGCTTTCGGAACGACTCACGCAGCAACTCGAGTCCCTCGGCACCCCGCATGACACGTCCACGGGCGAGACCTTCACCTTCCGCCGCCTCGAAGCCGGCAGCCAAGCTTGGTACGTCCTGTCACGTTTTGTCTCCCGCGGCCTCGACTATTCGCAACGCGACAATCGCCTCGCCCACCACCTAGTCTTCACCGCCGAGGAAGCGGCCGTCCTCCCACCGCCCGCCGCCTTGGCCCTCCGCTGGAATGGTTGGAAGGACGAATGGACGGAAGAGCCCACGTGGCTTAAAGAAGATAGTCGACCGCTCGCACTCCTCGCGCATCCCGTACTCACACCGGCCGCAGGCTGGCGTGAATTCGCCGGCACCGGCGCCAAGGCCGCTTGGCTCGTCAACGCCTCCGGCGCCGCTTCGGTGTCATTACTCAATCCCCCCGAGTCCGCTCAGCTCCTCCGCTTGCTTGCGGAATCCTCCGCTTTACTTGGCCGAGCTGCGTGGTCCGCCACGTTCACGACGAACGCCGACAAGACGGGTGCTGATGGTTTCGACTGGGCCGTCGGGCTGGCTGCTGGTCGCCCGACGATTGACCTCGCCCAAGCGGCGCAGCTCGCCGCACCTGCGGGCGAACTCGCCCGTATTGCCGCCACGGGTGCGGGCGCCACGGCCCCCGCTTCCGCGGCCGCTGGCCCAGGCGCTTCCATGCCCCGTCGTACGTCCGCGACCGGCACACCCGCGACGGGCAGCACTACCGTTACCATTGCCGTAGTCAGCCTCTTGGTCCTCATCGCCGCCAGCCTGGCCTTCGTCTACTTCCGCCAGCCTGAAAAGAAAGCCGCGGAGACGACTAAGCCCACCCCACCGCCCATTGACTCCACCGCCGCGGATGAATTGCTTAAGGCCAACCGGGCGATTGCTGACGTCGATAGTTACATGGCCCGCAATGACTTCGTCGCCGCCGGGAAGCTTTGGCTCGAGAGTTGCAAACTATCACCCACCTTCGCGGCCCGCTACCGCGACCAATACCTGCCGCGCCTGAAGTCAAAGTTCGCGGCGACCACCACGGCCAGCCTGCTGGCCCGCCTGGAAAGCCCGACCGCGACGGCGAACCGCAAAGACATGCTGGATATCGCGGAAGACGCCGGTGAGGCGCTCCGGATCGGCGCGTCTTTAGAAGTGACGAAAGACGCAGCCTGGGAGGAACTCGCTCGTATCCAAGCCCGTGCCCAGATGGTCGGCGCCCTAGATGTCCGCCCCATCATCCTGACCCAAGGCGAATGGCAGACGGCCGACCTCGGCCCGAACTCCCCTTCCACCGCCGAGTTCAAGCTGAGCATGCCCGCCGCCGAAAAAATCGGCAAATTCATCGACACCACGGGTGCGAACAAGAACACGACGGTCACCGCCCGCATTCGGCTACTCCCGTTGGAAGCCTTTCACGCCCGCGACGAGAAGACTAAATACCAGTCCGCGGAAATCCGGACCGGGAGCCAAGCTAATTGGATTGAAGCCACGAGCAAGTCCGGCCGCCAACCCATCGTCATCGGCGTGGGCTCTCGCCTGAACACGGTCACGCTCAACTTCCCGGACAACTCCGCTTCACAGCTGCGTGACACCAACCAACTGATTGAAATCGCCTTGAGCGACGGCTCCCGCCAGACCATCGCGCTCATCAGCAACGTGAAGGCGCTCCGCCCTCTTAACTTGGGCCTCGCCGCGCTGAAGGCTGACCTCGATACGGGCGTAGTCCACGCCGCGGCTTGGGCCGAACCGATCGTGAATTCCTTCATCGCTTCCTCGGGCGCGCTCGGGCTCTACCCCGCGGGCCATGAATTCCCTGATCGTGACCTCGCCTCGACCCGGGCCACCAAGTCACTGCTCGATACCGACTTAGTCCGCCTCGAGCGAAAGTCCGGCCCCGGCGCCCCTTCCTACGACGAAGTCAAAGCCCGCAGGAACGCCTTCACGGCTCAAGACTTCGTCAACGCGGGCGCCCCTTGGAGCCTCCGCACGGTTTCTCCGCGCGGGGAAGATGGCCTGCTCCTCATCGAATTCCGCTAAGCCCGCATGCAGACTGAACGACTCATCGCCCGAATCCGCGGCCAGCTCGAAGTCGGCACGCCCGACATCGAGGCCAGTTCGCTAGCCGGGGAATACGCGACGCTCTGCCAACGAACCCGTGAACGCTTGGAGCAATGCGCCGCGCTCATCCGTGTGGGCAATGACCACGCCGCCCTCCAAGTCGCCGAATCCGAACCTGACCTGCTCGGCCTCTGCGCCCAGCTCAGCTTCGCCGACTCAGAACGCTGGCAGGCCCTCTGCCGCGAACGGGGTCTCCCGACGGGCTTCCCCCTCGACGACCAACACGTCCTCGCGGTGGAAAGCCTCTACGGGAAAGTGATTGGCGAAAACCATCCGCTCTACCGCGACTACCGCGAAGCGATGCGGCAACGCGATGAAGAACGCGCCCTGACCGTGCTCCGGTCCATCGCTCGCATCAACCCCGAGGATCCGACGGCGCGCTCCGAACTCACGCGCTTGTCCAGTAAGTTCCTGCGCGAATCGCTCGGCAAAGTGCGACAGCTCTTCGACGAAGGCTCCGCCCCAGCAGCCGTCGACCTGATGAATCGGATGGAGCGCTTCGGGGCCCTCGCACTCACCAACGAGCCACGCTGGGATGACGCCCTCGCGCGTCGTATCGCTCACCTGCGCGCCAAGGCCCACGAACAAATTCTGCGCCTGCTCCCCGAAGCCCGCGCGGCCCGCGAGGCTGATCAATGGGAGGCCTGTGCGACCCACCTCGGCCGCATCCGCACCTACGAACGCGACCACCAAGTCAATCTCGACGCGGCCATCCAGGAAGAAATGGCCAGCCTCGAGTCCTGGGCCGGCGAACTGGCCGCCAGCGCCGAAGCCGAGGCCACCCAGCGCTCCGCCCTCGACAGCTTAACGAAAGAATGGGAGCTGCTTCGCCAAGACGCGGCCCGGGGCTCCTCCCCCGCGCTCTTGATTTCACGCCTCAACGTTTGGATCGAAAAGGCGACCCCCCTCACGGACCGACTACCGGAAGGCACCGTCCGCGAAGCCCGCGGCGTCCGCCAACTCACTCGCGCCCGACTCAGCCGTCGTTACACCCTCCTGACGACTTCTTGGGTCACTGGCCTCCTCGGCTTGCTGCTCGGCGCCTACTTATGGCACGCCCAACAGGGCAAGGCCCAGGAAGCCAATGATCGCTTCACGGAAGTCCAAGTCCTCGTTGAAAGCTGGGACAATGCGGGGGCCCTCGCCAAACTCGAAAAGCTCAAGAACGACCACCCCGAGTTTATTGCGGAGGAAGCAAACAAGGCCGCCGCCGAAGCCCTCCATCGTCAAGCCGGCGCCCAAGCGGAATCCGAACTAAAACTCAAGACCGAGGCCATCTACCTCGAACAGCGTCGCAAAGAAGGCATCAATCTTGCGAACTTTGCCCCCGTGACTCAACGGGCCAAAGCCTACGTCAGCGAACTCGCCAAGATTGGCCCAGCCGCCACGGCGCGCCTACAAACGATTCTCCCGGACCCAGCGGCCGTCCTCGCGACCTGCACTAAGGTCAGCGAAGAAAGCCGGAACGACCTCCTCGCGTTACGTCGTCAACTCAAGGTGGCTCTGGGCGAAGACGAGACCGTGGTGAACCTACCCCGGGCCAATGAAGCTTTAGATAAGCTGCGGGCGCTGCTGACGACCCTGACCGCTGCGGGCCTCAAAGACCTCGATGAAGCCTACGCCGAAGCGGACCGGGCCGCCCTCCGCCTGGAAGCCGATCAGAAGTCCGTCAATGCCGTCCGGGGGCTCGCCGATTCCGGCGACCTGAAAGCCTACCTCGACGCCTTGGCCGCCGTCGCCCAAACCGCGAAGGAAAATTCTGACCTTCGCAAGCGCGCCAGTTTTATCACCGAACGTGCCGAGGCCCTGCGGAATCTTCCCCGCTCAACCCTCGCCCCACGCGTCGGCGCGATGTGGGATGGTTTAGCGAAGTCCGATACCAACGGCCTGTTCCAACCCGCGGAACTGCTCGCGACCGAAGACAAGGTCATCCGAGCGCTCGCCGACGACAAGACCACCGCCCGCCTCCGCAAATACAATGTGCGCGAGCATAGCCGCGGCGGCGACCCTCGCATCATGCGGCAAGTTTTCATCGCCGGTGAAGTTTCTGTGCAGCGCAACCTCATCAGCGGCGGCATTGAGAGCGTCCGGACCGCCAAGGAACTCACCCGGGACGGCACCCTCGTCGAGTCAGCCTGGAGCTGCCGCGAGTTTATCAACGCCAATGGCGAAACGACGAAGTCCGGCGAGGACCTCCTCGAAGGCCTCGTGATTCCCGAACTCGATTACCTCCGTCAGTTTAGTCGCTTCTACGACCTTAAGGCCGGCAAGTTGTCCGAACCCCTCCTGCGCAAGCTCGACCTCATCCGCCGGAGCCCCACGCCCCACCTCGAACTCCGCGCCTACCAGATGCAGGAACTCTTCAAGGTCGCCAGCCAACGGCCCGAAGCCTGGGGCCTACTCTACTCGCCTTCGGCCCAACGCGATGCCGACCAACTGCGCCGCATCACGCAGAATGCCATGAGTCCGTACGACTTCCTATTTAAGGATAAGTGGGCCGACGTGCAGCCGGAGTTACGCGCGTTCCTCTTACGGCAAACGGGGGCCACGTACGCCGACGAAGCCCGCTTCTGGCGGCGAACGCTCGGCGAACTACAGTCTAAAAAGCTGATCTTCGCCGGCACCATCGGTCGCGATGGCAAACCCGCGCTACGCGAGGCCCTAAAAAATACGGCGCTCTACGGCCTCGACAGCGAAGGCAAGCCCGCCCTGCTCCTCCGGGTCGATGCCGCCGGTAATCTCACGCGCGTCAACGAGCCTGCCCTCCTCACTCCGCTCCTCCGCCTCTCCGGCACCGTCACCGAGTCGGCGCAAGCCGCGGGCGTTCCCGCAGGCCTCACGCCCCCCGACGGCGGTTGGGAATCCATCCTCCAAGGACGCGACCTCTAAGCCATGGCTAAGCCCGACCAATTCCGCCTGCGCTGGAAAGGCGCCGTCACCGGACCCTTCGCCCTCGCCCGCATCAGCGAAATGCTCCGGGCCGGTGAAATCAGCCTCGTGCATAATATCGAAGTCAACGGAGCGTGGATCACGGTCCGCGAATACTTCCGGACCCTCGGCCTCAGCCGCGGTTCCTTGCTCCCACCGATTGCGCCCTTAGCGGCGCGGGATGATCCGGATTCACCGCCGCCGCCTCCGGGCGCTCCGGGCACCACGCCGACCTCCGCGACTCCGCTCGCCCCCAACACCTCGGCCGCGGGCGAAGCCCTCGAGCGCAATGTCCGCGAAGGCTACCTATGGTGTGGCTCGACCTTCCTCTTCCCGCCGCTGTTCGCGGTCGTCGTGCCGCTTTGGGAAGCAACGGTCGGCATGCTCCAGCCGTACTCAAAATACACGCTGTTCATCTTTGCGACGTTGCTGGGGTGCAGCCTCCCGCTGTGGTTGGTGCAACGCGTCGGCCGCCAGATCAGCCACGAAGGGCTGGCCGAAATCTCCCAGTCGCAAAGCCGACTCTGCCTCGTTTTGGCCGGCCTAGGCACCGTTTTCTGGCTGTTTATGTTCTGGATCCTGGCGAATGCCCGCCCCTGAGGGATGCAATCGGCTTGACGGACCGCCCCGCTCCCTCTGTCATTACGACCCGGTTTACGGTAGCGTAGCTCAGTTGGTTAGAGCGAGGGACTCATAAGCCCTAGGTCGGCAGTTCAATTCTGCCCGTTACCACCAAACCGGGGAATTTTCCGACCAACCAGGGCTGCAAACCGCAGCCGCTGGAGGTCCGGACGATGGACAAAAAAAGACCCTAGCAAAGCTAGGGTCCAGTGCCTGGCTGAGATTCGGGGTTAAGCCTTCAGGATCGCCGCCACCGGGACATCGAGGCCATCCTTCCACAAGGACTCCATGCTGTAGCTTTCGCGGACGTCCGGACGGAAGATGTGCACCAAGACATTGAAGCCGTCGACGACGGTCCAACCGCTTTCGGACTGAGACTCGCTCGCGCGCGCGGGCGAACCCACCTCGTCCAAGGCCTTCTCAACCTCAATGCGCAAGGCACGGAGATGGGGATCAGAATTACCCGTCGCGATGACCATGTAGTCGGCGACCGAGGAGAGTTGACCGAGTTCGAGGACGCGGATGCCGAGGGCCTTCTTGTCGTCGAGCGCCTTGACCACGGCGACAACGAACGCCGGCACCTTGGTCGGCACGGCCTTCACGACGGCGACCTTGGGTGTTTCCGAACGGGTCTTGGCCTTGCTGCCCTTGACCTTCGCCACCGGACGACGGACGGGCTTAACGGGGCCACGGGCCTTGACCGGTCCGCGCGACTTGCCCGCAGGCTTGGCTGCCGACTTACCGGCAGGCTTCTTGAAAGGCGTCTTCTTCTTAGGGGCGGGCATGGTCAGGATTTGTAGAGTGAGTGTTCTTCGATGTAGGCGCGGACCGCATTGGGCAAGCCGTTTCCGGCCGGTTCGCCCGCCGCCAGCGCTGCCCGGAGCGCTGTTGAGGAGACGCGCACAGGCGACTCCTTGAGCACCGTTAGGCGGATAAAGCCTGCGATGGTGGCGGGGGCGGCCACTGGCAACCCATCGCGAGATAGCACCGCGAACTCGACGAGACGCCCCAACGTGTCGATTTCCTTCCAGCGATCCAGGCGCGCCAACTGGTCGGCACCGATGATCCACACCCGGCGGGACTCGGGAAACTCCGCCGCAAGGTCACGGGCGGTATCCACCGACCAACAGATTCCGGTCCGACGGACTTCCCGGTCGTCGACACGGGCCCACGCACAGGGGGCAAAGGCGAGTTTGGCCATGGCGAGGCGATGCTCCGCCGAGGCTAAGGGCGGCACGGCGCGTAACGGGGCCAAGCCAGCGGGAATGACCTTCACTTCGTCCAAGCCCAGCTGACGCCAGGCCGCGACCGCCGCGGCGACGTGTCCAGCATGCGGTGGGTCAAAGGTACCGCCAAGAATGCCAAAGGAGGCGGGCATGGAGACATTCGGAGGAGAAGGAGCCACGGTGGCAACCTAAAGCAGGCTTGAGCCCGGACGATTACCCGGGAACGATGCCTCTATGGCGTCAGCCTCGCGCTTCCTCCCTTCGGACCTCGCTCCGGGCCAACCCTTTGCGGTTATCGCTGGCAAGGGCCGCTACCCCGCCCTCCTCGTCGAGTCCGCCCGCGCCCGCGGCGCCCAAGTCCGCTTAGTCTCTTTCGAAGAGGAAACCGATCCCGCCCTCATTGCGACTTTCGCGCCCGCCGAACACCGTGCGGTGCCCGTCGGTAAACTGGGCCAGCTCCTCGACTCACTCCAAGCACTCGGCGTCGGCGGCGCCGTCATGGCCGGCCAAGTGACGCCGCGCAAGCTGTTCTCTGGCATGGTGCCCGACTTGAAGTTGATTGCACTCATGGCCGCCCTCCGGGAACGCAATGCAGAGTCCATCTTCGGCGCGATCTCCGCGGAAATCGAAAAGACCGGCGTCCGCATGCTCGACGCCCGCGTTTACCTCGATGACCACCTCGCCAGCGCCGGCCCCATGACCGGCTTCTTTTCCTCCGTCACCACCGAGGAACGCACTTTCGGCCTACGGATGGCCCAAGAAATGGCCCGCCTCGACGTCGGCCAATCCGTCGTCACGGCCAAGGGTACCGTTATTGCGGTCGAAGCCTTTGAAGGGACCGACAATATGTTGAAGCGCTGCGCCGCCACGGGCGGCAAGGAGATGCTGCTCACCAAGACCACCAAGCACGCCCAAGATTTTCGTTTCGACGTTCCGTGCCTCGGCCTACGGACGCTCGAAAGCATGGCCGAAGGCGGGGTCCGCCGCGCGACGTTGCAGGTCGATGGGGTCATCATGATCGACAAGCCTGCGGTGATTGCCCGCGCCAAAGAACTCGGTCTCTACCTCGAAGGCGTCGACCTCTCCGCGTGAACGCCCTCGAAGCCGAGATCGCAAAATTCGTGTCGCAACGCTTCGCCGATGTCGGCGAAATCACCGCCCTCGAACTGGCGGGAGCGGATGTCGCCGCGACCCTCACGCTGCAAGGCCAAGCCGAGCCGGTGACCTTTCGCGTCACAGGCTTAAACTGGTCCAGCGACGGGACGACCTTCACGCTACGCTTCCGCGAGGCGACCTGTTCGCTACCCTGGCTGCACGCCGTGCTGCGTCACTGGTGCCTACGCACGCAATCGACACTCACGCTCAAGGAAGACCTGCGCCTACTGCCGCTCAAGTTCAAGCTCCCGCGGTCGGCTTAGCCTTCAAAGAAATTCCACGCCAACGCGCTCTCGACGACGAGCCAAGCGAGGAGCAACGCCAAGACGACGGCCAACCACCGGCGGTGGCGGACCCAAAAGTCCGGCGTTCGCTGATTCACGTCCGGCCCGCCACGCTGGGTAAGCATGAGACGTAAACGGAGATGCCATGGTGCCCCCGCCGCCCCAGGCAAGTCGGGGTGTTGATAACCGCCTTCGCGGTAATCCACCCGTTTAAAGAATCTGGCAATACGCCCGAACATCTTTCCTACCATACACCCTTCGCCCACGCTTTACAAGCGGGCGGTCAAGGGGTAGTCCCATGGGCGTGAAGGCCACCACCCGGTCCATCCGTGCCCTTAAAGGCACCCGCCCCATCGTCTGCCTCACGGCCTACGATGCCGTGACGGCCCGCATCGCCGACCAAGGCGGCGCTGACCTCATCTTAGTCGGCGACTCTGTCGGCAATACTGTCCTCGGGATGGCCGACACCGTCGGTGTGACGCTCGAGATGATGGTCCACCACACGGCCGCCGTCGTCCGGGCTAAGCCCAACGCGCTCGTCATCGCCGACCTCCCCTTCGGCCTGGCTCACGATAACTTCCCCAACCTGCTCAAGGCCTGCCGTGCGCTGCTGCAGCAAGGCGGCGCCCAAGGCGTGAAGATTGAAGGCGGGGCTTCCCTTGCCAAGCACATCGAAAAACTCGTCGACGCGGGCATCCCCGTCATGGGGCACGTCGGCCTCATGCCCCAGCGTGTCCACGCCACCGGCTACCGCCGCCGCGGCCTGACCACTGCCGACCAAGTTCGCCTTTTCGCCGATGCCCAAGCCGTGGAGGAAGCGGGCGTTTTCGCCTTGGTCGTGGAATGCGTCGACGCAGCCTTCATGCCGAAACTCACCGCCGCGGTCGATGTACCGACCATCGGCATTGGCTCGGGCGATGGTTGCGACGGACAAATTCTCGTCATCCATGACCTTCTCGGGCTCACCCCCGAACCACCACCGTTCGTTAAGCCGCAAGCCCATCTCCATCGGGACGCCGTCGCGGCCGTCCAACGCTGGGCCCGGCTGGTCCGTAAAGGGGGCCGCCGATGAACTGCGTCGTCTTCGGCGCCGGTGCTTGGGGCACGGCCATGGCCATTCACCTCGACCGTCAAGGTCACACGGTAACCCTCGTGCCACGGCGCTTAGAGCAAGCCCTCAAGCTGACCGCGGAACGCGAAAACACCGACTACCTCAAGGGGCATAAACTCGCGCCATCCCTCCAGATCGGCCTCGAAGCGATTCCCGCACTCATGGATGCCGATGTGGTCTTCCTCGCCTGCCCGTCCAAAGGCCTCTCCGAACTCGTGGCGCAAATCGGCCCAGCCCTCCGTGCGTCCTCGGCCCGCATGGTCGTCTCACTCTGCAAGGGCCTCGACCAAAACACCCTGCGCCGCCCCACCGAAGTCATGGCCCTCGGTGCCGGCACCATTCCGGTCGCGACCTTAAGCGGACCTAGCAATGCGGACGAAGTTGCGCGCGGTATGCCGACCGCCATGGTCCTCGCCGCCCATCAAGACGACGACACCCTGCGCGAAGTCCAAGCCGCGCTCAGCGGCCCGACGCTCCGGGCCTACACTTCTTCCGACCTCCCTGGCGTCGAAATTGGCGGTACCTTAAAGAACGTTTATGCGGTCGGCGCCGGCCTGTGCGATGGACTTGGACTCGGCTCCAACGCCAAAGCCGCCTTCCTCACCCGCGCCCTCCAGGAAATGATGCGCGTCGGCGTCGCCGTCGGCGGTCGCCCCGAAACCTTCCTCGGCCTCGGCGGCGTGGGCGACCTCATGGCCACCGCGCACGGCGGCTGGAGCCGCAATCGCTCCTTCGGCGAACAGGTCGCCAAAGATGCCGCTGCCGCTATCGCTGCGCTCGCGACCCGGCGCGACTCCGTCGAAGGCTACCGCGCGACCGACACGTTAACCCGAGTCGCCAAGGCCAGCCAAATCGACGCCCCCATCCTCTTCTGCCTACACCGGATTCTGTTTGAAGGCCTCGACGCCCGCGCTGGCGTGACGGCTCTGATGACCCGCGACCTCAAGCCAGAGGCATGAGCACGGCGGGTACGGAGTCCAAACCTTCGCCCATCAGCGGGCTGGGGCTGTTCGCCACGCGTGGCTTTATGGCAGGCGAGCGCATCGCCCCCTACGGTGGCGTCCGACTCAACGCCCCCCCGGACGTCCGCACCCCGGGACAACCGACCTTCTTATTGGAAATCGAACCCGGTCTCTGGCTCGATGGCTCGGCCTCCGACAACCCCGCCCGTCACGCTAACCACTCCTGCCTGCCCAATGCCGAGCTAATCCTCGACACCACGGCTGGGCACCCCTGGCTCGTCGCCATCGGTCCGATCGCCGCCACCGAGGAAATCACCTTTGACTATGGTTTTTCGCTGGCCGAAAGCCTCTTCCACCCCTGCAAATGCGGGACGAAAGACTGTGTCGGAAGAATCATAGCCACCCCCCTGCGCCCAGCCCTCCGCCGCCACCTGCGTTTTTCCCGCCGAAGGGATTGACCCACGCCGTCCAGAAGGTCAGTTTTCGCAGGTCTATCTACCCCCTCCATGAAAAAAGTCGCCCTTACTGACCTCGATCCTCGCCTGCAGAAGCAGATCACCGCGGCCGAGCAGCAACTGAAGACCAACCCCCAGTATGCCATCGAAATCCTCTCGGGCATCCTGAGCCGTAACCTGGGTTGCATCGAAGTCCGCCGCACGCTCCGTAAGGCGCAGAAGGTTGTCCTCGGCACCAAGAAGGGTCTCTTTGATGGCATCACCAACGCCCTTTCGTCCAGTGGCATCGCCAAGGCCGTCGAAAAGGACCCCGTCGCCGCCATCGCCGACGCCGAAGCCAAGCTCGCGAAGAGCCCCGCCGACGTGAATGCGAACAAGACCATCGCGGCCGCCGCCCTCAAACTGGAATTCCCCGAACTCGCTGCCTTCGCCTACGAAGAACTCACTCAGAGCGAGCCGAAGCAAGTCCAGCACTACGTCGACCTCTCCAACACCTGGATTAATGCGGGTGAATACGACTTCGCCCTCGCGGCGGCCGATGCGGGTCTCAAGCTTTTCCCTGGCAACGGCGACCTCCAGGAATGCGTCCGTAAGGCTTCCGTCAGCAAGACAATGAAGAAGGGTAACTGGGAAGATAAGGGCGACTTCCAGTCCAAGCTTAAGGACAAGGACGAAGCCCTTCGCCTCGAACAGTCCTCCCGCAAGGTCACCGACGCCGGCACCGCCCTCGAACAGGCCGCCGCCTTGGCCGAGAAGATTCAGGCCCAGCCCGACAGCCTCGACCTTTACCGCGACATCGTTCGCCAGTTCATCTCCGCCGGCGACCTCGATAGCGCCGTGGCTTGGCTGCAACGCGGCCGCCTGACGACCCTCGGCAAGGCCGATTCGTCCCTCGAACGCCAGGAAATCGACCTCATCACCCAGCGCTACGAGAAGGTCTCCAAGGGCCTCCGCGAACAGCTTGCCGCCACCCCGGGCGACGCCGCCACGGCCGCGACCCTCGCCGCCAACGACAAGGAACTCACCGAGTATCGCATCCAGACGACGGCGAGCCTCGTGGAGCGCTACCCGAACGATTACTCCTTCCGCTACGAATACGGCTCCCTGCTCTACGGCGCCGGTCGCCTCGATGATGCGATTCAGCAGCTGCAATACGCCCAGCGGAACCCGAAGTTCCGTCAGACGGCCATTCTTTCGATCGGCAAGTGCTTCGTCGCCAGCGGCAAGTTCGACTTGGGTGTCGACCAACTGCTCCTCGCAAAGTCGGAAGTCCCAGTGATGAACGACCTAAAGAAGGAAATCATCTACGAATTGGGTGGCGCGTACGAGAAGATGGGCCGCACCAAGGAAGCCATCGAGGAATACAAGGCCATCTACATGGCTGACTCCGGCTACCGCGACGTCTCGAAGAAGATCAACGACTTCTACGAGAGCCAGAAGAACCCCTCGGCCTAAGCCGACCGAGCCGTTCCTTCCGCCTTGCGGTCGGCCCACCCCGCCCGCTTTACTCCCTTCTGTCCATGGCCCTCACTCCGTTCCACAGCCACCTCATCGCCGATGTCGGCATCAGCATGGGAGACGAAGGCAAGGGCCGCCTCATCCCGGAGATTGTCCGCGAGCTGCAACAGCTCACGGGCCGCCGTGACGTAGTCGGGACGGTCCTCAAGGTTAACGGCGGTGCGAACTCCGGCCACACGGTCGCCGGCCTCAAGCTCAACCTGCTCCCCGGCGGCGTGGCGGAACACGACGTGGCCTGCCTCGCCCTCGGTGCGGGCGTGGTTGCTGACCCCCGCAAAGCCCTCTGGGAAGCCCTGCCGCTCGAGAAGATCGGCATCCCCGTCCTTAACCGTCTACTCATCGACGAACGCTGCATGGTCAGCGACGTTGCCCACCGCATCCTCGACCTCGCCTGGGAAGATTACCGTATCCATACCCTCGGCCAAGAGCCCCGCGGCTCCACCGGCCGTGGCATCACCCCTGCCTACGCCGACGAGGTCGGGCAGATGCAGATCCATTACTCCGAATTCCTCGGCGAACAGTCCGCCTACGCCGCCCGTCTATCCGCCCGCCTCCGCCGGGCGGGCGATACGGTCCGCGATGTCTGCAAGTTGTCTCCCGAAAAGTGGGCCGGGCTCTTCGCTAAACTGAGCGAAGCTGAATTACGCGCCAACAAGGGTGCCATTGAGTCCGGCGTCTTCGCCGCCTCTGAATTCGACTTCACGCGCTTCGCCGGCAAGGAGCCCTTCACCTTCGACCACGCCGCCGTGCTGTCCGCCTATTGGTCTGCCGGCCAGCAGCTGGCTCATGCCATCGGCGACGTGCGCGACCGCATCCTCGGCGACCTCGCGGCGGACCGCCGCATCATTGGCGAATTCGGGCAAGCCTACTGGCTCGATAAGCGCGCTGGCTTCGCCCCCAACGTCACCGCTTCGCACACGTACACCCCCGAGTTCTTCCAGTCCGCTGGCATCCCGGTCCAAGCCATCCACACGGTCGGTTGCTG
>CAIYEN010000251.1 GCA_903925205.1 uncultured Opitutia bacterium | reverse complement strand
GGTCACGAACCCGAACTGGTGAGTCCTTTTAGGCATTTTTAGTCTCGGTAACGCTCATGTTCACCGTTGACCCGTGGGGAGGCAACCCGAAAGGTCTTTCTCCACCGATTTAGGGGCCGATATGACCAAACAAATACTCCAAGAAGTCAGGGTTTTCTCGCCCGCCACCGTAGCCAACGTGGCTTGCGGCTTCGATGTGCTCGGTTTCGCCATCGAGCTCCCGGGTGATGAAATCATCGTCCGCTCTTCGCCTCAGCCCGGCTTCCGCATCACGAAGATCACGGGCGATGATGGTCGCCTGCCACTCGACCCGAAACTGAACACCGCGGGTGTCGCGGCTTTGGACCTGTTGCGTCACTTGGGCCGGACCGACCTCGGCATCGAAATGGAAATCCACAAGCAGATGCCTTTCGGCAGCGGCTTGGGCTCCAGCGCCGCGAGCGCCGTCGGCGGTGCTTTTGCCGTGAATCAACTCCTCGGTGAACCTTTGACCCGTCGCCAGCTCCTACCGTTCGTCGTTGCGGGCGAAGCCGCCGCCGATGGCGCTTGGCACGCGGACAACGTCGGGCCTTGCCTGCTCGGGGGCATCACGCTGATCCGCTCCAACGCGGAGCTCGACGTCCATAACATTCCGATCCCGCAGAACCTGTGGGCCGCGGTCGTGCATCCAGACATCGTCGTCCTGACCAAGGTCGCACGTGAGATCATGCCGCGCCACATCCAGTTGGAGACCTCGACGCAGCAGAGCGGCAACCTCGGTGGCCTCATCTGCGGCCTTTATCAGAGCGACTACGCGCTCATTGGTCGATCGGTGCATGACCTCATCGCGGAGCCGCACCGCCAGCGTCTGATTCCAGAGTTTTATCGCGCCAAGCGCGAAGCCCTCGCCGCGGGGGCCCTCGGTTTCTCGATTTCTGGTGCTGGTCCCAGCGTCTTCGCCTTGTGCGAAGGCGAAGCCACGGCCCGTCAGGTTGCGGCGGCGGTGGCCACCGTCTTTGAGTCGGTGCCCATTAAGGCCACCCAGTACGTCTCCCGCATCAATCCTCAGGGCGTCCATGTCCTCTCCCAGAAGTAAGCTCGAGTTCATCTCGACTGCCGACGCCGCGCAGCGTGCTAGCTTGCGCGAGGTGCTCTTAGCCTCGATGCCTGGCAAGGGTGGCCTCTGGGTCCCGTCGGTCATTCCGCAGATGCCTGCGGGGTTTGTCGCCGCCCATCAGGCTGACCCCTACGCCGACTTAGCTGAAGCGGTCATCGCCCCGTTCCTCCGGGAGGAACTCGGCGCTGAGGTCCTCCGCCGCCTCTGTCAGGAGGCGTTCAATTTCCCCGTACCCTTGGTCCATCCCCCAGGCTTTGCCGGGCAGGCGGCCGACCGCATTCAGGTGCTGGAGTTGTTCCAAGGCCCCTCGGCCGCGTTCAAGGATTTTGCCGTGCGCTTGCTGGTCCGCGTGACCGCTCACGTGCTCAGCGCTGAGTATCCTCGATTCACGATTCTCGCGGCGACCTCGGGCGACACCGGGGGCGCGGTCACCGAGGCCTGTGCGGGTGTGCCGGGCGTGCGTGCCGTGGTCCTTTATCCCCGTATCGGCGTCAGCCCAGTCCAGGAGTCGCAGATCGCCCGCGCTCGTCCGGGCGTCGTCGCCCTCGCGGTCGATGGCACCTTCGATGACTGTCAGGCCTTAGTGAAGCAGGCATTGGCGGATGACTCCTTGCGTCGCGTCGGGCCGCTCCTCACTGCGAATTCGATCAACCCAATTCGCCTCATCGCGCAGGTCCCGTTTGCCTTCCACGTTCGCCGCCAGCTGGCCGCTGGTCGTCGGCTCGGCATCGTGGTCCCCTCGGGTAACTTAGGTAACGTGGGTGCCGTCCAGCTGGCCCGTCGGATGGGCCTACCGGTGGACGTCTTGGTCGCCGCGACGAACATCAACTCGCCGCTGCCGGAGCTCTTCGCCACGGGGAACTATCAGCCGCGCCGTTCGACCCCGACCGCCTCCAACGCCATGGACATCGGTGCCCCGAACAACCTCGACCGCTTGCTCGCCTGGCGCCAGGGCGGCCCCGCGGTCGCTGCTGTCACCGTCGACGACGCCGCCACGCTGGACACCATGCGTCGCGTCCGTGCGGCCGGTGGTTATGTCCTTTGTCCGCATACCGCCGTCGGCTGGAAGGCCGCTGAAAACCTGCTGGCGCAGCCAGGCAACAGCGATCTGGACGTTGTGGTCTTTGGGACGGCCCACCCGGCCAAGTTCCCCGACGTCCTGCAGGCCGCCTTTGGCGATAGCCGGGCGGCTACTTTCCCGTACGAACTCCCCCCGCCAGCCCCGCTGAGCATCGGCAACGATTACGAGGCTGTGCGCCGCGTGCTCGATTCGACGCAGGGCTTCGCCTAAGCGGCCCCGAGCGAGCGTTTACTTGGCTTCGGACTTAGCGGCCGCCGCCGGGGCGTCTTTCTTTTCCTTGGCCTGCTCGATGACGATGATGCAGCCGGAGAGGCCGAGGCTGAGGAGGAGCAGGAGGACGGTGGTGACTTTCATGCTTTCAATACAAAGGGCACTGGCGGGCTTGGCAAGTCTACCCAATAAAAAGGCCGCCTAGCAGGCGGCCTTTGGTCGATACGCGGAAGGCTTATTCTGGTTCCGCGACCGCGAAGGTCACGTTGGTGATGTCGGCGCGGGCCAGGACATCGAGCACGTTGATCACGCGTTCGTACTTGGCGGCCTCTTCGGCTTGGACCGTGATGAGGAGCTTCGTCTTGGACTGCTTGGCGGCTGTGGCCATCTTCATCATCTCGTTGTAGAGGTTGTCCAAGGTCTTGTCGTTGGGCTGGCCAACGGGATCCTCGTTGATGGTGATGGTGCCGTTCTCGGAGACACCGATGGTGATCTCGTCGGGCATCTCGGTTTCCTTGGCCGTCTCCGCGTTGCCGGGGAGGGTCGTCTTGAGTTCGTGTT
The DNA here is from genome assembly GCA_903925205.1 of uncultured Opitutia bacterium. GTDB lineage: Bacteria > Verrucomicrobiota > Verrucomicrobiia > Opitutales > UBA953 > UBA953. The sequence goes on along the minus strand of CAIYEN010000251.1, from coordinate 4,428 downwards.
CCACCTTCACGGCCCCAGCCATCACCATGAAGAAGAGCATGATCACGAAGACCACGTCGATCATCGGGGCGATCTGGAAACCGGCGTCGGAGGACGCCTCTTGCGGGGCTTGTTTCATGGCTTATTCTTCGCGGTTGAGGCCGGAAAAGGCGATGTTGTCGATGCCCGCTTCGGCGCCCCATTCGAGGGCTTTCGAGATGTACTTCGCATGGCACTGGCGGTCGGCGCGGATGAGCAAGCGGAACTTTTCGTTCGTCCCCTTGCGGGCCGCCAATTCCTTGGCGATGCCATCCTTGTCGTTGATGTCCAGTTCGCGGTCGTCGAGTTTGTACTTCGCTTGGCCGGTGTTCTTGTCCCAGGAGATGTTGATCAGGCCGGCGGCGGCCTTGTCATCGCGCTTCACGCCGTGGGAGGCTACGGGCAGCGCAATATTCTTATCGACCTTCAGCACCTGGGCCGAGGTGATCGACATGAAGAAGATCAGCAGCACCAGGAGGACGTCGATCATCGGCGCCACCTGGAACTCGGGTTCCCCGTCTCCGCCTCCGCCTCCGCCTGCCATGGTTGTTGTGTGGGTTTAAGGGGTGGAAGAAACCTTAGGCCTTAGGGGCTTCCGGGGCGACTTCGGCCGGGGAGGCGTTCCAATCAGGCTTTGCGGCGTAGATCACTTCGTCACCGATGGCGTGGCCAGCGACTTCGTCGTAGGGGAACGCACGGAAGAGGCCCGTGACGATCTCTTGGATGTCATGGATGCCCTTGGTGATACGGTTACGCAGGAGGTAGTAGCAGATGAACGCCGGGATGGCGATGAAGAGGCCCGAGGCGGTCGCCACGAGCACTTCGCCGATCGCACCTGCGAGCTGGGAAGGGTCACCCACGCCCGAGGAACCGAGCTTATCGAAGGCCTTCATCATGCCCGTCACCGTGCCGGTGAGGCCAATCATCGGGGTGCAAACACCGATGACGGAGAGGTAGGAGGCGCGGCCCATGAGTTCACCCTGAATGCGGGTGACTTCGGAGATGATGGCTTCTTCGGTCATGACCTTACCATCTGGGGTGAAGGCAACACCGGCGCGGACGACTTCCGCCACTGGGGAGCCCGCGTTCTTGGCGAAGGTGTAGGCACCGGGGTAGTCGCCGCGCTGGAAGAGTTCGCGGAGCTGGGTCACGTGGGACGCCGGGTAGAGTTTGCCGACGCTGGTGCGGATCCAGCCATCGACGATGAACCAGATCATCGCCACGGAGGCGATGGTGATGGGGTACATGACCCAACCACCTTCCTCAAAGAGCATGAGGAGGGTCTTTTCCTTCACGCCACCTTCGGCGGCGGAGGCAACGGCGGTCATCAGGGCGAGGGAAGCCAAGCTGAACAGGGAGGTGCGGAGTTTCTTCATGGGGAAGCGACGGGTATGGGGATGATTTAGTTCGGGATTAGAAAAGGAGCAAGGTCTCACTTGTTGGCGTCGTTGTTATTGGCGTTGTCAGCCTTAGGCGCGTCGGGCTTGGCGGTGGCCTCAGGGATGACGGCGGCATCCTTGATCTTGGCGGCCTCGGCTTCGGCGGCCAGGCGGTCTTCCTTGGGGAGGAGCTTCTTGGCTTCCTCGGCTTCCTTGGAGACGGGGTAGGTTGCGATGAGGTCGCGGAGGTAGCGATTGGAGATTTCCTCCAGCTTCTGCTCCTTGGTGGCGGGGCTATCCATGCCGCGGAAGGAGCGGGCGGCGCCAAGCATGGCCTTCGGCAGGTGTTCGGTTTGGGCGCCGTAGAAGACCGGCACGCGGAGGTAGATGTTCATCGCCGCTTCGTACTTCTTGGTGGCGAGGAGGGAGTTGCCTTTGACGAGGTGCAGGCGGGCCAGCACGTCGGGGTCGTCCATCTTAGGGATGAGGTCGGTCGCTTCGGTGATGACGGCGTCGTGTTCACCGCGGCGGGCCCGTTGCATGAGGCGCGCCAACTTAATCTTGGTGGCGAGCTCGGGGTTGGAGCCGTCGTCGTTCTTCTCGAGGTTATCGAGGAAGGAGCCGATGGCGGCGTCATTCTCGAGGCGGTCCAGGGCGTCGAGTTTTACCATCGAGGCTTTGAGCCAGAGGCTGCCGGGAGTCTTCTTAAAGGCGTCAAAGAACTTGATGATCGGTTCGACGCTATCCAAGGCTTTGGCGGGCTCGCCGCGGCTGACGAAGAGCTGGGCTTCGGAAAGTTTATCGGAAGCGGGCCAGATGATCCGTTCGACTTCCGAGAGTTTACGGGTCGATTCGATATCCGTTCCGCCCGAGTTAACGGTACGCACGACTGTTCCCTTGAGGCTGCTGATCGTGCCCTTCTTGGGGTCGATGAGGGGCTTCGGCGGGACAGACGTGTCCATCTTGAAGGGGTCATTCACGTCCCAGCGTTCGCCACCCTTGAAGATGAGGGCTTGGCCAAAGGACTGGGCGCCCGTGCAAAGCAGCGCGGCGGTGAGGAGGAAACGGACGGCGGGACGCATGGTCGATTAGAGTTTGGTCGAGAGGGTGCGGGCTTCGGCGGCCTCAGGGGTGTCCTTGATCCGGTCCTTGGAAAGCATCTCGGTGATGATGTCCTTCGCGTCCTTCTTCTGGTCGAGTTTGGTGGCGAAGAGGCGGGCGGCGCCAAGGTAGGCCTTGGCCGACCAGACTTCGTACTTCTTCCAAGCTTGGTAAGTGCGGCGGTAGTAGGCGACGGCCTCGGCGTTGTGGCCTTGGCGTTCTTCCATGAGGCCGAGCCAATAGAGGCAACCGGCGGTGGTCTCGCCCTTCCACTCCTTGGTCTTGGCAATCTCTTCGAATTCCTTCTTGGCCTCGTCGTACTTCTGGGTTTCCGCAAGCGCACGGGCCTTGGTGAAGCGAATGTCCTTCTCCTTCGACATCACCACGCCGTTGTCGATGGCTTCGGCGCAGAGGTCGAGGGCTTCCTTGTACTTCTTCTGGGTCAGGCGGATTTCCGCCAGGCCGGCGAAGCCGAAGTCGGCGTATTCCGAGGAGCGGTGATGCTCCATGATGTACTGGAAGTAGCCTTCGGAGTTCTTCGTCTCGCCCTTAGCGAGCATGTGGTCGCCGACGATTGCGAGGATGGTCGGGCTGAGTTCCTCGGCCTTGTAGTTGGCCGAGATCTTCTTGAAATAGAAGTCCGCCTTGACCGGGTCGCGCAGGAAAGTTGCCAACTGGCCCTTGGCGAAGAAGCCCCGGGCTTGGGCGATGAGCGAGTCCTTGTTTTCCTCGAGGCGGAGCAGCTTGGTGATCTCGTCCTCGGCGTTGGCCGCTGTGTAAGCGGTGGGGTCAACCGTTGCTCCTGGCTTCACGCGCTTCACCTTGCGGGCGAGCTTTTCGGCCAGGAAGAGGATGAGTTTCTCGGAGCCTTCCTGCTTACGGTCATTGATGGACTCGGCCACAGCACCAGAGAGGATACCGAGCGCTTCGGTCTTGGAGGCGAGGACGCTGGCTTGGCGGGCTTTATCGACGACGGCGAGTTCGGCGGCGAGTTCAGCCGATAGCTTGGTGACGTCCGCCTTGCCGGCGGCAATCTGCTCCGGCTTGCCATCGGACTTCAAAAGGTCATCGACCTTCTTGCGGGCCGCGGCGAGCTGGGCGCTGAAGCGCTTCTGCACGGCCTCGGCCTGTTGGGCGAACTCGGGCTTATCGCCCATGCGTTCAGTGGCCTTGATGACTTCGTAGAGATAGTTAAGCGACTTGGGGTCCGCGTGATCCCAATCGTAGACTTCCTTGTAAAGGTCGCGCATGCGGGCGTGTTCGCCCCGGCCAGGCAGGAGCTTGCCGAGTTCGCGGAGGACGAAGTCCAAGGCGTTGGCGTTGGTGCGGCCCGAGCGGGCGGCGGCGATGTAGGCGTCGATCGCCTTGACGGTGTGGGCTTCCTTTTCCTTCTCGAGGCGCTCTTTCTCGGCCTTGTACTTGGCCTTGAGGGCAGGCTCGGCGTTGGTGCGCAGGTTTTTGTCCGCCGTGGAAATGTCCTTATCCAACTCGGTCGCCAGGCGGATTTCCGCATCGCCGATGAGCGTGTGGACTTCGGGGATCTGGTTGACGATGCTGTCGACCTTGCTGACGGCGTAGTCGCGGAGCCACTCGTTGCAGAGGGTAATGGTGGCTGGGATTTCGGGCGGGTTGACGCCGAACTTCACGATGGCTTGGCGGTAGCGGACATCGGCGAGGTACTCGCCCTTGGGGTAGGCCTTTTGGTATTCGTCGAAGCCCACCTTGGTTTCCTTGTACTTACCTTGGTAGAACCAGCACAGGGCGTTCATGTACATCGCCTGTTCCTTGGCGAAGGAGCGCTGGTACTTCTTGAGGAACTCGTCGAGGGCGATGCGGGCCTTGTCCCAATCGACATGGGAGAAGTGGCAACAGGCGATGCGGAAATCGATTTCCTCCAGCGTGGCCGGGTCAATCTTCTTCACGTTGGCCT
>CAIYEN010000250.1 GCA_903925205.1 uncultured Opitutia bacterium | reverse complement strand
TTGTAAACCCGAAAGACCTTGCAGTCGGCATGCAGCGCTTCGTGCTGGACGGACCAGCGGGCGGGCGCGGACATCGGCCGAAGCTTACTTGGTCTTCAGAACTTGACCGATCTGCATCTTGTTAGGGTTAACGCCGGGATTCAAATCCTGGAGTGCCTTTAGCGAGATGCCGGCCTTCTTAGCGATACCGGAGAGCGTGTCGCCCTTCTGCACAGCTACGGAACCAGGACCAGCAACGACTGCCTTGCTGCCAGCACCACCGGTGGTGGGTGCGGCGGCCTTGGCCTTGACCGCTGCTTGGAGGGCGGCGATGGCGTCTTGGAAAGACTTATTGTTGGTATCAGCGCTGGACTTGATGTTGCCGAGTTCGGCGTTGATCGCGGTGAGGTCGGCCGCATTGGCCTTTTGGGCGACGGCAGCGCTCACTTCGGAGGCGGTGTCCGCAGCCTTAGTGGCGGCGGTCATGGCGGCTTCGGCCGAGCCCTTCGCCTTCAGGGCGAGGACTAAGCCGGCAGCGCCAAGGGCGAAGCCGACAATACCCACGATGAGCGGGAGCTTGGATTCAGAGGAGGAGGAGGAGATGCTGTCGTTTTCCATATTGGAGAGGATGATTCGGGTTGGAACGAGTTGAGATTAGCGGATTGACAGGGACGGCAATACAAAATCAGCATGCAAGTCGGGTTTTCGGGCAGTATCTCAATTGGTAGAGTCCCTGCTTTGGGAGCAGGGTGTTGCAGGTTCAAGTCCTGTCTGCCCGACCACCCGGTTACTTTCTACTGTCCTCGGACAGTCAGGAGTAGCGTAGGGCCACGCCATCCTTGACGATGGTGACGTGGTTAGCCCCGCCTGGCTGGGTCGAAGCCTCGGTCCGACCGACGACCCGCGCTTCTAGTTGGAGGCCGGCCGCCACCGCTAAGACCGCCGGCACGTCCGCGGGATCGACGTAGACCTCTAAGCGGTGTCCCATGTTATAAACCTTATGCATTTCCTCGGGTTCCGTGCCACTGGCCTGCGCGATCGCCGCAAAGACCGGGGGGGCCGGGAAGAGGTTATCTTTAATAAAGTGCACGTTAGTCCCGAAGCGCTTGCACTTGGTCTGGCCACCGCCCGAGCAGTGAATCAGGCCGCGGACGCGGTCCCGGCCGAGGGCCTGCAGCAGGCGGAGGGCAAAGGGGGCATAGGTCCGGGTCGGGGAAAGGAGGGCCTGCCCCACGGTCAAGGACGAGCCGGGAAGGGGGTCCGAGAGGCGGTAGGGGCCGCAGTAGGCCAAATCAGCTGGCATGGCCCGGTCATAGGTCTCGGGGTACTTCTGGGCGTAAGTGTTAGCCAAGAGCTCGTGGCGGGCGCTGGTCAGGCCATTGGAGCCGATGCCGCTGTTCTCGCCCGCTTCATAGGCACACCGACCCCCCGCGGCGAGGCCGACAATCGCCAAGCCTGGCGTGATGCGCGCGGCGTCGATCACGTCGCCGCGGCGGAGAATCGCCGTGGCCGTGGAGTCCACCGTTAGGGTCGGAGTCAGGTCGCCGACGTCCGCCGTTTCGCCACCGCCCGAGCGGATGCCAAACCCTTGTGCCCGGAGCATGGCGAGGACTTCTTCCGTGCCTTCGATGAGCTGCGCCAGGATGGCCCCGGGGATCGCCTTGGCGTTGCGGTTAATGGTCGAAGAGAGGATGACGCCTTCGGTGACGCCCACGCAGAGGAGGTCATCAATGTTCATGATGATGCTGTCCTGCGCGATGCCGCGGAAGACGGTGGCATCACCGGTTTCCTTCCACCAGAGATACGCGAGCAAGGCCTTGGTGCCAGAGCCGTCGGAGTGCGTGACGACGCAGCGCTGCGCGTCGCCCGTTAAATGGTCTTCGGTGATCTTGCAGAACGCTCCGGGGAAGAGGCCGCGGTCGAGCTTGTCGACGGCGGCGTGCACTTCGTTCTTCGAGGCGGAGACGCCGCGGGCGGCGTAGCGTCCGGTGTCGGAGGAGGGCTTGCTATCGTTCGCCATGTCTTTAACCCTGCTTACCTCCAGCCTATGGACTGGGTCAACGCACTTCTCCCGTGAGCACGCCTTTGCTACCCGCCCGCCGTTGGTCGATTTTGACGCCGCTGCCGCTCTGGGCGCGGATTGGGCTCGGGGTCTTCACTGTGAGTGCGTTGCTGTGCTATTATCAGCTGCGAGCCTTGGGCCACCTCCGGGTCGCCTGGGTTTCCGCCCACGGTTCCCGCGATGCGGCTGCCCTCGACTCCTTAGTCTGCTGGGATGGCGTCGCCCCCGCCGAGCGGCAACGGATGCGCTTACTGCTCGCTCAGGAATTAGAGCACCCCATCCATACCGCGGACATCCAATTGACCTTCGCCGCCGCCGCCCAGCCAGGTTGGCGCCCGAACCGCTTCGTCGTCGCCCGCTTAGTTGTGGTCTATGACACACCCGAGCGTCTCACGGTGTCCTTTCCCGTCGGTTTGAGCGGCCTCACGAGCCATCAGGTCGTCATGATGGTCCCCGAAAAGTGACGGATTCTTGACAGACCGCCTTCCGCGTTCACCTTCCTCTTTCCTCCCATGGCTGACAAAAACGATAAGCGTCCCGAAAGCGTCCCCGGTAAGTTCTACGTGGACTCCCAGTGTATCGATTGCGACCTGTGCCGCGAAACGGCGCCGGCATTCTTCACCCGCCAAGATGACGGCGGCTACTCCTACGTCTTCAAGCAGCCCGAATCCCAGGAAGACATCGACAAGTGCATGGAAGCCCTCGAAGGCTGCCCGGTCGATTCCATCGGTAAGGACGGCGAATAAGCGCGTTCGTTTTGCGAATGAGCCCCGGAACGCCGGGGCTTTTTTGTGCCCGCTTGCGGACTCGACCTGCCCACGAGCGACGGATTACAGTGCGTGCATGAGCGTAAAAATCTCCTGCGAATACCTCGGCGACCTCCGCACGCGCGCCACGCACGGGCCCTCCGGCAACCAGTTGCTGACCGACGCGCCGGTCGATAACCAAGGGAAGGGCGAAGCGTTCTCGCCGTCCGACCTCGCGGCGACCGCCGTGGCCTCTTGCATCCTGACGATCCTCGGTATCCAAGCGAAGTCCTTGGCCGCCGACTTCCGCGGCGCCCGCGTCGAGGTTGAGAAACACATGACGACGGTGCCGCCACGGCGCATCGCCCGCCTCGACATCCGCATCACCATGCCCGCCGGC
>CAIYEN010000249.1 GCA_903925205.1 uncultured Opitutia bacterium | reverse complement strand
TGGCTGATTTTGGTGCTCGCGACCTACCCTTGGTTACTTGGTGCCGACCTTGCCTCCGATGTCTTCGCATCGTCGTCGCTTACAATCTTCGTCTCCGGTGCCTGCCTAATTGCCCCCAGTCGACGTTTGCGCCGCTGGCAGGCCGTCCTCTTTGCGGCCTTTCTCGGCTTCTTGTTTGAAGCCCGTCGGCCCGTCCCCGACGGTTCCGTCGCCCTCGCCTTGGTCGCCGCCGTTATCTATCTTTCCTCTAATCGCCAGCTGCTCCGGAATACCCCTGGTATGCTGAGGGCCGCCGTCATCGTCAATGTCCTCGCCTGCCTGTGCTGGTATCTCGGCGCAGCCTTCGTCGCCCCGGGCGCAGACAAAGTGCCGACCGGTCAACTTAGCTTGCAACTGGTGGTCGCGGGTCTTGCCGGCATCATCATCCTTCTTCCGGTCGCGCTGACGCAGAACGCCGCGATGGACCAACTTGGCGTACCGCCCGCCCCTGAGACGCCATGAAGGATTCTAACGATATGCGGGTGCTACCCTCTACTCCAGTCGAGCGTCTGCGCCTTTATGGAGTCTTCGGATTCTTCTTCGCTGGTTTTCTCTATGTCGCCGGCGGACTTGCCTACCGTCAGCTGGTTCAGGCCGGGGATCTCAAAGAACAATCCGATACGCAAAGCCAGCGGGTGGTCCTACGTCCGCCCGCCCGCGGACGTATTTACGATCGTAACGGTTTCTCCTTGGTCGACAGCCGCGCCCGCTGGAGCGTCAAGGCAGACCTTGCGGCCTTGCAGAAGGAATTTCGCGCGGAATATCTCCGGCTCGTCGCGGCAGAGAAGGCACGTGAAGCCGTCCAAATCGACCGCGAGCGACTGATGGAGGACGCCAGAGTCCGCGTTCTCCAAGGCTGGCTGAACAAGGTTTGGTTCGTCATTGACGAGACGAACCGTAACTCGAAGTTGCGTCGCCCGACGGCCAAAATCGTGCCCGTCAGCGCACCACGCGAGCGACAGGTCAGTGTGGAAGATCTTCAAAAGCATCTCCGCGAACGACGCGCTCTTCCCTTTACTCTCGTTTCTGATCTCGCCTTCCCAGGAGCAAGCCAGTCGCAAAGCCCCGAGGAAGGTTCTCGGTCCGTGGCGCGCTTCATCGAGCAGTTCCCGGTCGAAGGACCTATCCGCTTGGAGCAGGATATCGTCCGGACCTACCCCTTTGGCGCCATGGCAGCTCACGTATTGGGGTACGTCAAGGACACCGATACCCTGCCGGATAATGTCAGCGATATCTCGGAGGTCCGCATTGAATCGTTACAGAAGCTTCATTACACTGGAAAGACCGGCGCAGCGGGAGTCGAACTTAGCTACAATCATGTGCTCTGCGGCCGCAGTGGCTGGGAGCTCTGGACCAAGACATCCTCCGGCTATAACCAGACTCGACTAAAATACAGCGAACCAGCTCAAGGAAGCAATGTGACCCTGTCGCTCGACTATCGCATCCAGCTGGCCGCAGAAAGTGGCCTAGCTAAGCTCAAGGACCCGCAAGG
>CAIYEN010000248.1 GCA_903925205.1 uncultured Opitutia bacterium | reverse complement strand
TCGGCAGTCTGGCTTCATGGGACGCCTTCATGGTCCTCTGGGGGAACGGCTGGCCGCTCTTGCTCATCGCCTTGCTCGTGAGCCACGGCCGGCCGCTCATCACCATGAGCGTCTTCGCCCTCGTCGCCGGGACCGTCACCCTCGTGCACTTCCTCAAGCACGCGCAAGTCCGCGACGCCGCCCGCCGGGCGCACCGCGCACTCGCCGAAGCCAAGCTCCTCGACGGGCATCCCGCAGAAGAAATCGAAGCCGCCTTCCTCGTCACCCGCCTCGACCACCTCGCCCTCCCCTTCACGAAAACGTGGATGGGCGTGATGTTTAAGTAGGGGTTGGGGGAAGATCGATAGAGACAGTGCAAAGGTGCAAATCGGCCGTAGGCCTGTGCAAACGTGCAAATAACAATAAGGGGACACGTTGGCTGGAGTATGGTTGGCAAGGGGGAAGTTACGCCACGTTGCGGCGTGCTTTTCGAGGTAGGGTTGGCACTGCGTGCCAACCTAGCCACCTCAGGTAGGGGCAAGGCTTCGCCTTGCACTCCGCCTTAGGAGGGCGCGGTAAACCACGCCCCTACCCAAGGCAGGATAGCCCTGCGTGGTGGGAATTCCCCGTGCATGGTCAAACGGACGCGACGCAGTCGCGCCCCTACCCAAGGCAACTAGGTCAGCACGCAGTGCTGACCCTACCCGATCACTGAGAAAGCAAAGGGGGACACGGGGAAGAACGTTAGCGACAGTGCAAAGGTGCAAATCGGCCGTTGGCCTGTGCAAACGTGCAAATGTTGAAAAAGGAAGAGGCCGCCGTGTCACCTAGTCCACTCTGTCTGGTTTGCACTTTTGCACTGCCTCGATCATCCCCTATCCCGTAACCCCATGCCCCCGAGATGGCCTCTTCATGCCTTTACCTGTGCACGTTTGCACCTTTGCACTGCCTCTTCCTGCACCGTTGCCCTCCCTTGCGACAACTTCACTTCACCGCATCGCTCGTCCGCACGCCATTCACCAAACGGGATAGGCCCAGCGGGTTGGCGTTCTGGAGTTCGACCGGCAAAGCGGCGTCGGGGTGGTTCTGATAACAGACGAGGCGGGTGAAGCGGTAGATCGCGTTCGAACCGACCGAGGTGCTGCGACCATCCGAGAGCGAGGGGTACGGGCCGCCATGCACGATGGCATGCGAGACTTCCACGCCGGTCGGGAAACCGTTGATGACCACGCGACCCGCAAGCGCTTCGAGCTGCGCGCGCAAGGCGACGTGAGCGACGACTTCTTCGTCGGTGCCATGCAAGGTGGCGGTGAGGTTACCTTCGAGCGACTCGAGGACCTTGCTGAGCTGAGCGAGGTCGTCGCACCAGACGATGAGCGAGCTCGGACCGAAGAGTTCGGCCTGCAGCTTGCGATCGGAGAGGAAGGTCTTGGCACCGACGGCGAGCAGGGTCGGTAGCGCACGGCCCGGCTTACCACTGCCCTTCCCATGCGAGAAGGATTGAATACCACCGCGGGTCTCGCGCGCGGCGAGCACAGTGACATAGGCCTTCTGGATTGCGGGCGTGAGCATGACGCCTTCGGGGGCGTTACGGAAATGCGCGGCGAGTTGACCGACGAAGGCTTCCGCGGCCGGGGTCTTGACCATTAAGAGCAAGCCTGGTTGCGTGCAGAACTGGCCGACGCCCAAGGTACAGGAAGCCGCCAAGCCCGTGGCGATGGCTTCAGCACGTGCCACGAGGGCACCTTCGAGGAGAACCACTGGATTGAGGCTGCTCATCTCGGCGTAGACCGGGATGGGGACCTCGCGTTCGGCGGCGATATCCATGAGGGCGCGACCGCCCGTGCGGGAACCAGTGAAACCGATGGCGCGCAAGGCGGGGTGCTTGGCCAAGAGCTGGCCGACGTCCTTACCGTCGCCCATGAGCATCGAGAAGGTGCCTTCCGGGAGACCCGCGGCACGCACGGCGTCGACGATGAGGCCGCCCATGATCTCGGCGGTACCCGGATGGGCGTGGTGAGCCATGACGACGACGGGATTACCCGCGGCGAGCGCGGAGGCGGTGTCGCCACCGGCGACGGAATAAGCGAACGGGAAATTACTGGCGCAGAACACCGCGACCGGGCCGAGCGGACGGCACATCGAGCGATGGTCGGGCTTGGGCAAGGGCTTGCGGTCGGGGTTGGCGAGCTCAAGGCGCGCGTCGAGCCAATCGCCCTTCTCCACGAGGTCCGCAAAGAGACGGAGCTGACCCATCGTGCGGCCGATCTCACCGAGGCAACGCGCTTCGGGCAACGAGGTCTCTTGTTGCGCGCGCGCAGCGAGGGCCGGGGTCGCCGCTTCGATGCGGGTCGCGAGGTCGCGCAAGAACGCGGCCTTGGCCTTGCCGGATAACGCGGCAAGCACAGGCGTCGCCTGCGCGGCGAGTTTCATCGCCGTGGCAACGTCAGCCGCCGTGGCCGAATGGAAGACCTCGGGGAGGTCGTTCCACAGCGCGCTGTCGAAGGCTTTCCACGTGCGGCCGCCGACGCGACCACGGGAGAAACCTAGGTAAGAGAGGCCAGTGAGGGCGGACATCTTAGCGGATCTTCGGACGGTTCTTGAGGGCCTTCTTCAGGGCGGAAGCTGCCAAGGCGAGGTCAGCGCCGGCCAAGGCCAGACGCGGGCCACGGACGGCAGGATTACCACCGCGGACTTCCGCTTGGATCCACTTGATGTGCTGGACGAACTTAGGAACGGTATCCAGGCGCAGCAGCGGCAGGAACCAGGCGTAGAGTTCATCGGCGCGCTCTTGGTCGCCGAACATGGCGGCTTCGTAGAGCTCGACGGATTCTTCGGGGAAGGCGTTCACGAGACCCGCAATCCAACCGCGGGCGCCGGCGGCGACGCCTTCGACGATGCAGTCATCCATGCCGACGAGGATGGTGAGACGATTGCCGAGGAGGTTCTTCAGTGCGGTGATGCGACGGGCGTCGCCCGAGGATTCCTTGATGGCCTCGAGGTTCTTGTGCGCGGCGGCGAGCTCGGCGACCTGCTCGGGGAGGAAGTCCGTCTTATAGGCAGGCGGGTTGTTGTAGAGCATGCACGGCAGGTCGGTGGCGCCGATGACCGCGGAGACGTGGGCCTTCATCTCGCGCCAATCGGTACTGTAGACGTAGGGCGGGAGGACCATCAGGCCGCCGCAACCGAGTTGCTTGGAGGCGATGGCGAGGGCGACGGCTTCGTCGGTCGAAAGCGAGGCGATGCCGGGGATGATGGGCAGGCCAGGGACGGCGGCGACGCAGGTCGCGATGAGGCGCACCTTCTCGTCGAAGGTCAGCGTGGCGCCTTCGCCGAGGGAACCGCAGGGCACGATGCCGATGCTGCCCGACTCCGCCATCCAGCGGCAGTGACGCGCGATCTCCTTATGGTCGAGTTCGCCGTCCTTACGGAAAGGGGTCGTGATCGCCGGGATCACGCCTTCCCATTGGGCGCGGACTTTAAGTTTAGCGGAGGTTTTCTTCTTCATGGTATGGATAATCTTTTAGTGAAAGTTTAAGCGTGGCGATCGGGGTCGACTTCGGCCAAGGCGACCGAGGTGGGTTCGCCACAGACAAGCTGGGCGACGATTTCGCCGGTGACCGGGCCGAGGCTGAGGCCCATCATGGAGTGTCCGGTGGCGACGACGAGGTTTTCCGCCGCGCGCGTGCGGCCGAGGTATGGCATGCCGTCCGGCGGACAGGGCCGCAGGCCCGACCAAATGGGGAGTTCGGTGAAGTCGGACTCTTTGAAAGCCGGGTAATATTTAACGAAGGCCTTGCGGATTCCGCGCACGCGGGCGGGGTTCACGGACAGGTCGTTACCGGTGATCTCCATGGTGCCGCCCACGGTCAGCGCATCGCCCATCGGGGTGACGGCCACGCGGGCTTCCATCAGGAGCGAGCAATACTTGGGACGCTGCACCGGATGCGGCAGACGCATGCTGTAGCCCTTCCCGGCCTGCATCGGGATCCGGAGGCCCAAGGCTTCCGCGGCGGCCGGCGACCAAGCCCCCGCCGCGAGGACGAAGGTCTCGCCGGCGAACTCACCGGCGGTCGTGACGGCGGCCTTCAGGCGGGCGCCTTCCCTGCGCCAACCAGTGACCTCCGCGTTCCAGACGATGCGGCCGCCGAGGCGTTGGATTTCGGACGTGAGCAATTTGACTAGCTCACGGGGATCAAGGTGCGCGTCCTTGGTGAACATCACGGCGCCCGCGATGGCGTAGTCGATGCCTGGGTCGCGTCGACGAACCTCAGCGGCGGACAAGACTTCGGTCGGGACGCCGACGGCGTTGGACTTCGCGGCGAAGACGGCCTCGTGGTCGAGGGTCTCCTGCGTGCGGCAGAGCGCGAGCAAGCCGACGGTCTCGAGGGCGAACGAACCCGGGAGCTCCTGACGGTGGCGCAGGAAGATTTCGCGGCTGCGCAGGTTGAGGTCGCGCAGGACCGGCGTGCAGCGGTCGACGTGACGTTGGTTGGACGAGCGCCAAAACTTCCAGCCCCAGCGGGCGAGGTCGAGGTCGAGCCGTGGTCGCACCCAGAACGGGCTTTCGCCGTCGAACATCCACTTCAGGCCAAGCATCACCATGCCCGGTGCGGCCAGCGGCACGAAATGACTCGGCACGATCATCCCAGCGTTGCCGAGCGAGCAGGAATCATGATCAGGCGCCCCCTTCTCGAGCAGCACGACCGAGCGACCGCGGCGCAAGAGCTCATAGGCAGCGCTCAAACCCACGATACCACCCCCGACGATGACGACCGGTGCGGACACGATGTTTAGCGGATACCCCAAGCGAAGGGGTCTTGCGGGTGGAAATGGAAGACCGCCTCGGACTGCACGTAGGCGGTGCCGGTGATGGACGGACGGATCTTACCGTCGGCGAGGGATTCGTACGAACCGACGAAGGCGCTGCCGATGACGCTCTCCTGCCGCCAGAGGGCGCCAGGGGCGAGCTTACCGTCGGCCGCGAGGCAGGCGAGTTTGGCGCTCGTGCCCGTACCGCAAGGCGAACGGTCGTAAGCCTTGCCGGGACAGAGCACGAAGTTACGACTATCGGCCGTGGGCGTGGACGCAAAGAGCTCGATGTGGTCAATCTCCCCACCGTCAGCGCCGGTCACACCCGCCTGAGTCAAAGCTTGACGAACCTTCCACGCATAATCGGTGAGCGCTTCGATGTTCGCCAAGGAAACCGCCAAACCATGCGATTCGATGAGGAAGAACCAATTACCACCCCAAGCGATATCGCCACGGACGATTCCGAGGCCCGGCACGTCGACCGCGACGGCCTTGGCGTGGCGGTAAGATGGAACGTTCGCGATGGTCACCGAACCATCGGCGTGCAGCGTCGCGGTGACCGGACCGACCGCGGTATCGATGCGCACCTCACCCGGCTGGATGAGACCCTGATGCGCGAGCGTCACCACCAACCCGATGGTGCCATGGCCGCACATCCAGAGCGTCCCGACATTGTTAAAGAAAATTACCCCGAAGCGACACGATGGATCATGCGGCGGGACCAACAGAGCCCCCACGACAACATCCGAACCCCGCGGCTCGTTCACCACCGCCGACCGGAAACGGTCATGGTCGCGACGGAAGACCTGCAGCCGCTTGGACAGCGGGCCGGAACCGAGGTCGGGGCCACCAGCGACCACCACCCGGGTCGGCTCGCCGCCCGTGTGGGAGTCGATGACGCGGAGCGCGGTGGGAGCGGCGGAACTGGACATGCCGCATTGCCTCCCAAAACCGCTCAAAAGTCGAGGGGGAAGCCCGCTCACCGAGGTGCAAACCGAGAAAACATTGGAACTTCCCCCTTCCCTGCGGAGTTTATTCAGGTAACCTTCCGCCCATGAATAAGAAAGCCTTCCTCTTCTTAACCCTCTTCCTCGGCATCGCCGGTGGCCTGCTCATCGCGAAGCTCACCACCCCTGCCCCTGAGCTCGCCGCCAACACGACCAGGTCGTCCGACGAAGTCACCACCACGACCACCCGCCCCACCGCGGCCGGTCGCACCGTCAAGAGCCTGCACCTCGACAAGTCCACCAACGTCCAACCCGAACTCATCGAAGCCGACCAAGCCGTCGACAGCGCCGTCCGCGAACAGCTGGAACAGCGCTTCCGCAGCTTCCGCGAAGACGGCCGCAAGCAGTTTGAAGACCTCGTCGGCGGGGACCGCGAAAAGATGGGGCGCCTTTTCCGCGCCTCCTTCGCTAACCCCGAATTCCAGCAAGTCTTCCAAAGCTCCCGGGAACTCTCCGAAAAGTGGCGTACGGCCACCGACGGCGAAAAGCCGGCGTTGATGGATCAATTGAGTGCCCTCCGGAATAAGGGCCTCGGCATCGCCAAGCAGGAACTCGCCAAGATGGATGCCCCGCCCGCCGCCCCCGTCCAGCCGACCGTGACCGTCGACGGCGCGACCCTCGTCCCCGCCGGCGCCAAGCCAGCCGGCGAACAGCCCGCCGCCCCGGCTCCGGCTCCCGTCATCATCATGTAACGGCCGCTGGCGCGTTGAGCGCTGGCCCTCATGAAGCGGTCTGGACTCATCGTCGGCATCACCGCCGTCCTCACGGTTGCCGTGATTGCGTGGTTCTGGACGCCTACGCCCATGGCGAAGCCTATTGCGACTATCGCAAAGCCGACCGCCCCTGGAGCCAAACCCCGCCCCATCCTCGCCGCCGCACCACGCTCTGCGGCTGGGCTTAAACTCGACCCCGCGCGCAATGTCTTCCCGGACTCCTTCCCGCCAGCGGAACGTCAGAAATTCGCCTGGGCCCGCGTCACTCGCGAGGTGCAGGAGATGAATGAAATGGACCACGAACGCTTCGCCGCCGCCCTGCGCTCTTGGGTCGATGTGCCCGCCAACAAGGCCGTCCTCGAGAAAATTCAGCAGCTCAACAAGGACTTCCCGACCTTCGCCCCGGACGTGCAGGAAGCCCAGCTCGCCTTGGCCGAAGCCCTCTACGAAGAAGGCATGCGTACGCTGCGCCTGATGTATGCGGAGACCCCAGCGGGGCTGCCGGCCGCGAAGTAATCAAGCCACAGCATAGGCGGCCAAGACGGCCCGAAAGCCGCTGAGTAAATCCTGAATCTGAGTGAAGCCCGCGATTTTCGCGCCCGTCGCTTCATCCATATAGAGGTCGCGCCGCACCTCGACCATTAAGGAATGCACGCGTGGTTCCTGCCGCCAGAAACACGTCGGCACGAAGGTGCCATTAAACGGCTCGTCCACGCCAACCTCGAGCCCATGGTCGGCAAAATATTTCTGAGCCAGTTCACGCAACGCCGGCGGGGTGTGGAAAGCATCCGTCCCGAGCCCGATTTCCGGTTGCGGCGCATCGGGTCGCTGCGTCGGCAACGGACCCTTGGGATAGCTGTGCGCATCGAGCACCACGCAGCGGCCCCAGGAGCCCAAGGCTTGGGCCGTCGCTTCCTCGCAGGCCCGATGGTGCGGGTCGTAATAGGTTTTCAACAACACCTCACGGCGGTCGGGGTCGGGCCGGCGCAAGGCTTGCCCGCGGGTCCCGCGCACATAGACCGCCCCCATGCCGACCGCCGCACAGGGCTCACGGTCGTCGGAGCGGAACCGCTCGACGTCGACCACTAGCCGCGAGACTGGGGCGCGCCAGGACTGGGCGGCTGGCCAACCCGCCCCGAAGAGCTCGTCGGTGAACCGATCCTCCAAGCGCAACTGCTCCGCCGCCAGCTCCTCCAAGCTGACGAGAAAATCCCCCCGACAGTCCTTCGGGATGACGGCAGAGGCGTGCGGCAGATGGAGGAAAAGCGGTGCGTGCATGCCGAGAGCCTACCCTATAATCGACTTAAGTCATTGGCGGACAGTGTCATAAAACTAATAAATAACTGAAACAACCCCCCCGCTCCGGGGGTTTCATAAGCGTACCCAATATACACCTATGAAACTCAAATTCTCCCTCCTCCTCGCCCTCATCGCTGCGGCCGGCCTCGTCGCCGCCGACGCCCCTGCGGGCGACGCCAAGAAGCCTGATGCCCCTAAGGGCGACGCCCCGAAGGGCGAAGGCCGCCCTCAAAAGGGTGGTAACTTCACGATCCCTGGCGTCTCCGCCGAGGACATGAAGAAGTACCAGGACGCCCGCAAGGCCGCCCAGGAATCCCCTGAAGTGAAGAAGGCGACCGAAGCCGCCACCGCTGCCCGCGAAAAGGCTGCCAAGGCTGAAGATAAGGAAGCCGCTCGTGCTGACGTCCAGAAGGCCATGCTCGCCGTCCGCGAAGCTACCAACGCCGCGATCATCAAGGCTGACCCGTCCCTCGCTGACATCATCAAGAAGGCCGACGAAGCCATGAAGAACCGCCAGGGTGGTAAGGGCGGCAAGGGTGGCGAAGGCAAGGGCAAGGGCGAAGGTAAGGGCGAAAAGCCTGCCGACGCTCCGGCCGCCAAGTAATCTTCGGATTACACGGCTCCAAACAGACCCCGGTTCGCCGGGGTCTTTTTTTGTCCCAATCCCCCGGTCCAGTGAACTTCCCTCCGCTTTCGGTGTATAAAGAATAAGCCCATGCCCCGCCCTTTCCTCTCGCTCTTCCTCGCCACCGCCGCGTTGACCGCCGCCGACGCCCCGGTGCCCGCCGCGCCGACCACCGCCAAGCCCGCCGACACCACTGCAAGCGTGCCAGGCATGCCGGAAGTCGAAGGGGTCGCCCGCGAAGACCTCCTCAAGTTCCGCCGCGCCGCCGCCAAGACCGCCGCCGACCCCGAGATTAAGGCCGCCCGCGAGAAGATCCAAGAAATCCGCAAGCAGTCCGAATTCGCCAGCGATGACGAAAAGAAATCCATGCGCAGCGAAGTCGAGGCCACGGTCGATAAGCTCATGGAACTCACCCGCGCCGCGATCGCCAAGGCCGACCCTTCCCTCTCCAAAGAAACCATCAGCAAGGTCAGCGCGGCTTTCGAGAAACAACAGCGCAGCCGCGCCCAAGACGCCAACAAGAAGACCATGGCCGGGAACGGCAAAGCCTTCCCAGGCAGCACAGACGCCAAGCCAGCCGGGCGCGATCCGCAGGCCGATAAAAAGACCCTGCCCTCGACACCCGCCGTCCGCGGCGCGGTGCAGGTCCCGCAGGTCGACGGCATCAGCCCAGAGGACACCGCTAAATTCAAAGCCGCGTTGGGCCGCGCCTACCAAGACGCCAACTGGAAAGCCGCCCGCACCCAGCTACAGGAGCTGACGGCCAAGACCCAGTTCCTCACTGGCAGCGAACGCGCCGACATGCAGCCCGACTTCGAAAAAGCCGCCGCCGAAATGCGGGCCGCCATGCGCACCGCGGTCGCCAAAGTCGACCCCACGCTCTCCACGGAAACCATCGCAAAGATCAGTGAAGCCATGGAACAGAACATGCGCAACAGCCGCGGCAAATAAGCCGGCCCATCCCCATCCCCCATCCCCCAT
>CAIYEN010000247.1 GCA_903925205.1 uncultured Opitutia bacterium | reverse complement strand
CCCTCCTTCTCTTACTTCCCCAGCAATTCCCGGACCTTCGCGCCGATGGCGGCGGCGGCTTCGGAGCGCTTGTCCTTGTGCGCGGCGATGACGTTGACGAGGGCACTGCCCACGACGACGCCATCGGCGACTTTACCGACGGCCTGGACGTGTGCGGCGCTCGAGATGCCGAAGCCGACGCAGATGGGCAGGGCGGTGTGCTTACGGATCTCGGCCACAGCCGAGGAGAGGTTGGTGGCGAGCTCGGAGCGTTCACCGGTGACGCCTTCGCGGGAGACGTAGTAGATGAAGCCAGAAGCGTGCTTCGCAATGAGGGCGATGCGGGCCGGCGGGGTGGTCGGGGCCACGATGAAGACGTTTGCCAAGCCGTGTTTGCGGCAGGCAGCGATGAGGTCGCTGGCTTCTTCGGGCGGGCAATCGAGCACGAGCAGGCCGTCGCCACCCGCGGCCTTGACCTTGGCACAGTAGGCTTCGACGCCGAACGAGAAGAGCAGGTTGTAGTAGCAGTACAGGACGATTGGCTTGTCGGTCGCGGCCCGCGTGGCGGCCATGATCTCCAGCAGGTGGTCGAAGGTCATCCCCGATTCCAGGGCGCGCTGGGAGGCCAGCTGATTGGTCAGGCCGTCGGCCAAGGGATCCGAGAACGGCACGCCCACTTCGAGCACATCGGCGCCGGCTTCGGCCAACGACTTCAGGATGGCCTTGGAGGTTTCGACGTCGGGGTCGCCGGCGCAAACATAGCTGACAAAGGCCGGGCGGCCTTCGGCTTTGCAGCGGGCGAACGTCTGGGCGAGTCGGTCCATGAGAGACGTCAAACAAGACGCCTTTGGGCCGGAGGGCAAGGCGAGACGCCGTTTGGCTTGGTCGGTGAGGTTTTCTCCGCTTTCCACCACGCCCGTCGCCGTTTAAGTTCGGCCTATGAACCTCCAACTCGTCCTTAAGTTCCTCCTCTCCGCGGGCGTCATCACGGGCGCTTCCGAAATCGCCAAGCGCAACGTCTCGCTCGGTGCCCTCCTGTGTGCGCTCCCGCTGACGAGCCTCTTGGTGATGATCTGGACGTACGTCGAGACGGGCGACCAGGCGAAGGTCATCGCGCTGAACTGGTCGATTCTGGCCTATACTATCCCTTCGTTCGTCCTCTTCTTAGCCTTTCCGCTTTGCCTCCGTTTCGGCCTAAACTTTTGGTTCGCGCTCGTCCTCGCCTGTGCCGTCACGGCCTTGACCTATAAAGCCTGCCAGCCGCTCCTTGATAAGGTCGCCTGATTTTCTCGGATTGCCAAACAGGTCGCAGTCGTAAAAGTTCACCCCGCCTGCCCAAGTGGTGGAACGGTATACACATCAGACTTAAAATCTGCCGCCGAAAGGCTTACCGGTTCGAGTCCGGTCTTGGGTACGGCGCTCTTTCCGGCGCTCAGCGCTTCAGTGAGAATGGGTTGAAGTCGGTATGCTCGTCGTAGGCGTCGACGCCTTCGGCCTGCTTCAGCTTCGCACACACGATGGTCGTGACGGGCGTCATGATTACTTCAACGAGCACCTTGAAGAGCCAGTTGACGGTCATCACGGCGAGGAGCGTCGCGGGGCTCCAGAGGCCGAGGAACGCGAGCGGGTAGAAGATCAGGCTGTCGACGCCTTGCCCGACGACGGTCGAACCGATGAAGCGGGCCCAGGGGTGGCGTCCGCCCATGCGCACCTTCATTTTAGCGAGGACGTACGAGTTGAGGAAGTCGCCGACGCAGAAGGCCACGATGGAACCGAGCGCGATGCGCCAGCCCCCGCCGAAGCAGGTCTCGAGTGCCGGTTGGAGCTGCGCGCTGAAGGGTTCGTTCGGGCTAGCGGGCAGGGCGAGGATGACCCAGGTCATGACCGTGGCGAAGAGCAGCGCGCCGAAGCCTGCCCAGATGACGCGGCGAGCCAAGGCGTAGCCATAGACCTCGGTGAGGATATCGCCGAAGATGTAAGACAGCGGGAAGAAGAGGTTCCCGGCGCCAAACTGCGTGGGTCCCAATAGGGGGAGGTCTAGCATGACCACTTTTGCTGGGCCGATGAGGTTCGAGCAGAGCAGCACGGCGACTTCAAGCTGATCGTGGAGCAGGTCCAGCGCAAGGAAGGCACCCTCGGCTGGCCCGCGACGGCGGAGGAGATCCGCAAGGCGGAGCAGATCGTCAGCCAGTTCAACTTCGACTACT
>CAIYEN010000246.1 GCA_903925205.1 uncultured Opitutia bacterium | reverse complement strand
CTCCGACAAGGCGCGTCGCTTGGACGGTAGTCGCGCTCGTGCGGCGCTTCGCCACGAAACCATACGGCACGTGCAGCATATCGGCGACGGCGGACGCATCCGTGAGGCCGCCGACGTCGGGCGAGAACACCGTGGCGTCCTTGAGCCAAGGCTTGTCCTTGATGTGCTTATAGAAGACAGGCGAAGCGTAGAGATGGTCGACCGGGATGTCGAAGAAGCCTTGAATCTGCTGGGCGTGGAGGTCGACCGTCAGGACGCGGTTCGCGCCAGCGGCCGTCAGCAGGTTGGCGACGAGCTTAGCCGTGATAGGGACGCGGGGCTTGTCCTTCCGATCCTGGCGCGCGTAACCAAAGAACGGGATGACGGCGGTAATGCGGGCGGCGGAAGCGCGGCGCAACGCATCGATCATGATGAGCAGCTCCATGATGCGGTCGTTGGCCGGCGCGCAGGTGGGCTGGATAATGAAGACGTCGCAACCGCGGATATTCTCATTAATCTGCACGAACGTCTCGCCATCGGGGAAGCGATTTACCGTCGCGGAACCCAGCGGCTCGCCGAGGTTCTGGCAGATTTCCTGGGCGAGCGCCGGATTGGCGTTCCCAGTGAAGATTTTCATCGCGGGCAAGGTCATGGATTGGAACGGCCTCCAGCGTCCAAGGACGCGACCAGCGAATCAACCTTTTTGAACAACTCGGGGAGTTTTCGGGACAACACGACCAACCGACGCTCCAAGCCAATCGGAATGGCGGGCGTGCCGTTATAAAAGCCGCCCTCAGGGATATCCACGAATACACCCGTCTGGGCGCCTAGTTGGACGCGGTGGCCGAGATTAAGGTGACCTGCCACGCCCGACTGTCCGCCTAACACGCAGAAATCGCCCAGCGTGGTGCTGCCGGCGATACCGACCTGAGCGGTGATGAGGCACTGTTGGCCGATACGGACGTTATGGGCGATCTGGACCAAGTTATCGATTTTCGTGCCGCGACCAATGACGGTCTGACTGAAGCGCGCGCGATCGATGGTCGTATTGGCACCGACATCGACATCCTCTCCGAGGACGACATTGCCGATTTGCGGAATGCGGTGGATTTGACCACCCGCTGGTTCATAGCCGAAACCATCGGAGCCCACGACCACACCCGACTGCAGGCGACAGCGCGCCCCTAGGTGGCAATAATCGGCGATCGTCACCCCATTTTTGAGCCAGCAACCGGCACCAACCACGGCCTGCACGCCAATAAAGCAATGAGCCTCCAGCACGGCACCCGCGCCGATGTGCGCCCCGGCGCCGATCACGCACAGCGGGCCGACCTGGGCAGAGGCATCGACGACCGCCGTGGAGTCGACCACCGCGGTTGCATGGATGCCAGCGGCCGGCTTCGGCCAAAGCCGGGCCTCGATAGCGGCACAAACGAGGGCCAAGGCATAAGAAGGCTTCGCCACGCGGAGGAATGCCTGCCCAGCGGCGGGCTGCCCCACGTAATCGAGCGGTACCAGAATGATGCCGGCCTGAGAGGTCGGGACTTCGGTCGCATACTTCGGATTACCTAAAAAAGACAGGTCCTGCGGACCAGCTTCGGCCAAGGAAGCTAAGGACTGAATCTTCCCTGGATACTCGCCATCCACCTTCGTCGCACCCGTGAGGGCGACGAGTTGTTGGGTGTCGAGTGAGATGGACATGGGCTGAAACAAAGCGCCCCTGACTGGCAGGGGCGGTTAGGCTTATTTGGCGGCCGGCTTGTCGCCAGCGGGTGCCACTGGTGCTGCCGGGGCGGCGGGAGCAACCGGGGCGGGGGCGGGCTTATAGCCATCGTTCAGGACCTTGATGACCTCGTCGGTGATATCCAACGAAGCGTCGGTATAAAGGGAGACGCCCTTCGGCAGGACGAGCTGGAGCGACTTGACCTTGGAAATCTTTTCCACTTCGGCGCGAACCTCAGCCCCAATCGTCTTGGTCATCTCGGCCTGACGCTGCTGGATGGTGGCGTTGGCTTCCTGGATGAACTTCTCGAGCTCACCGCGGCGCTGCTGGAAAACTTCCGATTTGCTCTGCAGTTCGGCTTGGACCGACTTCTTACCAGCCTCGCTAAGGAGCGGGCTCTGGCCGCGCTTCTGGATGGCTTGGAGTTCGGCAATCATACCTTCCACTTCCTTGCCGCGCTCATTGATAGCGGCCTGGGCGGCGTCCTTGGACTTCTGGATTTCGCCCTGGATGGCGACGGCCTTGCCGTACTTCTTCATCACTTCTTCGGCGTCGACGACCCCGATGTTAGGAGCCGCGGCGCGCAAGGTCACGGCGGCGAAAGCGAGGGCTAGGAAAAAGGACTTCATAGTTAGGCAAGGAAGGAGGTTGGCCGAAGGGTTGGCAATCAAAAGACGGTCCCGAAGCTAAAGTTGAACTTCATCCCGCCACCATTGAGGTCCAAGCCCGTCGCGGGGTTCTTCGTGGTCTGGAGCGGGTAGCCGAAATCAAGGCGCATGACCGCACCCCCGAGCAGGATACGCATCCCGACCCCGAGGTCGGAATTCGCTTCCGAGAGGCTGAACTTGGCGGCGTCTTTATTGACGAAACCATAGTCATAAAAAGCCGCGAATCGCAGGTTGTCGGCCGCCTTGATGGTGTACTCCGCACTGAAGTAACCGTAGGTCAGGCCCCCGACCGGCTGGTTGCCGTTCGTGGTATCCCACGTCGCGGCCGCCCCGATGTCATTATAGTCGAAGCCACGCATATCGTAGGCACCGCCGAGGTAGAAGCGTTCGTAGAACGGCAGGTTGCCGCCGGAGCCAGCAATGGTCCCAACGCGGCCGATGACGCCAAAGGTTTGCTCCGCGGTCGGCGAAAGCAGGAACCACTTCCCCGTGCGCAGTTCCGTCTTAAAGTAATCCAAGCTACCGCCGAGGCCATTGCCGGCGATTTCCTCGGAGAGGGAAAGGCGCGAACCTTTGGTGGGGAAATTGTATTCGTCGCGGGTGTCTTGCACCAACGAAAGGGTCACGGAGGAGATCGTCTTGGGATGGCCATCCTCCGCCTTGACGTCGAGGGGGGCGGTCGCGGTGACGTTACCGACGCTGACGCGGCGGAGATCATAGGCAATGCGACCTTCGACCGCACCGAATAAACGGCGGCGGGCATAGACGCCGAAACCCTCGTTCACGACATTGTAGTTCGCCGAGAAGTAGCCGGTGTAACGGCGTTCGATCTTGTAGCCGACCGCGAGGTCGCGCTCCCACAGGGCGGGCTCCTCAAAGGAGTGCTCGAACGAATTCGAGACACTGCCGGCCTGCACCTTGACGCGGAACTTCTGGCCGCCGCCACGGTACCAGCCCTCGGGATTGGTGTAGTCGAAGTTGCCTTCGGAATATTCGACATAACCGACGAGCTGCTCGACGGTGCTATAACCAGCGCCAAAGGTGACCGAGCCCGTGCTGCCTTCCTTGACGATGACGCGGAGGTCGCTCTGGTTCGGGACCGGCGATGGCACGGGGATGACGCGGACTTCCTCAAAGAACTGCGTATTCCGGAGGCGCGCCTCCGAGACGCGGGCGCGGGCCAAGTCAAAGACTTCCCCAGGGCTTAACGCCAGTTCACGGGCGATCACCGACGAGCGCGTCTTAGTGTTCCCCTGAATGTCCAAAGACCGGACGGTGAACCGCTCGCCTTCCTGAATCTTGAAGGAGACGTCGATGACGCCGGTCTGCAAGTTGGGCGCACGCACCGCTTCGACTTGGGCGTTTAAGTAGCCCATCTGACCATAATATTCCTTGAGCTTCTCCGTCGCGGCATCCAAGGCCGGCGTCGCGAAAACCCCGCCCGAGATGAAACGGTCCACTTCGGGCCGATAGGCGCCCCGACGCAAAGAAGGCTCGGCAATCACCTTCTGCAATGCTTCGGTCGCAAAGATGGGGTTGGT
>CAIYEN010000245.1 GCA_903925205.1 uncultured Opitutia bacterium | reverse complement strand
CTGAAAGTCTACCTCGGCGGTCTGGCCGATGAGCTGAGAGCGGTTAGCCAGGAGTGATCGGCGGGTGGCGTCATCCATGCCCGTGCCGACGCTGACGTCTCGGCGTCCGCAGCGCACGACGATGTGCCCGGCCATCCCCGCGCATTTGCCCGTGCCTTCGACCACGTCCATGATCTGACCGTCCGTAGTGTCGGCGTCCTTGACCTTGAGCCAAGCCCTAGAGCGGATGCCGTGGGCGTAGGGGGCGGCGGTGTCCTTGACCATGGCCCCCTCGAAGCCCTCGGAGGTAAAGCGAACAAAGGCGTCCTCGGGGGTGCAGGAGACGCTCGGGATAAGCAGGAGGGAGGAAGGGTAGGACTGAGCAAACAAAGCCTCCAGCGAGGCACGGCGGGTGCTGTAATCGCCAGCCACGGAGGGCAGGTCGAACAGCCAGACCCGGGCATCGTCGGCAGGAGCTTCGGAGCGGAGGTCACCGACCGAGGTAAAGAACGACTTGCCAGACACGGCCTCGCCGTCGAGCACCCAGACGCCCTCACGGCCAGAGAGCAGGAACAGCACCTCGTCAGCCATATGGTCAAGGGAGGGCATCGGGTTACCGTTGCGCGTGGCGAAATCGACGCGGCGGGTGGACAGGTCGGCGGTTATGATCACGCGCAGGCCGTCGACCTTGGGCTCGCAGACATAGGAATCGGGTAGGGTGCCATCATATAGGCGGGCCAGCATCGGAATGCCACGGCGCTTCGAGCTGCGGGGCTTGGGCTGGCGGGGTACCGCGTCCTCGAAGATGGCGAAGAAGGCGACTAAGACTGGGTTCTGTTGGCAGAGCATTGGTGGAACGATTGAAGCAAAGCATCCCTGCCCCCGTCCGTCAAGCCCCTTTCCCTACCAATCAAGGCAAAGGTACAATGGGTACGAAGAGCATCCGTCACATCGTCGAGTCTACCGTCTCGACCTACCTCTCGACCCAGACCGGGCTGACTACCATCGCCTTCCTCACGGGCGATAGCGCGGCCACCCAGACCTTACCCAAGGCCATCGTGCTCTGCGAGGCCGCCCGGGCTCCTAGCGACCTCCCCGAAGGCCTCGGTAACTTCAGCTGCTCGGTCCGCATCACCCTGTTCTCGAATGCCGACGACACGACCCTCGCCGATCACCGCCTCCGCTGCGCTGCGCTCTCCGGAAATATGCGTGACCTGACCTCCATCAAGGCGGCCTTCACGGCCACGGGCGACGCATCCTGCTACGACGTCACCATGCAGTCCGAAGACGAAGGAGTCGACGAACGCTCCTGGGCGACCTCGTTCACCTTCGACCTGCTGGCGGTCTTCCCCGCGTAAGGTTACCAAACCGAGCATATTCAAATGGCCGCTATCTCTAACGGAACCACCTGTCTTTACGGTGTCGCAGGAACTGTCACCAACCTGTTTGTGCAGTCCTACAGCCTGTCCTCCTCGTTCAACTCCGAGGCCACGGTGGTCGACGAGTCCGGCCTGACCAAGACCCATAGGCTCGACGACAGAAAAAGTGAGATAACTGTGGAGGGCATCTGCAAAACCTCAAGTATGCCGACCCTTGGTGCTACCATCAGCTTCACGCTCAACGCCGCCACGGCCTACCCGTCTGGTTCTGCCTCCGTTTCCTTTGTCGGTACCATCACCAAGATTGACGAGAAGGGCTCCAACAAGGGCTTTACCGCGGTCACCGTGACGGCCATCGATTACGAAGGCATTACGCCTGCCTAATTGACTTAGCCCCAAGTGGGCTACACTAGGCGGCATGGACAAACGCTTCCTCGCTGCCTTCATCGACCCGGCACCTTTTCGGCTGCTGGGTCGTTCGCTTTACCCATGGTGCCTCAAGTACCGGGTACGTCTCGAAGCCTTCCAGTCCCCGCTGATAGACGGATCACGGGATATCACCCCTGCCGACCTTATCCTCGCCGTCAGGCTGTGCGCCGAGGAACCCATCGGCAAGTTTGGCATTGCTGATACTTGGCGCGTCATCCGACTCGAACGTAACCCCAAGGAGTTTCAGCACCTACTCGGTATCTTCTCGTCGTACATCCTAGTCGGCCACTGGCCTAAATTCTGGGAGCAGGCCAAGACCAAGGGCGGCGGAGGCAAGGGCATCCCGTGGGCCCTGGCTATAGTCACTAACCTTATCGCTAACGGTATCCCAGAGCAACGGGCTTGGGAGATGCCGGAGTGTCAGGCTATCTGGATGAACACAGCCTTCGGAGTGCGTAACGGTGCAGACGTCTCGGTGATGTCGCCAGAGGAGGAGGTCTTCATGGCCGACGAGGAGGTCAGGGACTTCTTGGCCGCTGCCTCGGGTGCTTCCAATCCTGCAAAGGAAACCGACGATGGCACAATCCCTCGAGCTTAACATCCAGACGACCTCGGACGTCCCGCAGGCCGTAGATCGTGCGAAGGAAGCCATTGCCAGCCTAGAGAAGCGTGCCTCTGGGGTTAAGGTCGGGACTTCCGGCGGCGCCCTGGAACAAACCACGACCAAGGCAACCTCCGCGGTCGGCTCGCAGTTCGACAAGATTGGCAAGACCTTCGGAAACACAATCTCGTCGGTGTTCCTTTCCTTCGCCGGACCGCTTGCCATCATCTCAGGTATCATTGGCTTTGTAAGTAATTCTATCGCTGAGGCCAAACAATTGGCGACCGATGGGTTGAACCGAATTGCCGAAGGAAAGAGCAAACTTAACACGGAAGAAGAGACTAAGATGGCAAACTTTTTCAAGGCCAAGGATGCTCGCGAGAAGGAAGAGAAAGAGGTCAAGGCTGGCCGCGAAGAAATGACTCTTAGATTTTTGCAGGAAACCGAGGAGGGTAAAAAGATTATGGAAGAAGCATATGCGACTAGCCGTGCCACCCTTTTGACTGGAGAAGGTGATATGTCTCAAGCTGCAGATATCCAAAAGATTGCGCTGGATGCCTTTCTTAAAAGCCCGGAAGGAAAGCGTTATGCCGGGATATTTGACGCAGAAAAAGCCACTAAGGAAAATAATTTTAAGGGCCCTGAAGGCTTCTCCAACGTCGTAGGCGTCGGCGCTAACCCTGTCCTTCAGGCGATGGACGAAGCGCTTACTGAATCGAAGAAACAAACCGGGCTCCTCGAGCAGATTGCTGGCACAAGCAAGCAGGGCAACTACGACGACTTTACCAAACAAGACGTTAACGCAAACCGCGCCGCCGCCTCTATGGCTAACCTATAATTTACACATATGGCTATTATCGAACAAGGGAACACATTAGACGACGCCATCCTACAGCCTGGCTGGAAGATACAGGGCGACGGCTTCGGCCTGATGACCGGAACCTGCGTATTCAAGTCGGACAAGGATGGAAACTTCAACGTGGCAGTCATCGGATCATCTCATCCTGACTCTGGCTACTCGTACATGAAAGCGCACAAGGTAGGCGTTTCTTATGACGCTCTAAATATCGCCACGATCACGGTAGACTATGTTGGCATCGATACTAGCTACACTGGTTCTGCGTATACATTTCCGCAGATGATCGCGAGCAACTCCCTTGGCTCCGAGAATATCACGACCCATATAAATTTCCTCGAACAAGCTGCGGGATGGGATGGCCCCATCGCAGGAGTTGGAACGGGTACGACTTCCGCGCCTGTCTACCCTGAAAGTGACCTTGGACCTACGGTTAAAGATAGCACTGGTTCTCCAGCTAAATCTCGCATTGGAGATAATGGCGCTTGTTTTGAAAAAGCAAGTGGCGGACGTTTCATCGGTTTCGTGGATCCGCGTGTCCGTGAACTGTATGGCAAGACCAATTATCTGACGCCTACGACGACCTTCACCGGGTTCTTTTATACGACAGATACAGGCGCCACTGCTGACTTCATTGATTTGCTAGGAGCGTCTTCAAACAATGCGGATTGGGGCGGCACTTTCACCATCGACCTTCTGCCAGATTACATTCCAGCAAACGGAGACGGTGAGTTCGGACCTACGCTCTTGCTTTCAAATGTGAATATTGAACGGTATGCAGGTTATGTCCTGAAAATTAGTTATGAAATCCGATACTCAAGGGAGGGCTGGTCGCGCAAAGTATACTTTGCGGCCACCGCATAAACCATGGCAGTCGGAAAAGGTTCGGGCTATAATTTTAACAATTCAAATAAACAATCGAGTCTAAGCATCGATTCTCAGTTCACTGATTGGTATGAAAGCGGAGCAAACCAGCACCCGTTTAAGGTCATCAACATCACCTACGACTCGGCTGGCAGCGCTTGGCTTTATCAGGTCGTCCCTGGTACGCTCAACAATAACGTCGCCCAGATTGATGAGGACAGCGTCTGGGTGCTCCTAAATCGTACGGCTGGCGGCCTGCCTGACTGGCCTGTCTCGGTCCTTACGCCCTTCGACGCGACGACTCACAAGTGCTATATCTACCTGCGGGCTGGCGTGGATGCGACTAGCGGCGCCTTCCCTGGCACCGACGATACCGCGGCAGAGTATCCCCGCATTATTTGCTCAGATGTCGAGCTGGCCGATACTGATACCTACGGCTATGTTCTTCTGGCCGTGGCTACAGAGGGCACAGGCCCGGTCTGCACCGTTGTCCAATACGTCACCGGCTCGCTCTGGGGTGATCGCATCAAGGTCGGCACCGATACGGCTTTGTATTTCTACGCAAGAATCTGATGGCTTTCATCATTGGAGACTCGGCGACATTTGCGACTTGGGGAGCCCTTCGTACCATAATTAATAACGGCGAAGGACAGGGCAGCGGTTATTCTTTTAACGTTGAGTATGTAACGGGACTTTACCCAACCGACGGCAATTTTATCAGGGCATGGAATACTCCTAGGACTTTCTTTGGACAGCCATCCCTTCAGCCAGTAAGCAGTGGAGGCTATCAGCTAGTTGGTGCCGGCATCGAGGATAATACAAGGCTTCAAATTATTGGAGAAACCGCCACCTTCGATACCTCTGAGACTCTCACTGTGACGACCGATGCTTTCACGGGGGGACAGTCATTCACTCCAACGCTTTTGCCGTCTTACGTCCTTAGCCTGGGCAAGTTCACGCGAGTTACCTGATACCCCGCCCCACCCCTTCCAATCGGGGCAAGTTTAAGACCCGATGAGCTGCAACACCGTCACCTTTAAGCGCGGCACGAACTTCGGTTCCTCGACCGTCTTTACCCCTGAAGCCCCTCCGGCCATCCAGACCCTGAGCGGCGTGACCGTCACCTCGACCATCGTAGACGCGGATCGCAACGAGTACGACCTGACCGTGGTGGTCGCCGTCGACTTCCTGTCCTTTACCGCAAACTACTCGGGCTCGACCGCTGACTGGGCCATCGGCACGGCTCGCTGGGACATCAAGTTTTCTCAGGGCTCGACCGTCTTCTACTCGGACACCATGCGCCTAGACATCATCGGCCAGGTCACCGTCTAATTTCATGGCCCTCACCATCACCATCCCCGGAGCAGTTTCGACGACCACCGGGTCAACCGCCCCTGCCGTCCTCACCGTCGGCGTGGGTTCCCCTGGCGTGGGCGTCCCCTCTGGCGGGAGCACTGGACAGTACCTAGTCAAGGCATCGGGTGTCTCCTACGATACCGCTTGGCTGACCCTGCCCGCTAACTACATCACCAGCGTCACGGCTCCCCTGGCTGTCACGGCTGGCAATCTGGCCGTTGACCTGTCGGCGTACCTGACCTCAGCCACTGCGGCCACGACGTACTACCCACTCAGTGGCAACCCCTCGGGCTTCCTGACTTCGG
>CAIYEN010000244.1 GCA_903925205.1 uncultured Opitutia bacterium | reverse complement strand
TTGGTATAATTTCAATACTACATCTGTCATATATCTCTTTTATATTGGTAACCATTTAATATCTCTTATTATTCTTCTTATCTTCATCTTTGTCTTATATCTACCCCATCTTCTTATATCGCCTTCCGTCCTCTGTCCTCCCCTCACTTCTTCTCTAGTTTAACATAATCCAACCCAAACATATTCCTCGGTGTGGCGGCGGGATTGGGCGCAAGAATCTTGATCTCGAGGCGGTGCACGCCGACGTCGAGTTCATGGCGGCCGCCATTGAGTTCTCCGGTGGTGACGACTTCGGCCGGATTGTAGAAATCATAGGCCTCGTCACCGAGCAGCTTACCGTCGAGACGGAGTTCAAACTGGCCGTAATCATGGGCCTTGGTGCCGACGAATTTCACCTCGTAGGTGCCCTTGGCGGAGACCGGTAGCGCGAGCGTGAGCGTGTCGCCGACCTTACCGCCGGTCCACCAGAGGTGGTCGTTGCCGCTCCAGCGGCTGGCCTTGAATCCACCCATCTTCTGACTGGCGGCCTTGCCGCCGGTGACGGCCAGCACCTTCAGGGTTTCGCCTTCGATGGCGCCTTCGAGACGCCAGACGCCCGGCGCGGTGAGGGGAAAACCGTCAGGGAACTGCAGGTACGCCACGAGGTTGATCACCTGCTCCTTGGTCAGCGCGTCGAGCAGGCCCTCAGGCATGAGCGACACCGCAAGGGTCTCGCGCTTCTCGACCTCGCCCTTGGCGATCGTGAACTTCACGCCGCCCGGTAGCGCGAGGCGGAACGACTGCGCGTCCTCGAACTGGACGATGCCGCTCATGGTGGCGCCGCTCTTGAGCTTGAAGACGTTGAGCTGGTAGTCCTTGCCGATGACGCCGTTAGGGTTGAGGACGTTCTCGAGGAAGTAATCGAGTTTGCCGATATTGGAACCGGCGAGTCCAGGGCCGACCTGGTTTCCGACGTAGCCGAACGTATGGCAGATACCGCAGGTCGAGGTGAACAGCTGGCGGCCGGCCGCAATGTCGCCCTTGCGCACGGCCACGGGATTAAGCATGGCCTCATACTTGGCCTTGTTCTTGGCGAAGTCGGCCTTGGTCGCGTTGACCACGCCGACGATGGCGGCGAGCTGCGCGTCGAGTTCCTGGTCGCCGAGCGACTTCAGCTGACGCACCACGAGCGGCGAAAGCAGGGCCTTGTCGGCCTTGCCCGCGGACACCGCGGCGAGGAGCGCCTTGCCGCCGGCGGCCTTGCCCGCGAGCGCGGCGACGGCGTCGCCCAGCTGCTCGGGCGTGAAGACCGCGAAGCGTCCGATCAGCACGGCCGGCGATTCGGCGTCGCCCACGGTCGCGAGGGCCTGGATGAGCGCGCGGCGGAACGACGGCGTGGATTTCTCGGCGAAGACCCGGTGGATTACCGGGGCGGCGCCGCGATCGCGCGAAGCGACCAGCACGGCGAGGGCGCGCTGACGGGCGGGGAGCGGGGCTTTTTCGTCGGCGAGATGGCCGCGATAATAGGCGCGACTGGCCTCGTCGCCGGTGAGGGCGTCGAGTTCGTTGAGGTTCGCCAGCAGGTCGGGCGAAGCGCCTTGGCGAAGTCCGGCGACCAACGCGGCCCAGCCTTCAGGCGCGGCGAACGCACCGGCCTGACGGACGCCGTCGACCACGCGGCTCACGAGCGTCGCGCGGCGGGCGGCGTCGGTCTCGCGCGCGGCGATGGCCAGCACCTGGGCACGGGCGCCGGCATCGCTGGCCAGACGACGATAGACGAAGTCGGTCGTCTGCGGATGGCGGCAGACGGCGGCAAGGGCAAGGCCCCGGGCGGCATCGGCGCCGACCAACGGTTCGATACCATACCAGAGGAGCAACGGGATGTTATGGTCCTTGGCGTCTTCCTCGCGGGCGAGCAGCGGTTCGGCGATCGCGGCGCGCTGGGCGAGCGGAAGGTAGCCCAAGGCGGAGGCGAGCTCGCGGCGGACCTGCGCGGAGGCTTCTGTCTTCGCGAGACCGGCGAGGGCCGGCACGCCGGCAGTCCATTGCTGGGAGATCAGACGGACGGACCAGCCGCGGACGGAAGGGTCGGAGTCCTTGAGTGCGCCAGCGAGGAGCGCGTCATCGAGCAGGCTCGTTGACTGCAATGTCCAGAGCGCGCGCAGGCGGCGGACCGAATTCGCATCCGCGGCGAGAGCAACGCGCAGTTTCTCGCGGGCCGACGCGGCCATCGGCAACTTTCCGGACAGGTTGCGCTCGGAGAGCACCTTGCGCGCCTGACGGACATAATATTCGTTCGCATCGGATAGCGCGATCTCGACGAGCTCGTCGTCGCGGATGCGAGCGAGGTCGGCCGAACGGTTAGCGGGGTTGCCGTAGCTGACGCGATAGAGGCGGCCATTGGTGCGGTCCCAGATCTCCTGGGTGTTATTGTGGCAGACCTGGACGTCGGACCAGTCGCTGACGTAGAGAGCGCCGTCAGGGCCGACGCGTTGCGACACCGGGATGAACGTGGCGTCGTTGCTGCGCAGGAAGTCGTTGCCGTGCCGGCCGGCGAAACCGCTGCCCTCGGGCACGACCTGATCCGAGACGAGACGATGGCCGTGGAGATTGCCGAAGATGAGCATCCCACGGTAGGCTTCAGGGAAGTTGTCGCCGTTATAGATCGCCAGGCCCGAGTGGGCGTGGCCGCCGCCGACGGCGTCAGTGCTTTCCGGGACCTTGAGCGGATCCGGGCGATGGATGCGGCCGCCCGCATAGTGCGCGTGGTCGGCGATCGTCTTGATGTCGTCGTAGGTGAAAGGATTAAAGTGCTGGCCGGCCTGACGCTGGTAACGCGCGGCGGGAAGGATGTGATAGAGATGCGGGATCACGCAGGCCGTGTTGAAGAACTCGCCGCGCGCGTCGAAGTCGAGGCCCCAGGGATTGCTCGTGCCCTCGGCGAAGACCTCGAAGACGTGGCGCGTCGGATGGAAGCGCCAGACACCGGCGTTGATCTTCACGCGCTTGTCGTCGGTCGTGCCCGGCTTGCCGACGACCGAGTGCGTGAACACGCCGTGGTTGCCGTAGAGCCAGCCATCCGGACCCCAGACGAAGCTGTTGAGCGTCTCGTGCGTGTCGTGGAAGCCCCAGCCGTCGAGCAGCACGACTGGCTGGCCCGCCTTGTCGTCCGCGTCCTTCGGGATGAAGAGAAATTCCGGAGCCGCGCCGACCCAGACGCCGCCGTGGCCGACTTCGATGCCGGAGACGAGATTGAGTCCGTCCTTGAAGACCGTGACCTTGGAGTAACTGCCGTCCTTCTTCACGTCTTCCAAAATCAGGATGCGGTCGGTG